>JBKJSE010000259.1:0-42364 GCA_046595925.1 Archangium sp. | reverse complement strand
GATCAACCCTCTCGGGATGAACGGGCTCCGGTGCCGCAGCCCCCGGCACCAATCATCCCGAGCGATCCCGAGCTTTTGTCGAGGGGCGAGGGATCCCCACCCATCGCTCCGCCTGTTCCGGGCGTGGACCTCGGACCCGCGCTCGTGCGCATGGCGGAGATCGACGCTGATCTGGAGAAGCTCGCCAGGCCCTGGCCCGCGTGGGCGCCCGTGCAGGACGACGTCCCCGAGCCTGCGCCCACTCCGCCCGAAGCGCCGGTGGAAGAACCCGATGACCCGAGCCTCGAAGCGAACACCGGCGAGACGGACATCGGCGAGCCGGCAGAGAGCACCGTCGTGCTCCGCTCCGTGCCGATCGCGCTCTATCTCGAGCGTGAAGGCGAAGAGCCCATTCGCATCACCGCCGACCGCTTCGTCATCGGCCGCGGTCCCCATTGCGATCTGGTGATCGACTCCCCGCGCGTCTCCCGCGAGCACGTCGCGATCACGCGCCAGGGCATTCTCTTCTCCATCGAAGATCTCGGCTCCTCGAACGGAACCTGGTTCGGCGAAGACCGGCTGACCACCCGCGAGCTCGAGAGCGGAGACGTGATCAACCTCGGCAACGAGCCGGTGACCTTCTTCCTCCGCGGAGAGTAACTCGACCTAAGCGGCCTGCGATGACGGCGACATCACAGCCGCCACCGGCACGATCGCGTGCGGCTTTTGATCTTCACGCAGTGTCTTTGCAAAGACCGCGTGCACCTGATCCGCATGCTCGCCGGCCGTCTCTTCCTTCCAGCCGGTCGTGTCGATGGCCGGAAGAACCTCGATCTCGAGCGTCATGGGCTTGAAGGCAAACGTGCCCTTCTCCCAGTTCTTGTGAGCGCCGTGAACGACGACAGGCACCACGGGAAACCCGGTCGCGATCGCCATGTGCACGAAGCCCTTCTTGAAGGCGAGCAGGTGACCATCGCGGCTGCGCGTGCCCTCAGGCATGATCCAGATGCCGAGGCGGTTCTTCTTCACGAAGTTCGCGGTGTCGCGCAGCTTCTCGACCGCGCGATCCTTGTTGCCCCGATCGATCAGCAGATGACCCGAGAGCAGCGCGAGCTGGCCGAAGAACGGCACCCGCACCACTTCTTTCTTGAGCACGCCGCAGCCGCCGTACGGGCACAGCCAGATGCCGATGAAGAGATCGAGCGTCGAGGTGTGGTTCGACACGTAGATGGCCGGCATCGAAGCATCGAGGCGCTCACGGTTGGCCACGCTCGGCGTCACGCCGGCGAACCACGTGATCGTCCGACCGATGACCTTGCCGTAGAAGTTGCACACCTTCACGCGGAGCACCCGCGACGGGAGCAGCAGCACCAGCACGACGACGATGATCGTGGAGCACAGCGCCAGCCAGGTGAAGCCGACCAGGAAACGAACGAGTGAGCCGAGGGTGCCGAACATGTCGACTCCACCCTCTCAGGGCACTGTCACGGCTTCGTCATGTGCCTACGGCTTTTCAGTGTCCGGATAGTGGGTATCGAGGCACTCGGCGCACAGCGCGTGGCTGAACTTCGCGTCCGAGCGCTGCTCGATGTACGTCTCCACTTTTTCCCAGATCTGCGACTGGTTGCGAATGCGCTTGCAGTGCATGCAGATGGGAATCATTCCCTGCAGTTCGCGCACGTGCTCGGCGGCGGCCTGAAGTTCTTTGACCTGTTGACCCAGCGTCTGCTCCAGCCGAACGATGCGCTCACCGGTGCGCAACCGCGCGTGCAGCTCGTCGGGGTCGACCGGCTTCGAGATGAAGTCGTCGGCGCCTGCCGACAGCCCCTGCACCACGTCGCTCTTCGCGTTGCGAGCGGTGACCAGCAGCATGTACGTGTACCCACTGCGCGTGCTCTCGCGCATGCGGCGGCAGACGTCGGGACCATCGAGGCCCGGCATGTTCCAATCGAGCACCACCAGAGAAGGCGCGTCAGGCGATTGCAAAATGTTCCAGGCGACCAGGCCGTCCGCGACTGAGATGACCTCGAAGCCGAACCGCGTCATCTGGGCCTCGAGCAACCGTCGCGTGACGGTCTCGTCCTCCGCGAGGAGCACCCTCATTCGAGGCGCCATTTTGGTTGCGGGAAGAGCCATGGTCGTGATGCCTAGCAAGTCGCGAACCACGCGCTTGGGCAGCTGGGCAACAGCTGAGCAGCTCTTCGCGCAGGTTGTCTCGGGGGGCCGTGCATTCAGGCAGTTGGGGTCGGAACGGCGAGTGAAGTGACGGTTGAGTCATGTTCTGCGAGCCCTGCCGTCGCGAGAGGCCCTTCGGTCAGTTCTGTGTGCTGTGCGGATCGAAGCTGATCGAACGCGCAACACCCTTGATCGAGGCCGATCTGGATCGGGTGCGATGGCTGCTCGATGAAGTCGCCGTGTGGGATGAGAGCCTCGCTCCCACCTCGGCCCGCCGGGCCATCGCCGAGTACTACCGGCGTCAGGAAGCCGCCCTCGCCAGCGCCCTGTCGCCGGATCAGGCGATGGCCCCGGTTCAGGAATCACCCACGCAGGTAGAAATGACCCAGAGCCTCTCGCTCCCTCTCCTTCAGGAAGAGGCCTGGGGTGAGGGCGAACCCCGTCTTCCACCGCCCTCACCGCTGATCCCCGTCGCGAGTGCGCCGCCGCCTCCCCCCGCGCCGCGTGAACCCTCGCGCTGGCAGCTGACCTGGAAGCCGCTCCTTCACGAGAGCCTCGGCTGGTTCCTCGGCGCCTTCCTGATTCTCTCGGGCGCGCTCTATCTCGTGCGCGACGCGTGGGACGGCATGACCAGCAGCGTGCAAGCGCTGACCGTCTTCGGCCTGGTGGAAGTCTGGGCGGTCGGCTTCGCGCTCTGGGCAGCCGCGCTCGCGCGCAAGGACACCACCCGCCCGGCTGCCGTCATCCTTCGGCGCATCGGTGCGCTCATCGCACCACTGGCCGTTCTCGCGCTGGACGTCGGTTCCCTCTTCAGCTGGTTCGCGCTGGCCGCTGGTGCCGCGCTCGCGGGCCGCCTGGCCTTCAGCGCCGCGAAGGATCTCGAAGAGCCCGATGCCCCGCTGCTTGCAGCCTCGGTCTCACTGGCCACCTTCGGCCTGGGACTGACCCCGGTGTTGCCCGCGGCCGGCGGCTGGCTGAGCCTCGTACCCGCGGTGCTCGCGGGCTTCGCCTTCCGCCCCGGCCCGCGCTCCACCGCCGCGCGCACCGGAGTGACCCTGCTGGCCTTTCTTCTTCCCGTGGCTGCGTTGGCCACGCGACTGTTGATCTCGGTGCCGCACTCGCAGAGCGCGCTCGCGGCGATCTGGGTCGTCAGCGCCGGCCTCGCTTCGGCTGCGCTGTGGCTGCGTGAAGAGAAGAACCGCGGCACCCTCACCATCGTCGCGATGTCGATCTTCTTCGTCGCGTTCGCGGGGTCCTTCGTCTCGGTCGCCCCCGCGTGCGTGCTCATCGCGGTGCTCGGCGTGTGGACCACCGCTCGACTCTCGAAAGACCGGGCGGTCTCGCCGCGCAGCGCCTGGTGGCTCGCGGGCACCTATGCCTTCGCGTACCTCGCGTGGCAGCGCGTCGATCAGCTCGTGCCCGCCATCGTGTGGACCTGGTGGGATCAGGTGAAGCTGCTGCTCGGCTACGCGGCTGCGCCGATGCCCGCATCCTACGCGTCGGTCTACCAGGCGCTCTTCGTGGCGGTCGGCACGCTCATCGCCGGTTGGAGGTGGCATCGCTCTTCGAAGCACGAGCGCAGCCTCTCGGCGCACATCTGGCTGCGGTGCTCCGCGGTCGCTGGCGCTGCCGCCGGTGCGCTCGCGATGATCAGCGTGAGCTCCGATGCGCGCCCAGCGCTCGTGGCGTTGCCGCTGCTGCTCCTGCCCTTGCTCGCGGTCGGCTTCCTGGCTCGCCGCGCCGACGCGATGGCGGCAGGCAGCGTGCTCAGTGTCTTCTTCGCCTTCGCGCTCGGCCTCACGGTCGCGCCGGGGTGGCCTGCCGCCGTCGTGGCGCTGCTGCTCGCGCTGGGGGCCCATGCCTTGCCGGTCGTGCGTGAGACGCGCGTGCCGCGCCGCTGGCTTTCGGGGGCAGCGCTCGCTTCAGGGGGCGTGGCCTTCATCCTCGCGGGGCCGCTGCCGGGTGCCGTCGCGTTGTTCACCCTCGTGCTCAGCTCGGTGGCCTGCGTGTTGGCCGCGCGGGCCCTTCACCGTCAGGTGGTGGTGTTCGCGTGGTTCTCTGCGCTCATTCCCCTGGGGGCCCTTGAGTCGCCCGCGGTGGTGGCGCTGGTGGCGTTGACGGGCGCGGTGCTCCTCGTGGTGCGCGGCCGTCGTTGGCGCACCACCATCCCCGCGTTGGCCTCGATGGCGATCGCTGCTCCGGCGTGGTCGCTCGCGCACGCGACCCACGTCGACTTGAAGGGCGTGATCGCCGTCGCAGCCGCAGGTCTGCTCGCTGCCTTGCCGCTTCGCCGCGCGTGGTGGGTGGCTGCGCTCGTGGGTGGCACGCTCACCGCACGGCTCGTGCCTTCGGTGAGCTTCGTGCTTCCGGCCGGGTGGGTCTGGCTCAGCGCGGCCCTCGCGCTCGGCGTGATGTCGGCGTTCGTGAGCAAGAAGGTGCGCGGTGCTCTCGAAGCGCCCGCGTTGGTCGGGTTGGTGGTGTCCATCGCGCCGGGCCTGGGTCTCTGGCCTGACTGGAGCCACGCGATGAGCTTGCTCTGCGCCGCTGTCTTCACGGCGATCGCGTCGGTGCACGCGGTGCTCAAGGGCCGCACATGGCAGGGCTCGTTGTTGGCCGCGCTGGGTGTGGCGGCAGCGCTGGCCACCGCGCAGACGTCTGATCATTCGCCCGTCGCCATCGCGGCGGTGCTGCTGCTGGCGACGCCTGCGCTGCTCGCGTGGCTCACCGTTCCCGCGGCGGCCCTGGTGTTGGGCCTCGCGTGGTTCAGCGTTCCGTACGCGCTGCTGGGCATCGCGGTGGTCACCGCGTTCGTCGCGTTGCTCGAGGAGAGCGACTGGGCCTGGCGCAACCTCCTCAACCAGTCGTCGCTCACGTTGGCCGCGAGCCTCACCTCGGCCGCTGCGTTGGCGGGAGCGCTGCTCCACGGTCCGAGCCTGGCACTCTCGCTGGCCGCTGCGTTGCTGCCGCTGGTCTGGGCGCGCGCCAACCGCCGTGCAGAGCCGCTCGCGTTGGGCGTGGCCTTCGCCGCGGTCGCGGGGCCCTGGTGGTGCGCGCTGGTGATCGCGTTGCTGGCGGGCCGGCTTCTTCCGTTCGCGGTGATTCGCAGGGCGCTGGGTCTGCCCACCCTCGAGGCCTCTCCTGAGCGGCTGACGGTCGAGCACCTCGCGCTCTTCCTCGCCTCCGCTGCAGTCGCGGCGCTCTCGGTGGCCGTCGAGCCTGCGCACGCGGCGGCGTGGTTTGCCGTGCTGCTCCTGATGGGAGGCGTGCAGCCCGCGGTGCGCCTGGCGGTGGCCGTGGCCATCGCGGTGCCCTTCGAGCCGATGCGTGCACCCGCGGTGGGCGTCCTGGTCGCGCTCGGCGCCGCGGCCCATCACGCGCCGGTGCACCTCAAGCGCCTGCTCGGTGTGCGCTCGCTTCACTACGTCGAGCCGCTCGCGTTGCTGTTGGCCATCGCTGGCGCGGCGAGCCTCACCGTCATCACGCCGATGGCGGGCTCGCCCCTCGCGCTCCTCCTGGGGGTGGCGATGGTCGGCTTCCTGATGGGCGCTCGACTGAGTCAGGGCACCGGTCGCCGCGCGTTCGCCGCGGGCGCTTCGGTGGCGCTCGGTGGCGTGGTGGCCCTGCTCGCGCCGCAGTGGATGTTGCCCGTGACGGTGGGCGTGGGCGCCGTGCTGCTGGGCGTGCCCGGGTTGATCCCGGTCGCGATCCTGGCGGCGGGTCTCGACGTGCACGCCTCGCTGCAGCGCCTCGAGCCCATGCTGGCAGCGCAGGGTTTCGCGATCGCCACGGTGGCCGCGCTGCTGGCGATGGCGCTGCGTTCGACGCGGGTGTCCGCGCAGGCCTCGGCGCTGTGGCGCTGGATGGGGCGTGAATCAGAGACCGCGCTGTGTGGCCCGCTCTTCTGGGGTGCAGTGGGGCTTTCGACCTTGTTGCTGGCACACCGGGATCCCCGCGCGTTGTGGCTGGCGCCGTTGCTGCTCGTGACCGCGCGTCGCGCCGAGGCGGTGGTGGGGCTGCTGTTCTCTTCGCTGGCTGCCGCGGTGCTGCTGCCGTCCGACGTCTCTGTGCCGCTGGTGGGCATCGCCTCGCTGGGCTTCGCGTGGGCCGGCACCCGGTACACGCAGCTGCGCGTCGCGCCGGTCTGGCGTCAGGCGTCGTGGGTGCTCGCCTTGCTGGGCATGGTGCTCGCTGGAATTCACCTCGAGTCGCCGCTCATTCCGTTGGCCTGGAGCGTGGGCGCGGCGACGAGCTGGCTGCTCCTTCGCGAGAAGCAGGGCGCGCAGGGCTGGGCGTGGGCTGCCACCGGGGTCGCGCTTCACGTGGTGATGGCCTTCGTGGGCGTGGTGCTCTCGACCGGCGCGCCCAAGGTGCTCATCTTCCCGTGGTGGGCAGCGGCGAGCGCGGCGTTGGCGCTCCTTCGGCAGCTCCGCGGCGGAAGGAACTCGGTGCACGCGTTCGCCTGGGTCGCGCTGAGTGAGCTCGCGCTCGGCACGTGCTTGCTTGCCTCGGCGCAGCCGCGTGAGGCCGTGCTCTCGGTGCTGGTGGCCGGCGTGCTGGCCTTCATTGCGTGGCGGCGCATGGTGGAAGAAGACGAGCGCCCCAGCGCGTGGCTGGGGCAGTGCGCCGTGGTGGCCGGAGCGCTCGCAGCTCGCGTGCTGGGCATGGGCGCGATGCCGGATCTCACCGACGCGTGGGTGCTGCTCGGCGTCTCGGCGCTCTTTGCGGGGCTTGCTCAATTCTTCGGGCGGGAAGGGCGCGACGCGGCGGCGAAGTCGTTGCGTCAGGGCGCGATGGCCTGGCCGCTGCTCGGGGCCGTGCTCGTGCCGTGGCACACGTGGAGCCTCGGCGCTGCCTGGCTGCTGGGCCTCTCGGTGCTCGCCGCGTGGATCGCCCGGTCGGGCAGCCGTCGCAGCGGCGCCATCGTGTCGGCGCTCTCACTCAACGCGGCCATCGTGTTCGCGGCGCTGGGCAGTGGCTTCGGCTCGCTGCAGTTGCTGCTGATTCCGCTGGGGGCCACGGTGCTGGTGTTGGCGCGGTTCTTCGTCGACGAGCTGAGCGCTGCGACGACGGTGAAGCTGCGCGCGTGGGGCATGGGCCTGATGTACGTGGCCGTCGCGTGGACGCCGCTGACCGTGACCTCGGTGCCTGCGTTGATGTTGTGCGTGTTGGTCTGTCTGGGCGGCATCGCGCTGGGTACGCACTGGCGCATTCGCAGCTACGTGGTGCTGGGCACCGGCGTGCTGGTGACCACGGTGCTGGCGACGCTGGTGCGCAGCGGGCTTGCCGAGCCGCGACTGGGCGCGGTGTTCCTCTCGCTGCTGGGGCTCGCGGTGGTGGTGGTGATGGTGATGATCAGCACCCGGCGCGAAGAGCTGCAGGCGCGGCTCGCTGCGATGCAGCGGGTGATGGCCACCTGGGAGGGGTGAACTCCCCCCCCCTCCGCTCCTCGAGCGAGAACGAGGCAGCCAGGCGTGCGCGGGTCGACTCGGTCAGCTGAATGCGCCCCGTCACTCCCTGCGATTCCATGCGGCTCGCCGTGTTCACCGTGTCGATGACGTTGGTCGCGCCTCGCAATGATGACCAGCCCGATGCGTGGCTCAGGCCGCAGCATCGCACGACTGATCAGTCGATCATTTCGTGGTGTTCGCCGAGGTCGAGGCGAACGCCTGAGGCCTCTTCCGACCTGACGGCTTGTCTGTGGCATCCCGCGGGGGCGCGCTGGGCGTAGGCTTCGCGCCCGGCCTTGCTGCCTTCGGGCCCTGAGGGGAACACGATGACTGACGACGACGCGCTGGGTAACACGGCGGTGCCCGGGGGCCTGGCGACGCCTGCGCCCGATGACGGCATGGGCGCCACCCACGCGCCCGTCGGGGGCGGCGCCGTCGACTTCGGCACGCTGCAGCCGGTGGACCCCTCGAACTACGTCCTGGGCGAGGAGATCGCGCGCGGCGGCATGGGCCGAATCTTCAAGGCGCGGGATCGCCGGCTGGGTCGCCCCGTGGCGATCAAGGAGCTGCTGGTGGCCTCGGGCGAGCTCCACGTGCGCTTTGAGCGGGAGGCGCGCATCACCGCCATGCTCCAGCACCCGTCGATCGTGAACATCCTCGAGGCGGGTCAGTGGCCCAGCGGCGAGCCGTTCTACGCGATGAAGCTCGTCAGCGGCGAGTCACTCGATCACGTGGTGGCCGCGCGCCCGCAGCTCACCGAGCGCCTGGCCTTGCTGCCCAACGTCATCGCGGTGGTCGACGCGCTCGCGTACGCACACTCGATGCGGGTCATCCACCGCGACCTGAAGCCGGCGAACGTGCTCGTCGGTTCCTTCGGCGAGACGGTCGTCATCGACTGGGGCCTCGCGAAGGACCTCGCCGACGGGTCGAACCACGCGGATCTCGACCTGGGGCCGATGCGCGCGGGTCCCGGGCAGACGATGGTGGGCTCGGTCATGGGCACGCCGTCGTACATGCCCCTCGAGCAGGCCCGCGGTGAGCTCGTCGACGAGCGCGCCGACGTGTACGCCCTCGGAGCGATCCTCTACCACGTGCTTGCGGGCGTCCCGCCATACGTGGGTTCCAGGGCGAAGGACGTCCTCGAGGCGGTGATCGCCGGACCGCCTCAGTCGATCGAAGCGCGCGCCCCGGGCATCCCGAGCGATCTGATCACGATCGTCAACAAGGCGATGGCTCGTGGCGCAGCAGACCGATACCCCACCGCGCAGGAGCTCGCGGACGACCTCAAGAAGTTCCAGACCGGCCAGCTGGTCGGCGCGCACCGGTACAGCCAGTGGCAGCTCTTGCAGCGCTGGCTGCGTCGCCATCGCACGCCGGTGACCGTGGGCGCGATCGGCGTGGTGTTGCTCGTCGCGTCGGCCGTGATCAGCGTTCAGCGCGTCAACGATCAGCGGCACGTCGCCGAGAAGAACCGCGACGAGGCCGAAGGGCTGATGAGCTTCATGCTGGTGGACCTGCGAGACAAGCTGCAGGGCGTCGGCAAGCTCGAGCTCCTCGATGTCGTCGCGCGCAAGGCCGTCGCGTACTACTCGAACCGCACCGAGGTCGATGATCCACTCGAGCAGGCGCACCGCGCGGCGGCGCTGTCCAACATCGGCGACGTGCTGCTTCCCCGCGGCGATCTTCCGGGCGCGATGACCCAGTTTCGCGCCGCGCTCGCGGTGCGCGAAGAGCTCGTGCGGCGCGCGCCGAACGACCTCGCGGCCCAGGGTGAGCTGGTCAGCAGTCAGCTGAAGGTGGCCAGCGTGCTCGACGCGCAAGGTGACGCCGATGGGGCGATCGCCTTGTTCCGAACGGCGATCGTCGGCGCCGAGGGGCTGCCCGTCACCCCGGAGAACGGGGCCCGGCTCGCCGAGGCCCACACGGGCCTGGGAAACATGTTCCTCGAGAAGAAGGGCGATCTCCCCGCCGCGCTGGCGGAGTTCTCGAACGCGAAGGCGTTGCGCGCCCAGTTGCTCGCGGCCGACCCGCAGAACACCAGCCTCCAGCGCGATCTCTCTCGTATCCACAACAGCGTCGGCAACACGCTGATGGAACAACGCGACCTCGAGGGGGCGCTGCGCGAGTACCGCGCGTCGATGGCGATTCGAGAAGCGCTCACCACGATCGACCCGGGCAACGCGCTCTGGCAGCGCGATCTCGCGCTCAGCCACACGAAGGTCGGCAACGTGCTCGTGCGACTGGGCGATCGCGCCGGCGCCCTCGCCGAGTACCAGCTCGACCTCTCCTTGCGGACGAAGCTCAGCGCGCTCGACCCCACCAACCGCGAGTGGCGGTACGACCACGCGACCGCCCAGAACAACGTCGCCAACGAGCTGGCGTGGAAGGGGGACACCGAGGCCGCCATGGCGGGCTTCGTCGCGTCCTTCGCGGTGGTGGACGAGCTCTCGCGCGCGGACCCGACCAACGTGATGTGGCTGCGCGACCGTGGGTACGTGCAGACTCAATTGGCCGACATGCTGCTCAAGAAGGGCGACAAGCCGGGGGCGCTGAAGACCTTCCGCGAGGCGCTGGAGACCTCCGAACGACTGAACGCGCGCGACCCCAACAACCCGCGTTGGCTGCGTGACGTCTCGTTCCGGCGCAATAGCGTCGCGCGGGTGTTGCGGCGGCAGGGCGAGCTGGCGGCTGCGCTGGCCGAGTACCGGCGCAGCATCGCGGACAGCACGCTGCTGCTGAAGCGCGACCCGACCTATTCCGACTGGCTGAGCGATCTCTCGTTCACCCACACGCAGGCCGGTCTCGTGCTGCAGGACCAGAAGCTCTTCGCTGAGGCGATGGTGGAGTTTCGCCTCGCGATTGAGCTCCGCGACGCGTTGGCCGCGAAGGACGGCGCGGTGCCTCGGCTGGCGGACCAGTGGTGGGCTCACGTGAACCTCGGCAACGTCCTCGTCGCGCAAGGCAATCACGCGGGCGCGCTCGACGAGTTCCGCAAGGCGCTGGTGATTCAGGAAGCGTTGCTCTCGCGAGACCCGAAGCATCGCAACCGTCGCCACGACCTCATCGGCAACCTCAGCCGCATCGGTGACGCAGCGCTCGCCGGGGGGGACGCGGCGACGGCCCTGAAGACCTACGAGCGCCGGCGCGTGATGCGTGACGAGCTGAACGCCGAAGACCCGACGAACCTTGACTGGGCCTACGACGCGTCTTTCGCTCATCAAGATCTCGGCAACGCCAACGCAGCGCTCGGCAACGTCGTCGTCGCCAAGCGCGAATACGCAGCGGCGCTTCAGCTCCGTGAGCGCCTGGTGCATCAGCTTCCGACCAACGCCTCGTGGAAGACGGAGCTCGAGGTGCTGCGCAAGGTCGCCGCGGCGTGTTGTCGGAGGTGACGTGGTCCTTCAGGGACCGGTGAGCAGCTGCGAGCTGTGGAGCTGGACCAGCCGGTTGGTCGCCTCGGAGTAGAGGTCTTCGCGCACCGTCCTCCACGAGCAGGGGCATGGGCTCCTGGACAGCCGCGAAGCGTTTAGGACCGGAGGCGGCTAGAGTTCGGGGGTGACGACCGCACGCCGCCTCCGCGCCTACTCCTATGAGCAATACCTTGGCGCGCTCGCCGATAGCCACATCAAGCTCGAGTTCTTCGAGGGCGAGATCTACGCGATGGCTGGAGGCACGCCTTCGCATGCTCAACTCGGTGCGAAGGTCATCGCGCTGCTGCAGCGTGGTTTGCCGCCAGGCTGCACGGTCTTCACGTCTGACTTGAAGGTCCTGATCGAGAACGCGGACCTCGCGACCTTTCCCGACGCCTCGATGGTGTGCGGCCCGCTCGCTGCCGCGCCGAAAGACGCGAACGCCCTGACCAACCCGATGCTCGTCGTCGAGGTCACGAGTCCTTCGACCGAGAACTACGACCGAACCGAAAAGCTTCGGAGCTACCAGCAGCTCCCGTCGCTGCGCGCCATTCTCATCGTCTCGCATCGCGCGCGTCGTGTGACGCACCTCCAGCGAAGCGAGAGCGGCTGGGAAGAGGTCGACTTCCGGGGGGGCGAGACCGTCGTCGTCGCGACGCCGAGCGTGAAGTTTCTCGTCGATGAGCTGTACGAAGGCGTCGCGCTCGAGGCTTGAGACTTCTTGCCGATGAAGCGCTTGATCGAGAGCCGCGACCGGGCAGGTGTCGGCTGGACAATTCGGCAAAGCATGTGACGCCATGAATCGGCTGAGGGGAGCCTCCGTTGTTCGCGCACACTCGAAGAGGAGCAGCCCGATGCGCATGACGATGGTGGCCGGGGTGGTGTTGATGGGTTGTGGAATGCCGATGGGGGGCATCGACGGTGGGGTCGACGACCGGCCGCTTCGTGAGCTGCGCGTGTTGGTGCGCGAGCGGGTGGTGACGCCCGCGGGCCTCGCGGTGCAGGACGCGAACCGGCAGGTGGTCTGGTGGCAGGAGCTCTTCGGCCGCCAGGAATCAACACAGCGCGACCCCGATGGCGCTCATGTCTTCCGCGACGTACCCGAAGGGCCTGCGCTCATCGAGGTGAGCAACGACAGCTTCGTCTTCACCGCGCTCGAGCGCCTGGAGACCTGCAGTGATGACGTCTTCGGGACCGTCGGTGCGGGCGTGCAGCTCGACGTGACGCTCACGCAACCGGCCGCCGCGGGAGACAGCCTGAGGGTGACGAGCGCCGAGCTGGGCGCTGATCAGGTGTTGTACGACCCTGACGCAGGCAGCGCGACGGTGCAGGAGAACCTGGTGAGCTGGCGCTCGAGAGAGCTGCTGGTCGGCCAGGTCACGTTGGCGCACCACGTTCGTGAAGACGCGGGCACCTTCACGCGCACCATCGCGACCGGGGTCCTCGATGCGGGGGTCTTCCTCCAGACGAAGACGGACCTCGTGACCGTGGTCGGCGCCTTCACGCCCCTGGCGCGGAGCGCTGATCAGCTGATCGCGTGGGACGATGCGTCCCTGAGCCCGTTGGGCGCGGTGCAATACCCGGTGACGCTCTCGGCGAAATCCGGGGGCCTTCGGCTCGCGTCGCTGCAGGGGCGAGCAGGCGAGCAGGGCCTGGGCGCCCTCGCGTTGCCGGCGCTGCAGCCCGATTCGTATTCCGTCTCGGGCTCGGTGTTGGTGCACCAGGACGCGGTCTCGAGGACCTATCGCGGCTTCTCCTGGACCTTGCCCTGGAGCACCCAGCCCGAGATGAAGCTTCGTTTCGCGCCGCCGCAGGGCGTGCACTTCGCGGCCGATGGCTGGTCACTCTCGTGGACGGCGCCCGAGGTCGCGCCAGACTTCTACCTCGTCGTCCTGCAGAACCACGGCGACGTGTCGCTCCCGGTGCCGATGGGCACGTACCTCACCGACCAGACCTGGCTTCCGTTTCCACCTCATCAACACCTGTCCGGCATGACCGCGCAGGTCTTCGCCATCACCGGCAGCGCGCTGTCCGAGGTGTGTACGGCGCGCCCGCGCCTCGCTGCGACGAGGGCCCGCATTCCCGCCCCCGTCGTCTCGTGGCCCTGAAGGTCGCGCGGCGCTGCTGGCAGCAGGGCACTGGATGAGCGAGCATGAGCGAGCACGCCCTCGCTCGGAGACGGTGACATGGTCGGTCGAATCGCAATCATCGGTGGCACGGGTATCGGCGAAGCCTTGAGCGCCTTCGGTACCGGCGTCACGCACGACATCGACACCCCGTTCGGCCGCCCTTCGGCCCCGATCGTCACCATCGACCAGGGCGGGCTCCAGCTCGCGCTGCTCCAGCGCCATGGGGAAGGGCACCTGCTCAACCCCAGTCGCGTGCCGTCCCGCGCGAACATCTTCGCGCTCAAGAAGCTCGGGGTGACGCACGTCATCGCCACCGGCGCCGTGGGCAGCCTCAAAGAAGAATTCGCCCCGAGGCATCTGGTGTTGCCCGACCAGGTCGTCGACCGCACCATCCACCGCGAGCCGACCTTCTACGAAGACCTCGCGGTCCACATCGAGTTCTCCGACCCGTTTTGTTCGACGCTCCGCGCGGCGCTGCTCGCTGCGGCGCCGCAGGTCGACACCACCGTCCACCCCACGGGCACCTACGTCTGCATGGAAGGCCCGGCCTTCTCGACGCGCGCCGAGAGTCATTGGAACCGGCAGCTGGGCGGGCACCTCATCGGCATGACCCTCATGCCCGAGGCGCGTCACGCTCGCGAAGCGGCGCTGTGTTACGCGGCGGTGACCCTGCCCACCGACTACGACTCGTGGCGGCCTCACGGCGCCGGCAACCCCCTTCAGGTCATGGACGCAGTCATCGCGAACCTGAAGGCCGTCACCGCGCACGGGCTTTCGTTGGTGCGCCACGCCTTGCCGCTCATCGCGACCACGCCGTCGACCTGCCGCTGCCAGTCGGCGCTCGACCTCGCGGTGTGGTCGAACAAGTCGCTGCTCAGCCCGGCGGTGCGCGCGAAGTACTTGCCGCTGCTGGGCAAGCACCTCGACTGATCACGGCCGCCGCACCACGTAGCGCCCGACGGTGGTGAGGATCTTCACCCCTGCCCGCGCGCTGCCCATCAGCGTCCCCGACACCTTCGAGACGCCCGACTGCCGCGCGCGGCACCGCACCGGCACTTCCCTGACCCGCAGTCGGTGGCTGTGCGCCTCGAGGAGGAACTCGATGGTGAAGCCGTGCCGCCTATCCACCAGGTGCAGGCGATCGATCGCCTCGCGGGTGATCGCCTTGAAAGGGGCCAGGTCCGTGAACGGCGCGCCCATCGTCAGCCGCATCAACACCGGCGCCAGCCAGTTTCCGAAGCCCTGGGTCGTGGTCATCGAGCCGGGCTCGCGCAAGTGCGCCACGCGTGCCCCGAGCGTCAGCTCGCACTCGCCGCGCAGCACAGGCCCGAGCAGGGCAGGCGCATCAGCCGGGTCTTCAGCGCCGTCGGCGTCGAGAAACACCAGCACCGTGGCGCCGAGCTCACGGGCCCGCGCGAGGCCGGCCAGACACGCCGCGCCGTACCCGCGCTCGGGTTGCCAGACGACCTCTGCGCCCGCTTCCTTCGCGTTGCGCGCGGTGGCGTCGGTGCTGCCGTTGTCCACCACGACCACGTGGTCCACGTGGGCCGATATCCCGCGGACGACCGCCGCGATGTTCCCCTCTTCATTCAACGCCGGCATCACCGCGACCTTGATCAAGCGTCACTCCGCGGCAAGACCGCCTGCAAGACCTCGCGGCACCGCGGCGCGAGCGAGGCATCGACCCTCAGCTCTGCCTGCAGGCGCACGAGGTCTTCCGCTTCGTCGACGTCATGGCCGACCGGCAACAGCACCACCGGCAGCGACAAGACCGCGCAGCGCTCGAGCGTCGCCTTCAAGGTGTGCGAGGTGCTCCAGGGAATGCCTTCGAACACGTCGGCGGCCAGCGTGCCCAGGCCCACGAGGTAGTAACCGCCATCTCCACTGGGCCCGAACACGGCGCGGTGTTGCCCCGCGATCGCCCGCAGCGCCTCGACCATTCCAGCCGTCGGCATCGTCGGCGAATCACTGCTGACCAACGCCACCGCACCCCCTTGAACCCACAACGCACGGGCCCCGTTGCGCAGCCGCTCACCCAGGCCTTCGCCTTCTTGCGCCACCACCTGCCACGGTGCGGGCACCAGGGCCTCGAGGCGCGTGACGCCTTCATCTTCAGGGGCCGCCAGCACCACGTGCCGCTCGACCGGCAGTTGGCCCAGGCGCTCGAGCGTGTCGAGCAACATGGCCTCGTAGAACCGCGTCGCCCACGCCGCACCCGACGAGGCTGCGAGGCGGGTCTTGCAACGGCCTTCGATGGGCGCCCGCGCCATCACCGCCAACGTCACGCTCATTCGACGGTCAGCTCGAGGGTGAGCCCATCGGCGGTGACGCACAGCTCAGAGGTGCCCACCACGTGCAGCGTGTACTTCCCAGCGGTCGCGGGCGCGGCGAAGGTGGCCACCCAGGTGCCGTCGGGCCAGGCGCCCGGCCTTCCTCCCGGCGCCGGCGGCTGCATCGCGACGCTGAAGTGCGTGGTGGGCTCGACGATGATGATCTCTTCCGAGAGGGGGTCGGCCTGGCTCGCCGCCGTGGCGATGACGGTGACGGTGATGGCTTCACCCCGCTTGACCGTGCTGCTGCTCAGCGTCGGCTGGGTCAACGTGGGCGAGAGATCGTCTGCGAGCTTCTTGCTCATGGTCAGCTCGGTCACCGCGTAGCCCGCGCCTTCGACGTTCAGCGCGCCGTAGCGATACCCGTCGAGGAAGGTGTGAAAGCCCACCTGCGTGCCCTTCTCGAGGGGGAGCACGAAGGTGCCCTTGGCGTCCGTCATCGCACCGAAGACGTAGGCAGGGTTTGCCTGCGTCTTGTCGGGGTTGTCGATGTAGATGCCGCCGGTCTCGCCCGAGATGATCACGTTCTCCAAAGGCAACCCGCTGGCCGCGTCGAGCACCCGGGCGTGAATCTGGTCTCGCGGGCCGCAAGCGCAGCACCAGGCCAGCAACAACGACGTGAGAGTCTTTCGCATCATGAGCGGGCTCCGGTTAAAGCAAGGGCGGTGAGCTGGCCTTCGCGGTGGGTGATTTTGCTGCTGTGTTCGTGTGGCGTGGCGCCCAGCGCGCCCGCCGTGCCTGCGACAGCGCGCTGTGCCGCGGGGCTCAAGACCGATGAACGCTGGGGCACCGCGTGCGCGTGCTGCCACGACGACGAGTTCACCGTTTCCGGCTCGGTGATCAAATCGGGTGAGGTGGCCGCGATGGTGGTGCGCGACGCCGTGGGCACCGAGCTGCGAATGGCCCCCAACGCGTACTTCAACTTCTTCCGCCACGCGCCTGTCACGCCTCCGCTGCGCGCGCGCCTGGTGCTCAACGACGGCGGGCAGCGCGAGATGAAGGCCGATGCGCCGAGCGGTGATTGCAATGCGTGCCATGCGCCGGGTGGAAGCGCGGGGGTCATCGGCTCACTCGCTGAATGAGGTTGCGTGCGCGCAGCTCGTCGTTGGCCGCTTCGGTCGACTCGGCCGGGCGCTGATCAGCGGCCCAGGCGGTGAGCTCTTGAAAGCCTGCGTCGCGCGGGGTGGCCGCCTTGAAGTTCAGCGCCGCCTGCGCGCGGGTGGTGTCCGCGAAGCAGTGGCGAATGTCACCTTCGCGGAACTCAGCGGTGAGGTGGGGCTCGAGGTCGGGGCGGCCGAGCGCCAGGGCGATGCGCTGCGCGAGCTCGAAGATGGTGACGGACTCTCCGGTGGCGACGTTGAAGGCCTGGTAGAGGGCCGCGTCGCTGGCTTGCGCGGCGCAGAGGTTCGCGCGCACCACGTCGCTGACGTGCACGAAGTCGCGGCGCTGCTGGCCGTCTTCGAAGAGCGTCGGCCGCCGGTTCGAGAGGATTCGCGCCGCGATGATGGCCGCCACCCCGGTGTAGGGGTTTCCGAGCGCCTGCCGCGAGCCGTAGACGTTCAAGTAGCGCAGCGCGACGGTGGGCAGGCCGTGCGCCCGGCCCAGCACCAGGCTCAGCTCTTCCTGGTCGCGCTTCGAGATTCCGTAGGTGCTGGTGGGGCGCAGCGCGTGCGCCTCGGTGGTGGCGATCGCGCGCACTTCGAGACCGCAGCGATCGCAGATGGGCTCCCAGAGTCCCTGGCGCAGGCGGGCGCTGGGGCGGGCCACCGACACCGGGCCGTGCTCGGGGCAGGCGTACGCGCCGTCGCCGTAGACGACCATCGAGGAAGCGACCACCAGGCGCCTGAACTGCGCGCGGCGGGCGATCATCGCTTCGAGCAGGGTGGCCGTGCCCAGGGTGTTCACGTCGAGGTAGCGGTGAATCTGGAACATCGACTGGCCGTTGCCGACCATGCCGCCGAGGTGAAAGACGAGGTCGACGTCGTCGAGGGCGCGATCGACGGCCGCGCGATCTCGCAGGTCGCCCACCTGAAGCTCGGCCTCGCGGGCGAGGAAGGCGGCTTTGCCCGTGGGGTGGGCTTGCGGGAGCAGATCGTCGAGCACGCGCACCTGATGACCTGCGCGCAGCAAGGCGTCGCAGAGGTGAGAACCAATGAAACCAGCGCCGCCGGTCACCAGCGTCTTCATGGCGATTTCTCCTCTGAGCTGCGCGAGAAGGCCCGCCTCTTCAGCACGAGGACCCCCTCGCGATCGAACACCCGCTCGTAGTCGGCGCTCTCCCTCAAGCGGCGCGCCCCCGCTTGCGCGGCCATCGTCGCTTCCACCGCCAGGTCGCCCGGCACGCCCGCTTCATCGAGCACCACGTATTCGTCGACGCTCTCGCCGTCGGGCCACTGATGAATCTGCTCGCGGTTGGCGAGGTGCGGAACCAGGTGGTCCTGCGCGCTGACCGACGCGTCGTCGGAGATCAACGCGAAGGCCTCTTCGAGCGCCTTCGCGCGGGGCGAGCCCTCGAAGGCAAAATCGGCCGGGCCGCTCTTGAAGGCCGCGTACGGCGCCCAGCGCAAGCCCGCGTAGCCCACGTTCACCGCCAGCCACCCCAGCGCGAGCGTCATGGCCAGCCGGGGCGCGAGGCTCGACATCGCCAGCCCCGCTGCCGCGGAGATCAACGCCACCACCGGCGCGCCGTACTGAAAGCGCACGCTCCAGACCGCTTCGCGATCAGACAACAACTGGACCATCAGCAAGGGCGCCGCGAGCAACAAGGGCCAGGCGAAGCGACGAACCGAACGCAGCGAGAGCAGCACCAGGGGCACCGCGCCCGCCGCCAGCTTGATCAAGTACTGCCAGCGGCCCCCTTCCACGGCGAGCCCCAGGAAGTGGAGGGGCCGCGTCAACGCCATCGTCAACGCCGCGCCCGGGCTCCCGCCCACCCGTTGGTACTGAGAGACGTACCTGAACTGCTCCCCTGTCCCAAACGAGGGAATGAGCCACAGCACCTCGGCCGCGAAGAGCGAAAGGCCCGCGACCGCCAGGCCTGCGCCCCACGCGCGCCGCCCGGTATGCCGAAGCGCCCACGCGAGCCCCGCCATCGCCACCACCAGGCCCATCTGTTCCCTCAAGGAGCACGCCAGCGCAGCACCCAGCACCACGCGCCAGGGTGAGTCGCGCTCGATGCCGAAGGCCACCAACGCCATCGGGAACACGCAGAGCATGATGCTGTGGAAGTCGTAGATTTGAGCGAACAGCAACTGCGGCGTGCACAACATCGCCGCCACGGCGACCGACGCGAGCAGGGGTTTGCCGCTCACCTGCCGTACATGCGCGTCGAGCACCAGGCCCGCGCCCACCGACGCGAGGCCCTGCAGCGCGAACAACCAGAAGGGAGAGGCCCACACCCGGTACGGCGCCCACAGCACCATCAACCCGACCTCGAGATGCGCCGACCACTGGTGCATGTGCTCGACGCCATTCCAGGCCACGCCTCGGAACGCCTGGTGCCAGAACACGTTGTGGTACGCGCCGAGATCGAACGCGTGAGAGCCGAAGTGCTGGTGCCGCAGCCACGACCACGCCAACAGCACCCCCGCGTGCAGGCTCACCACCGCCCACGTGAGGGGATGCCGCGACGTCACTTCTTGCGCCGCCCCATGAGCAACAGCGCGAGCCACGCGAGGCCGGTCATCGCTCCCGTGGCGTCTGCGCCGCAGCCGTATTCAGGGTCGAGGAAGCGGGGTGCGTCGAGGCGGCCCACGCCGTTGGGGTTCGTCGCGGCCACCAGCTCTGCCACGTCACCCACGCCATCGCGGTCGCTGTCGATGCTCTGAGCCTTCAACGACGCGAGCGCCGCCTTGAGCGAGGCTTCATCGCCGGGGTTCAAGCCCGCGCCGCGCATCGACGTGCCGAAGGGCGTGGTGACGGTGCCTCGCCCCGTGACGCCGTTGAGGTGACACAGGCTGCAATCGAGGGAATACGAAAACCCGAGCTCTCGCTTGATCGCCGAAGGAAACGTGGGCGTGGCCAGCGCAGGTCCCGCGCTGAGCACCACCACGAGCAGAAGAAGAGGACGCATGGAGCCCTTCACAGAAAGAGGTGGAGCTGCGCGAGGAGGGTCAGCGCGTCGCTCGGGCCGGTCGCGCCCGCCGTGCGCCGGTAGATGGCGTCGACGCGGAACTCGGTGTGCGGCGCGAAGAAGAAGAGGAACGTGGCCCACGCACCCAGCGATGGGCCGAAGGTGGTGCGGCGCTCATCGAGCACTTCCAATGACAGCATCGCGTGCAGGCCCTGCACCGGCTCGAGGTCGCCTTGCACCAACGCGACGTAACCGACGCTGTTCTTCACCGGACTGCCCGAGAGCCGCGCGGGGTTGAGCACGAGCACGTCTGCTTCTCCGAGCACCACCAGCTTCGGGGTGGGCACCCAGCGCACGAACGCGCCGTGCGCCTGGCGAAGCAGCGTGCGTCGCACGATGAGGTCGACCTGGCTGGTGGTGACCAGACTGCTCACGCCGAGCGCGAGGTTGTCTTGGAGCGTGTACTCGGCGAACGCCGAATAGCCGCGCTCCCGGTAGATATCGGGCCGCAGCTGGTAGTTGCCCAGCACCGCCATCACCTCGCCGCGCAGCTTGTCGGCGCTGTACGAGACCGACACGCCGTGCTGTTGCCCGGTGTTGATGTCGGTGCGGGTGGCGGTGCGCACCCAGCTGGTGTGCTCGGGGTTGCGCAGGCCGAACGGCAGGTTCATGCGGCCGGCGCGCACCAGCACCTCGCCGTCGAAGAACTTCACGCCCACCCAGTGCTCGCGCGAGACCAGGTTGTTGTCTTTGGTGGGCGTCAGCGCGGCCAGCTCACCGCCGCGAATGGCGTAGCCCAGCGAACCGTTGACCACGAAGCGCTCGAGCAAGGTCACCTGCGCGCGCGCATCGAGCGCCATCACCAACGGCCTGAGCGCCACCGAGTTCCCCACCGAGAGCAACCCACCACCGCGCAGGTTGGCGCTGGCCAGCAGCCATTCAGGGGGCGTGACGGCGCCGAAGAGCAGGCCCGCGGTCTTGCTCACCTCGGGCTCGGGCGCGCCGGGCACGCGGTCGGGGCGAAAGCGCATCAGCAGATCGAACTGCGCGCGCCCGTATTCGGTGAGCAGCCCCGACCCGCTGGGGTCCGCGTGGCACGTGGTGCAGCTCGTGTAGTTGTGCCGAATGGTGGAAGGCCAGGCATGGGCTGCGCCCGCCGAGAGGAGCATGACGACGGACAGCAGGCGATACACGGGCATCGAAGAGAACCTCACCGGGGAAAGGCGCTCAGAGCGAGGCCGAAGGTGGTGGCGACGAGCCAGGTGGCCGCGCCCAACCAGAGCGCGACGCGCGGCTTGCTCTCACGCGCGATGATGATGAGCGAGGGCAGGTTGATGATGGGCCCGGCGATGAGGAAGGCGGCGGCCGCGCCCCCGGTCGGGTCGACCTCGAAGAGCAGCAACGCGAGCGGCAGCTCGAAGAAGCTGGGGAGCGCGACGAGCACGCCCAACACCGCGACCAGGCCTATCAACAGCGGCTGGGGGGGCTGGCCCAGCACGCGCAACAACGGCAGGAGCAGCGCAGACAGGGCGACGCCCGCGACCATCACCGGCAGCGTGCGCTTGACGGTTTCTCCCAGGCTCTGGATCAGCTTGCGGCCGAACGCCGAGGCCGTCATCGCCTGCAGCTCATCGGTGGCCGGCAGCTCGCAGCTCTCGGCGACCGGTGGCAGGGTCTTCTCGAGCGCACGGCCGATCAACGGGGCGGCGATGAAGATGAGCGCCAACGCGCCCGCCACGCGCGCCAGCCCCAGGGGCGCTGGCAGCAGCGCGAAGGTCAGCGTGAGCGCCGCGAGGTTCAACCCGGGCGCCGCGAGCATCACCGAGAGAGAAGGGCCCAGCCGCGCGCCGCGTTGAGAGAGCGCCGCGAAGAGCGGGCTGACGCAGCACGAGCACAACATCAGCGGCGCCCCGATGAGCGTGGCGGTCAGCGTGGTGCCCACCCCCTTCGAGCCGAGCCGTTGCGCCACCCACTGCGCCGGCACCACCACCCGCAAGAGCGCGCTGATCACCACGCCGTACACCAGCGCCAGCCAGACCTTCTGGAAGTAGGCCAGCGTGCTGCTCCACATGCTGCCCAGCAGCAGCGGGTCGGCCGAGAGCGTGGTCTGCCCCGTCTGCACCGCCGTCACCGCCCGGTACGAGCCGCCCCACTTGTAGAAGAACAGCCCGCTGATGGCGGTGAGCAAGGCCACCACGCCGATGGTGCGCAGGGTGGACACCGAGAGCGCGCGCGGCGCGGCTTGAAGCGTGGCGTCGGTCATGAGCGTCGCGCCGCGAGGATGGTGGTGCACGCGCTCGAGGCCTTGGGCGCGACGGCCTTCGAGGGGTCAGGACGCTGGGCGGGCAGCAGGGGCGCGGGCAGCCCACGCACGAAGGGACAGTACTCGTCAGGGTGCTGCAGCCCTCCGCGCAAGGTGCGGCGGCTGGGGCACCCGCCTCCGCAGGTCTCCAACTGGGGGCAGGCCTTGCAGGCGTCGGGCGTCGCGTCGAGCGCGCGGAACGAGGCGTGCTTGACCACCTCACCGCCGAGCTTCACCAGGTCTTCGACGTTCAACGGTGAGTCGGTGCCCGTGTAGACGCACGGCGAGACGACGCCTTTGGGGGTGACGCGCACGGTCTCGACCCCGCAGCCGGCGCCCGGAACGCGGGGCAGCCCCAGCACGGCGCGCACCACCGGCTCACCGCAGGCCTCGAGCTCACCGAGCTCGAGCAGCGTGGCGAAGGCCTGCCAGAACTGCTCGTACGAGAGCGAGAACGCGTCGCCGTTGACGGCCTGGTAGACGTTGAGCCGCAGCTTCGCCCCGCGCGCAAAAGCCAGCGCCGCGAGCCCGGGCAGCTGCGTGCAGTTGGTCGACATCAACACGCTGACGAGCGTCACGCCGATGCCCAGAGCGCTGCAGCGCGCCATCTCGGTTTCGATGAGCGCCCAGTTTCCCGCCCCGCGCGCTGCGTCGTGCGCTTCCCTCGTGGGGTAGTCGATGGAGAACTCGACGTCGCGGAACCTGGCTAAGACCTCGTCGGCCAGGACGCGCGTGCTGTAACCGTTGGTGGTCATCGTCACGGCGACGCCCCGGTCGAACAACGCGTTGACCAGCGTGGCCAGCCCCGGGTGCAGGCCGTTTTCACCGGTGCCCAGGTTCACCGCGCGGGTCGGCAGCGCGTCGACTGCTTTGAGCACCCGCTCGACCTCGAGGCGATCTTCGCCGGGCGCGCGGTAACAATGTTTGCACGCGAGGTTGCACGCGTTGGTGAGCCCCACGCCGAGCGCGAAGCGAACGGGGGCGGCCATGCTCACGCCGTCACCCGAATCTTCCCCGGCGTGCCTTGCTCGAGCTGCCCGATGACCGCCTGACACGGCGTTCCGTGGCGCTCGAGCGCCTCGAGCAGGCGCTTCAGATCCTTCTCGGGCACCGCCATCAGCATGCCGCCGCTCGTCTGCGCGTCGCACAGCAGCAGCTGCGCGGGCTTGTCCACGCCCTCCCCGTACGAGACCCACTCGTTGAGGAAGCGCCAGTTGGCGTGCGTGCCCCCAGGGGCGATGTTGAGCTCGCGCACGTAGCGCTCGGCGTGCGGCATCACTGGCACCTTGCTGCGTTCGATGACTGCGCAGACGCCGCTGCCCGCAGTGATGTTGCGCAGGTGGCCCAGCAAGCCGAAGCCGGTGATGTCGGTGGCCGCGCGAACGGTCTCGACCTCGCCCATCGCCTCGCCCGCGCCGCGGTTGAGCGTGGCCATCATGCGAATCGCTTCACGCACGCCCCCTTCGGTGTCGAGGTCGTTCTTCGCCGCGGTGGTCAGAATGCCGCCGCCGATGGGTTTGGTGAGCACGAGCACGTCGCCGGGCTTGCCGTTGGTGTTCGAGGTGATGCGCGCCGGGTGAACCAGGCCCGTGACGGCCAGGCCGTAGATCGGCTCTTCAGTGCGAATGGTGTGGCCGCCGACGATGTCGATGCCCGCTTCTTTCGCCTTGTCCGCGCCGCCGCGGAGGATTTCCCCCAGCACCGCCACGTCGAGCGTCGCTTCGGGAAAGCCCACCAGGTTGAGCGCGGACAGCGGCGTTCCACCCATCGCCCACACGTCACTGAGCGCATTGGCGGCGGCGACCGCGCCAAACTCGTACGGGTCGTCGACGATGGGGGTGAAGAAGTCGGTGGTGAAGACGAGCGCGCGTTCGTCATCGAGGCGAATCACCGCCGCGTCGTCGCTGGTCGAACTGCCCACCAGCACGCGTGGGTCGGTCACCTTCGGCAGGCCGGCGAGCAACGGCAGCAGGTAGCCGGGTGGATGTTTGGCGGCACAGCCTGCGCGCTTGGCGAATTGAGTGAGGCGAATCATGGCGACTCCAGGGAAAGGGGCTTGTGAGCGGCGAGCACGTACTGGCCCTGATGCACGCCGAGCGACTCGACCCGAAAGCCGGCGGCGCTCAGCTCGAGGGTCAACGACTTCGGGCTGACGCGCAGCTTCCAGTAGCTGTTGGACTGCAAGGTGGCGCCGGAGGAACCTCGCGTCTCGATGAGGTCGGTCACGCGAATGCGCTCGCCTGCGTCTTCGACGAAGCAGATCATCGAGCGATCGTCGTCAGCGCGGATCATCAAGAAGCGGGCGTCGCCTTCGAGCACGACGGAATGATCTCGAGTCGACAGCAACCACACCCCGTCAGGGCAGAGCGCCTGGAAGGTGCGGCGGCACAGGCTGCGCACCGCGGCCAGGTCGGCCAGGTGCGCCACCGTATCGCCGAAGCAGACCGCCACCGCGAAGCCCGTGCCCACGTCGAACTCGGTCAGGTCCGAGACCACCGCGCGCGCGCCCACCGATGCCGTTCGCGCTGAATACTCAGCGAGCATGCGCGGCGAGAAGTCGACGCCCGTCACCTTGAAGCCGAGCTGGGCGAGCGCGAGGGTCTGCACCCCTGTTCCGCAACCCAGGTCCAACGCGGCGGGCGCGTTCTTCACAGCCAGGTGGGTGGCGAAGAACGCTCTGGACGCCTCAACGCGCGCGTCGAAGTCTCCGAGGCTCCAACTGTAGAGCGGCCCGAGCAACGCTTCGTAGTGGCGCAGGACTTCCGACATGAACTCTTAGCGCTTGAGTCGAAAGGAGGCGCCGACGGTGATGTCAGGCTTGACGGTGATGCCGAGGTAGCTGCGCACCTTCACGCCGTAGTCGCTGAGCATCACGGGCGCCGTGCCGGTGATGTCGCAAGCACCCTTGGCGCAGCTCGCCTTGTAGGTGAACTCGACTGATTTGGTCTGGCCGTGGAGGGCGAAGGTGCCGGTGGCTTTGCCTTCGGCCGTCGCGCCGTCTTGCGGCGCCTTGAGCTGGTCGAGCGGAACGGTCAGCGAGATGGCGGGCAGGGTCGCCGCCTGGGTGTCTTCCTGCAGATGGCGGTTGCGCAGGCTGTTGTCCGTGTCGACATCGAGAATCGAGAGCGAGATGACGAGCTGCTTGCCGTCATCGGCGACCTTTACGTTCTTCGCCGTTCCGTGGATTTTGAAGCCCGCGGGGCCTTTTGCATCGAAGGACGCGGCGCCGTCGCCTTCCTGCGTCCAACCGGCGTGAGCGACCGAAGCGAGAACCACCAGAGCGAGGCTGAGAGTGCGCATGGCTCGTTCTACGTCCGGACCGCCTCGGAGTTACCAACTTTCTGCGAACGCCCAGGTGACCCCTCCTCGCTCGTCTCTGAGCACTGCCCAGACACGTGTCAGTTGTCCTTGGGGCGGAAAATCAATCGAGGTTTCGCTGCCTTCCAGAGACTCGGTGACGTCGGCGCTCAGGGCCGAACCGGTGGAAAACCAGGCGATGCGGAGACGTTCGTCGCGTTCTTCGAGTCGGCCCGTGGCGAGGTCGAAGCGCACGAAGCGCTCGCGCGACTCGGGGTCCCAGCGGGCGAGCAGCCGACCTTCGGTCACTTCGAGGGTCAACCCGGTGGGGTTGCGGTTGGGGCGGAAGCGGGCCCTGTAGTCTTGCGCGATGGCCGCGGGCACAGCGGGCAGCTCGCACGAGAGCCGCACGGCGCCGAAGCCTTCGATGGTGCGGCCCGCAACGCGCACGGGTTGGAAGTAGCCGCCGGTTTCGTCGGGGTCCGCCGGGCGAACGGGCGGCTCTCCGGGAAGCGGTGGTCTGGGCTCTGAGCCGAAGAGCGCGCAGCCTTCGAGCGGCAGCTTCGCGGTGGCGGCGATGGGGACGACGAACGGGCCTTCGCCGAGGCAGGCATCGTCGACGGCGTTGTACTCGGCGGCGCTGCGACCCTTCACGCAGAAGGCGAAGGTGGGCGGTTCCAGCGCATCGACGCGCAGAGTGTCGAGCGTGATGGTCGCTCCGGGCCTTGCTTCGGCTGGCTCGGAGCGAACCGCGAGGAGCCGCGGCCCATCGACGAAGGAAGGTCGACGTTCTTCGGGTGGCGCCTGACAGCCGACGAGCACTCCACCGAGCAGCAGCCAGGCCCTCACAGCTCGACCCGCGCGCCGGCGACGGCCAGAAAGGGGAGCCCGGTGAGGAAGCGCTGCTCGCGATAGTCGAAGCTGTAGATCGCTTCTTCTGCGTTGGGCGTGTTGGTGAGGTTGACCAGGTCAACCGACACCGTCACCTGCAGGGGGCCGACCCGGAAGCCCTTCTCAGCCCGCAGGTCCCACTGCACGAACATCGGAAGGCGGGTGGCGTTCTGCGCTCCACGGGTGGGCTGGAAGAGATCGGTGCGCGCGTCGTACGTGGCGCCTTGCACCGGCGTGCGCGGGTACCCGCTCGCCCACCGCACCCGGGTACCGAGCCGAAACCCCGCAGGCAATTCGTACGACGCGAGCGCCGAGAAGAGGTGCGTTTGATCGAAGTCGAACAGTCGCCAGGGCGCTTTCCCGTCGACCCTGCGCTCGGAGCGCGAGAGGGCGTAGCTCAACCAGCCGCTGAGCTTCCCCGTCGTCGCCGGCCGCAGCACCACCTGCGCGCCGAAGCTGCGGCCTTCACCGGTGGGCACCAGCGCCTGCGCCACCGCGGGAAACGCGAGTGGGTTTCGGGCGGCCAGCGCCGTCGTCGACTTGAAGTACCCCGTCACCTCGACCCGCGTTTCGCCCCACGGCTTGATCACCGCGCCCGCCACCGCGTGCAGGCTGCGGGCGTGGGGCAGGGCGGTGTTGCCGAACACCGCAGAGAGGTCAGCGGGTGCAGGCGGCTGCGCGTAGAGCCCCCCGGCCGCCGTGAGCTGCAGGCGCTCGTGCAGCTTCGCCTCGACGCTGAGCCGCGGCTGCACCAACACCTCGAGGCGCGAATAGCCGACGTCGATCGACGCGCCGCTGCGGGGAAGCCGGCGGTCTCCGGCGAGCACCGCTGGCTCGAGCCGCAGCGAGGGCGTGATGGCCACCGCTGAGCCCAGTCGCAGCGGCGCTTCTGCGAAGAAGCCCACCTCGAGGCGCTGCGTTTCCCAGCGCTCGAAGGCGACCCCGCTTCCCGGCGGTTGACCGAACACCACGAGATCGCCCTCGCGCGCGGGCAGGCCCAGGGTCCCCAGCCGCTGGTGCGTGCTCGAAGAGAGCTCGAGATCGACCCCCAGCTGCAGCGCCGCCCAGTCGCTGAGCGGCGTGAACAACGTGGCGCGTGCTCCCGCCCGGAAGGCCGTCGCGCTCGCCGCGGTGTCCCCCCCCACCGTGTCGGTCGAAAGCGCCGAGTCGTCGACGCCCACCCACGCGGCCGCCAGCACCTCGGCGCCGTCTGCCAGGGTGGCCTCGTGCCGAAAAGACAGCCTGTGAAAGGCCGCGCGTTCCTGCTCGGCACCTCCGGTGAAGCGGCGGGTCACCGCGTCTGAGGCGCCGAAGAGCAACACCTCGGTGCGCGCGCGTTTACCGCGGTGAAGGTACTTGGCCTGGTAGTCGCCAAAGTCGGCCAGGGGCACGGTGCGCTCCAGCCCCGGCGCGATGACGGGGAGCAGCCTTGAAAGCCAGCCCACGCGCGCGGCGGCGGCGACGGTGTGAGGGCCTTCATGGCCCCGCTCTCGCCATGCAACGCCTGCCGAGCCGTCGATGAGATCGGCCGCCAGCACGCCCGTCAGGCCTTCCCGCGGGAAGGTCGACGTCGTCACGCGCACCAGCCCGCCCGTCGCGCGGCCCCACGCTGCGCCGTAGGCCGCGGGCACGAGCTCGACGCTCGAGACGAACGAATCGCCCAGCACCGAGCGCAGCCCCCCTCGGTGGTACAGGAACGGCACGGGCACGTCGTCGATGAGCGTGCGCGTCTCGTCGGGTGCGGCGCCCCACACCACCAGCGCGCCACTGCCCGCGGCGGGCCTCGCGACGCCGGGCAGGCTCTGCACGACGGCCACCGCGTCACCGAGCACCGCGGGCACGGCGCGCGCGGCGGCGGCGCTCAGCGTCACCTGACTGGCCGAGGCGCGATGACGGGAGACGCGCACGACGACTTCTTCATCGATGCCTGCCTGCGCCTTCGCGGGCTCGAGCCTGATGAGCCACTCGCCCGTCTGAGGCGCGGTGACTTCTTCACTCGCGGTGAGGTAGCCCGCTGCGCTCGAGCGCACCACGAAGCGGCCCGGCTCGAGGTCCGCAAAACGGAACGCACCGGCAGCATCGGTGGTGGTGCGCGCCGTCACCCCGAGCTCGACGGTGACGTCCGCCAGAGGCGTCGAGGTGGTGGCGTCGAGCACCACGCCGCGCAGCTCGACGATGCGCTTCTCGGGAGGGGGCGGAGGTGCCAGCGAAAAGCGATACCGGAAAGACAGCCGAACGGCGGAAGGCACCCCATCGACCTCGGCGGGTGAGAACTCGAGCTGGAGCCCCGCGGCGACCGCGGCGGCATCGAAGTCGGCGTCTCCAGGCGGCGTGGGCGTCGCGCTGACGACGTGACCTTCCGCGTCGAGCTCGAGGCTGAGAATGACGGTGGCGGTGCGGCCCTCTTCCTGCGCCCCGGGCGGGTAGACGGGCTGCACGTCACGCTTGAGGGCAGGCGCCCGGGTGAGCACCGGCCCCTCGGCGTGCGCACCGAAGGCCAGCGCGAGCAACCAGACCGCGTGGCGAGCCCGGAGCACGCGCCTCAGTCCTTCAGCTCGAAACGCAACGCCACCGTGAAGGCGCTCTGCACCGCGGTCTGACAGCGACGACCGGGCAGGAAACGCCAGCGTCGCAGCGCCTCGCGCACCGCCTCGTCGACTTGCGGTGACAGCGGCTCGAGCAGCTCGACGTCACGCACCGTTCCGTCCACCTCGACGATGGCCCGCGCCACCACGCGCCCCGCCACCCCTTCGACCCCCGCGGGATACTCGACGTCGACGCGCGAGAGGGGTTGAGGTGGCTCTTCACGGCAGCTGGGCTTCGAGGGAAGTGGCGCGATCGCCCCACCTGTTCCCCCTTCGACGCCACCTGGAACGCCCCCCGCGGGGACGAGCACCGCGTTGGCGGGCGCGTCATCGGATTCTCCGTCGAGCGCGAGCAAGCCGAGATCGAGCAACGGAGGAGGGGGCGAGCTCGTCGAAGCAACGGGCTCGGGCACGGGCGCGGCCCGAAGCGCGCGCGCCACCCGCGTGGGTGCCGAGGCGGTCTTCACCGGCGCGGGGGGGGGCGGCGGCGGTTCCACCGCGGCAGGCGCGTCGGCGAAGAACAAGCTCACCGCGGTCGGCAGGCGCGCCTCTGTCTTGACCAACAACACCACCGCCGCGAAGGCCGCCGCGTGCAGCAAGGCAGAGACGGCCTGGGGCTTCATCAGCGCTGCTCCACGTTGATGGCGAAGCGCTTGATCCCCTGCAGGCGCGCCGCGTCGATGAGCGCCACCACCCGCCCGTGGGGGACGGCGCGATCAGCGCTGATGACCAGGTTCAGCTCGGGGTCGGCAGCCAGCGCCCCCGCGAGCAGCCCGTCGAGCGCGCTGGGGTCGATGGGCTGCTTGTTCCACAACAGCGCTCCGTCTTCCTGAAGCGTCAACGTCGCGGGCGACTTCACCGCCCCGTCGGTCGTGCGACTGCGCGGCAGCTCGACCTTCATGGCCTGCGCGACGATGTACGTCGAGGACACCATCATGATGACCAGGAGAATCAGCATCAGGTCGACCATCGGCGTGACGTTGATCCCCGCGATGAGCGCGTTGCGTCGCCTTCGCCCTCGGCGCGCTGGACCCGCCGTGGCGCTCATGGGCTCAACCCGGGCTTTCGTTGACTGCGCAGCCGCGCGAGCACGAGGTTCACCAGCGCCTCAGCCCGCTCTTCGACGTCGGCGGCGCGACCGCTGAAATAGTTGAACGCCACCACCGCCGGCAGCGCCACGCCGATGCCCACCGCCGTCGCCACGAGCGCTTCGGCGATGCTCGCCATCACCGCGCCCATCTCACCCGACGGGCCGCCCTCGAGCTGCCGGAACGCCTGCACCACGCCCAGGACCGTTCCAAACAACCCCACGAAGGGGGCGTTGTTCCCGATGGTGCCCAGCAACGTGGTGCCCTTGTCCAACACGGGGCGTTGCTCCGAGAGGGCTGCCTGCAGCCCTTGCTGCATCGCGTCTGCGCCGTCGTCGAGCCAGTCGAGCGCGCGGTCGAGGATCGCCGCTTCCACCGACCGATGGGCCCGCAACAGCGCGCGCGCCCCCGCGAGATCTTTCGCTTCGAGCCTCGTCAACACCTCGGCGCCGAGGGCCCGCACGTCGACCGCGCGCCGCCGGAAAAACCACCACCGCTCCAACATCGCGCTGAAGGACACGAAGGAGATGAGGAGCAACAGCCACAGCACCCACTCCCCACCTGCGCCTGCGAGCTTCAAGAATTGATGAGTCAGCATGGGGGCTCAGGGGGAAGCGAGGACGAACTCAGCGGCGAGCAGCCCGGGCGCTGCGCGAGGCTGGGTGGGGTCGCTGCGTGAATCAGACGCGTCGAGCGCGCCGAAAGACTGGGCGATGATCTGCCCCTCGCGACGCACGGTCAGCGTGAAGTGCGCGCCCACCGAATCGCACGGCTGCGGCATGGCCACGAAGACTTGGTAGGCACCCAGCGGCGGGGCCCGCTTCCACACCGCGTTCTCCCGCCGCCGACCGTCGAGCACGCAGTTCGCGTTCGAGTCGAAGTCGAGCACGCCGCCCGAAAGGTACGCATCAGGGGGGGGCAGTCCTCCGCCGGGCGGGGGCGGGCTCCAGCTGTTGACGTTCTTCCCCCCGAGCACCACGCCGGTCGGATCCTTCACCCGCAAATCGACGTCTGAGTTCGAGTCCCACTCGAGGCTCACCACCAACAGGCCCTCGGGGACGACGGACAACGCCTCATAGGCCGCTGATTTCACAGCGCCCGGCACACCCGCGCCGTCGGTCGCCTGCGCCACCACGCGAAAGGAACCCGGCGGCAGCGAGGGCGCGAAGTCGAGCAGCGCTGACCAGCTCAGCTCGCCTTGCACTTCGCTGCTCTCGACGTCGGTCGGCACGACCCAGTGCCAGTCTGCGCCTTCGATGCTGAGCAACACCGCGAACGCGCCCGCCTCCGTGCGCCCACCGATGGCTTCTCCCCGCGCTCCAGCCGTCACCCGCGAAGCCCGCACGTCGATGGACGTGACGAGCGGCCCCGTGGAGGCCTCGGGCAGAGGCGCGCGGACGAGCTGGCCACCCTGCACGCGCATGGGAAGATCGAGACCGGGGTCGCGCTCGCGCCCCGTGCACGCGACGAGCAGCAGCAGAGGAAGGAGCCTCACAACTCCACCTGCAGACGCAGCGTGAAGACGTCGTTGCGCAGATCGGTGGGTCGGCCCGAAGCGTCGAGCGCCAACGGATCTCGCTTGAGCGTGTAGTCGGCCAGGACGCGGCCCCGGCCCAACCCCATCGGGCCGTCGAAACGCACCGCAGCGGCGAAAGAGACGTACGTGAACGGCTGCTGTGCGCGCACCAGGGTGCCTGCCGCGAGCTGCGCGTCGTCGAGCGAAGGCAGGTACCCATCGAGCCGTACGCCGAGCAGCACGTGAGAGAAGAGCTCTTGCGTGAAGCCTGCAGAGCCGGTCAGTCCCCGCTGCGCGCGCCCGAGCAAAATGGGGTCCGCGGGGCGGATGGCGCGGTCGAGGTTGTTGGCCAGCGCGCCTTCACCAAAGAGCGTCAACTTGCCGAAGGGCAGCGCGAACTTGAGCCGCACGTCGCCGCCCAGGCCCCAGCGCTCGAAGTTCTCCGAGACCGTGCCAGCCGAGCCCCGAATCGCCTGGATCTCGGTGACCTGCACGATGCCGTCTTCGTTGAGGTCTCTCCACACCAGCACGTCTTTGGTGGCCGGCGTGCCCGCGTGAAACCCGGTGCCCACCACCAGGGACGTACCCACGTCGAGGCTCGCCCAGGAGAACGGCTCGGCGTGCGCCGTCAGCCGGGCGAAGAAGTCTTTCGCGCTGTTCGGATCGACCGCGGGGAAGCCGGCCGTGTTGAGCGGCTCTCCGTTCTGCACCGCGACGACGGCCGCCAGGCCCTTCCACTTCGCCGAGAGCCTGGCGCCGAGATCGAACTGACCGGGGAAGAAGGCCTGCACCAACAACGAGGGCTCGGCGAAGAGCCGGTCGTCCTGGCTCTTTCCGTAGCGCGCGTCAGATACCTCGTACGCGTCGACCCCGAAGGGCACCTTGAAGAGCCCCGCGCCGAGCCGAACCGAAGCAGGCGGTGACGGCGGCGTGGGAGGGGAAACGCCGCCGTCACCGGGTGCTGCCTGCACGTGCTCGGGCCAGGTGACGGCGACCTCGAGCTGCCGCGCGCCGAATTCCGGGCCGCGAACGGTGAGAAATTCAGCCTCGGCGGCGTACTCGAGCCACCGCCACTCATCTGAGACCCGCACCCGCGCACGTCGAATGAGCACGCGGTTGCCGTTGAGTGCGCTCGCGTCGGCGTCGTTGAGCTGATCGACGCTGTCTTCCGCGAGCACCCCATCGACCTGAATGAAGCCCGACACCTGCTGGCCCCACGCCGCCTGGCACAGCACCAGTGAGAGCAGGACGAAGCGCACGAACTACGGCAACCCGCCGTCGAACGCAGGGTGGGTGGGCGTCTTGCGAATCACCGTCACGCCCGCTCCGACCGGGGCGATGAGCAGCCTGGTCACGGGGTCCGTCGGGTTCGCGCAGGCATCGACCACGCCCGCATCGACCCCCGCATCCGTTTCGGTCGGGCCGGCGTCAGGCACCGGGGCCGGGCCAGGGCACGCGCTCAACACCACCACCACCGCGAACATCACGAGCGCGCGCATCACGGCACCTCACAAAAGCCATGGCGGCAGACGCCGGTGGCACAAGTTCCTGCGGGGCACGCGGTGCAGCTCGTCGTCGAGACGAGCGAGTCGAAGAAACAACCGCAGGGTTCGGTGGGGGCGAAGGGCGTCATCGGCGCACCGTCGTAAGCGCGGCTCACCTTCATCGCGCACAGCGGCACGTTGCCCGTGCGGGCCACGTCGACGATGGGGTCGGCGCCGTTGAGGGGCTCACCTGAGAAGAATGCGGTGAGCTTCTTCACGTTCGCGTTGACGGGCTGACCTGCGCTGTCGACGGCGGTGTAGGCCCAGAAGTTGCCCCAGATGGGGTAGTGGCCGTCTCGCACGTTTCGCTTGTCGAAGGTGGTGAGCGACGAGTCGGGCAGCACCGCTCCCAGGCAGCCTTGATTGAAGCCCTGGAAGGCGAGCATGCGCACGCGGTCTCGCGCGGGATCCCACGCGTCGGTGGCGAGAATGCCGAGGGTCTTCTCGGCGTTGCCGGTGGTGTTCTCAGCGGCGACCTTGGTGAGCACGTTGCCGCCGCCCGCATTCTGATTGACGAGCGCCGGGCTCCACAGCGTGCCGGGCACGCCGACGTTCGCGCCGATGGTTAGCTGCGTCGACGAGGCCGGGTTGCGAATGACGATGAAGTTGGGGTCAGTCCACGGCGGCACGGCGTTGGGCGGCTGCGCTCCGAACTTGAAGATGAAATACGCCTCTTCCGCCGTGATGGCGGTCTGGGTCGAGTTGGGCGGCACGATGAAGCCGAAGGGCTCGACGAACGACGAGAAGTCATCGAAGCCCGCGGGGGCGGCGGCGCCTGTGCACGTCTGAATCGACACGTCGCCGACGCCGAAGTCGGGCGTGACGCCGTTGGGGTCGAGGGCGCAGGTGCGCTCGACGCTGCCGCCGTCGGTGCCTCGTTCCCAGTACGAAGCGGTGCCGGTCATCGGGCCACCGGGGGTCACCTGGCTGAGCGCCGCGCAGGACCCTTTGCCCTGGTAGACGAGCGTGAAGCCGCCGTCACCTTCGGCGAGCCTCGGGGCGATGCGGGCGAAGAACGGCCGGGCGACCGTGGTCCCGGGGACGTAGAGCGGGGCGGGAAGCGCGCTGCAATTGCCGCCATCCTGGGCGTAGGCTGCGGCGCTCAGCATCAGCGCAGTGAAGATCCATCGTTCGAGATTCACGGAAAAGCTCCGGGTGGGGGGTGCGCGGGTGGCTACGAACGAGCGACGAGGCGCGTTACGAACTTTGACCTGAATTGTTTCTTTCCTTCTTCAGGGACAGGACTCGCCTCAGAGATCGAGATCGGCGCGTGAGGCGACCACGGCCTTCCATCGCGCCACCGCACCGGCGCGTTCGGCCTCGGGGCCATCGGCGAAGTAACCGAAGTTGTCTCCGAAGGTGCGCGACAGCTCTTCGATGGCCGACAAGCGCAGGTCGAAGTCTTCTGCGTCGAGCGCTTCCACCAGCCACTCGATGCGGCGCAGGTCGCGCGCGCGGGCCCACCAGGCGGTCCACGCCGACGGGTTGGTGCCGAACCCCGCGCGGGTGATTTCTTTCAGCGCGTCGGCCGCCGACTGCGAGCACAAGTCGTCTTCGCTGCCGGTGAGGTTGATGAGGCCCTCGACCGAGACGCGATCGTGCAGCACGCCGAGCGCGCGGGCCGCGAGGCTCCTGCGCAGGGCGTCGGAAGACGCGAGCTCCTGGCGCAACTGCGGCAGCCTCGATTGGAAGTGCGGGAGCAACCGCAACGCTGCTGCCGCCGACCGCGCCGCCGACGAGATGTCGGGCTCGTAATCGAACAGGCCGCGCAGCACGCCATCGACCACGTCGGGGTAGCGCAGGCTGCCCGCGGTGAGCAGCGCGAGATAGCGGGTGTCGCTGTCGGGGTGATCGAGCAACGGCGCGATGGCCGACGCACCGGCCTGGCCCAGCCGCGCGAGCGCTCCGGGAATGGGGCCGAGCTCATCAGGCTCGGGCAGCTCGACGACGGGCAGACGAGACCAACCGGTCGGCCCGGGGAACGAGGTGGCCAGCGCCTGCGCCGAGACGTCGGCGTGCTTCATCAGCTCCATCATCGCCATCGAGCGCTCTGACGGATCGGGCCCGGTGAGCAGGGTGATCAACCCCTGGAACCAGTCTTCATCGGCCGGCGCGTGCGGCACTGCACCGTCTTCCGCGTAGCCCGGGTCGGGAATGATGCCCGACGACGACGCGAACTGCTGCGGCATGCGCGGGTTCTGCTTCCGGAAGAGGATCAGCTCGTGGAACGCCGAGGGCAGGTCCTGGCAGAAGAGAATGAAGTCGGCGAGCCGGCGCTGCGAGATGGGGCGCGCGCCGCAGTCACCGTAGAGCATCGCCACCAGGCGCGACTGCACCTCGACGGGCCACACGAAGACGGTGCGCGGCATGCGGCCGAGCAGCGCCAGGTAGTGCTGCGAGAGCGCGTCGGGCGGGAGCGGCCCCACGTAGCTGCCGCGCGTGAGCGCCACCGTGCGGAACACGCTGGCCGCGTCGAGGGGAATGGCGAGCTGGCGGATCGCCCCGACGTCGCCGTCACCGCGCGCGTCCCAACCGACGGCCGCGCCGCGCATCACGGCGAAGGAGCCGATGAACTCGAAGGTGCGTCGCGCGTACTCGAGCACCACGTGCATCAGGTGTTCGCGATCGTTGACCGCTTCGCGCAGGGCCGCGCGGGCCTGCGCGAGGCTCCACTCGGTGGCCGACGACGCGACCAGCCCGGGCGGCGACGCCAGAACGCCCTGCACCTGCGAGTAGTCGACCGACGCCGTGGGCTGGGTGACGAGCTCGGGCTCGCTCGGCGCGATCCACGCTTCTGCGACCGGGGCCGGCGGCGCTTCAGCTTCGACGCGGTGGAGCAGCTGCGCGGGCGCCTGCGTGATGACCGGCACGGGGGCAGGGGAGTACTCCTGCCGGGTGAAGTCGGGCGGCGTGGGCGGCTCGGGCGGAACGATCGGCGCGGGGCCCGGTGACGAGACGACCTCGCTCACGTCCGAGAAATCGGTCTCGTCGAGCGCTGTGATGCGCGGCAGCTTCGGCGCAGGCGGCGGCGGTGCGACGGGTTGCGCACGCACGGGCGCCGAAGGTTTGGGCAACGCGACGGGCACGGCCTTGCGTTCAGCCGGGCGCACCTTCTCGCTGCTGGGGCGGGGCGCCAAGGCGGGCTGCACGTACTCCACCGGGTCGTGCTTGCGCGTCGGCGCGCCTTCGTTGGGGCTGCGACGCGGGGGCAAGACACCGCCCGGAAACGAGATGCGAGGCGGGGGCGGCGGGGCGGACGCGCGGGGCTCGGCGAACTCGCCGCTCGGCGTGTTCGAGATCTCCTTGGCGAAGTTCTTGTAGCCGCTGATGTCCATCACCCGGGTCGAGTGGTGGTCTTCTTCGAGCGGCACACCCGGCGAGCTGACCCCTTCTGGCTGCCCGTGTTCGGCGCGCGCGAAGCGGGAATACGCGAGCGGGTCGAGCACCGACGTGCGCGGATCTTCTTCGTCACCCAGCGCGACCACGTCGGCGTCGTGCCGTGCGGGCTCGTCGATGACCTCGATCATCGGCCGGCGCGCTTCCTTCTTCTTCGGCCGGTCGAGCAACACGGGCTCTTCGACGATGCCCTTGGCGAGCCGCTCCAGCACGTCGGAGCTCAACGACTCGGTCTCGCCACCAGCCGGCTCTTCCTTCTGCTTGCTCTCGGCCAGTGAGGCGACCGGGGGCCGGGGCCGGGTGGGATCGAGCTGGTAGAGCAGCCGCTGGTAGCGCGGTTCGGCTTTCTGGCCGTAGAGCGTCTGCTGCCAGTCACGCACGCGGCACTCGAGGGCGACCCAGAGCTCGAGCTTGCGACCGAGCAGGAAGCCGACGTCTTTGAGCTGCGGCTGCTGCAGGGGATAGGCGCAGGCGAGGTGCAACGAGGTGCCGTCGACCGACAAGGGCACCACGTTGAGCTGCCGGGCCATCTTGAAGGGCATCAGCGGGCCCGCTTCGGCGTTCGGCTCGAAGTCAGCCAGGTTCACCAGGCGCACACCGCTCACATCGGAGATCGCCTGCAGCATGCCGGCTTCCGAGACGGCGCCCATCTCGAGCAGCACGCTGTCGAGCGAGCCGCCCTCGCGCCCGAGCCGACGAAGGGCCTCGTCCACGACACGCGCGGGGAGCAGACCCCGGGCAATCAGGTGTTGTGCGAGGCGCTGGGGCATTCGATCAGGCGTCCTGGAGCTTCACCACGAACGTGCGCGTGAGCTTGTCATGGAGCGTCTGTCCGTGGCGGTCAAACAACGCGAGCCAGAACCCCGACAGAAACAAGCCGAACGAGACCAGTGACAAGACGGCCCTGATCAGTGCACGGGTGGGTCCGGGTGCGTGGCCGGTGCTGTCGACCAGGTGGATGCCCATCAGGCGGCGGCCCGGGGTGCGGCCGCTCCACAAGAAGGCGAAGAGCATCGAGTAGACGAAGGCCAACACGGCCGCGAGCGCGAGGCCCGGCACCGCGATGGAGATCAGCTGCTGCAGCGGCGTCATCGTCCTGGGGGCGATCACCGCCATGGCGATGCTCAAGAAGCCGAGCACGAGCACGCTGACGAAGAGCAGGTCGGTGAGGTACGCGCCGGTGCGACGCCACAGCGCCGCAGGTTCAGCGGTGATGGTGGGACCTTCCCCCGGGAGCAACGGCTCTTCGAAGACGGGCTGCACGCCCGACGAGAGTGCGGGGAGCTCAGGCATCGACGGCGGCCGCTGGGGAATCGACGGGTTCTGCGGCATCACGCGCGCCTGCGCGAAGGGCCCCGGCAGGCCCGGCTGCGTCACCAGCATCTCGGCGGGCAGCGCCCTGGGCTTGGGCACGGTGGGTACGGGCACGTACGCGCGCGCGGCAGGTGCGGCGAGCGGCTCAGGCTGAACTTCCTGGGGGGCGCGGACCGGCGCGGGGCGATGCGCAGCCTGCGCCCGCTGCGGCGTTTGCTGGCCTTCAGGTACGAGCGCTCCCTGCTGCGGAACGGTGGGCGTCACTTGAGGCATCGGCGCGGGGTGCGGTCGCGACTGCGCGAACTCGACGGGTGAGGGCGGCACGACGCGGGCCGGCTGGCGGGGCTGCAGACCAGGGGGCACGAGCTGTTGCACGGTCTGCGTCGGCGCGTCGTTGCCGATGGGCGCGCGAGGGACTGAGGGTCGCATCGGCTCGGTCGGCTGCGCCTGCAGCTCATCGAAGGTCGGCACGCGGCGCCGGCGATCGAGCGAGAGATCTTTCTGAAGGAGGTCCGGGATGCCGGTCGGGGGTGCGTCGAGCTTCTTGGGGTCGCTGCTCACGATGCAGATGAGACGACGAGAGTGGCGCGGGATCAAGAAACCTACACCTGCTTACCTCCCTCTCCCTGCGGGAGAGGGTCGGGGTGAGGGCCTAACCGAGCTCACCCTCGAGATGGCGCATCACCGCGAGTGCGGCCAAAGCGGCAGTCTCGGTACGCAGCACGAGTCGCCCCAGAGTCACGCCGACAGCGCCCCGAGCAATGAGCGCGGCGACTTCCTCGCGAGTGAGGCCACCCTCAGGCCCGATGATCAACGCGAGCGGTCTGGCACCCAACGAAGCGACCGCCGTCGAAAGCGGCAACGCGCGCTCCTCTTCATCCAACACGAGCAACGCAGGGTCGCCCGGAAGAGAGCTCACCGCCGCCATCAACGGCCTGGGAGCGAACACCACCGGAACACTCGCCCGCCCGCACTGTCTGGCGGCCTCCTCGACGATGCGCTGCCACCGGAGCAGCTTGGCTTCTTCCTTGCCCTCCAGCTTCACGATGCTCCGAGCACACGCCGCGGGAGCAAACGCGCTGGCCCCCAGCTCAGTGCCCTTCTGCAGCACCAGCTCGAGCTTCTCTGCCTTGGGAAGCCCCTGCACGATGGTGATCGATCTCGGCCGCGGCGCTTCCCGCTGCTCACCCAGCATCAGCACGCCACCGAGCTCGCCGACGCTCACGACCTTCGCGTCGAACGCGAGGCCATCACCATCGAACACCTCGAGCACATCGCCCGCCCTGACCCGCAGCACGTGCAGAAGATAATGAAGGCGCGGCCCGCTGACGCTGACCTGACCCTCCTCAGCCCCCGGCACGAGCAGCCGAATCACGCGGTCAGCTCGATTCGGATCCACTCACCGATGATCTCGTTGCCGGCGTGCTTGAGCCCCTGCGCGACATAGGCCGCCGTGACCTCTTCGGCCTGCGGCACGAGCACACCCGCGAGCACCAGCCGCTGCTTCACCTTCGGCGCGATCAGCGGCGCGAGCTCGACCAGCGTGTTGGCCAGAATGTTCGCGAGCACGAGATCGAACTGCCCCTCGATGGCTTGCAGCGTCTGGGTCGACAGCTCGACGCCCTCGATGCCGTTCTCCTGCGCGCACTCCTTGGCCAGCTCGACGGAGGTGACGTCATTGTCGAGACCGACACAGCGCCCCGCGCCCAGCTTGCGAGCCGCGAAGGCCAGCACGCCCGTCCCCGTGCCGACGTCGAGCACGCTCGCGCCGTCATGGGTGGCCATGAACGTGTCGACCGCCTTCAAGCACAGCGAGGTGGTGGGGTGATCGCCGGTGCCGAAGGCCATCTTCGGCTCGATGAACAGGCACACCTTGTCCTTGGGCGCAGTGGCCTTTTCCCAGGGCGGGCCGACCCACAGCCGGCCGATGGTGACGCTCTTGATCTGGCTGCGCCACTCGGTGCTCCAGTCGCGCTCGACCACGTCTTCCAGGGCGAAGCGCGAGCCGGCCACGCGCTCGGCGATCTCCACCTGCGCGTTGGCGGCGTCTTGCTTGTCCTCGAAGTACGCGATGAGGATCGCCTCGCCTTCACCGGGCGCACGCACGGTCGCCACCGTCTTGTTCAGCGAGTCGCGGACCTCGAGCCCAGCCGCCCCGTAGTCGTACAGCACGCTCGCAACGAGCTCACTCTCAGCTTCGGGGACGTCGACGGTCAGGGAGAACCAAGCCATGGTCAGCCTCTAGCAGCCACTCGCGGCTATGCTCCACCGCTCCGTGAGAGCCGCGCCCTTCCTCCTCCTCTTTCTTGTGTCCTGCGTGGGCCCTGTTGCGCCCGATCACGAGGTCTGCCGGGACGTGATTACCCGCCTCTGCGCCCAGCCCACGTGCGTCACCGCCCAGAGCCGGCTGCTCCTGCCCGTCGAGAACTGCGTGGCCGAGCTGGAAATGCGCACGGGCTGCAACTCGAACGAGTTCGAGTTCACCTCGCCCACCCGCGACGAGGTGCTCACCTGCCGGTTGCCGCTGGTGCGTGACGGCGCCCAGCGTTCGGCGCACCCGGCCTGCGAGTACGTCGACGAGACGCTGCGCATCTGCCCCAACCTGGTCGTCTTCCTCGGGGGGACGCCGTGAGCGCCTTCGTGTTGCTGGTCCTGATGCAGTTCCCGCTCGACGTCTTCGAGAACCCCGACGCCTTCACCAGGCTGGAGGACCGCGACGGGGTCGTGGTGCTCGAGCGCGCGGTGAAGAGCAGCGTCTACAAGGAATACCGGGCCGAGGTGGCCACCACGCACTCGGTCGATGCGCTCTGCGAAGCCTCATTTGAATGGGGCACGCGCAAGAACGACGGGCCGGCGGTGATCTTGAACAAGGTGCTCAAAGACGGTGACGACGTGCGCGTCGTCTACAACCAGATCTCTCAGCCGATCGTGGCCAGGCGTGACTACGCGCTGACCGTGGTGAAGCAGCGGCTGCCCGATGGCAGCTGCCGCATTCGGTTTCGCACCACCAACGAAGAGGCGCCGCCGAAACCTGAGGGCTTCGTGCGCATGGACAAGCTGTGGGGTGAGTGGCGCTTCGAGGCCGTGCAGGCGGGCGGCTCGAAGGTCACCTACACGCTCTTTTCGGATCCCGCAGGTTCGGTGCCCAGCTTCCTCGTGCACGGGGCGCAACGAAAGGCCACCCGCGACGCCGCGGTGATGACCATCGAGAAAACGAAGAAGCACCTGGAGGCCGCGAAGTGAGACGCCTCTGGGTGCTGGTGCTCATTGCGTATCTCGCCAGCTGCACGGCGCTCGAGTCGAACACGCGCATCGAGCGCGGCCCCTTGCTGCGTACCTTCGAGCGGCCGGTCTTGCTCGAAGGCGGCGTGACGTCCGACGTGCGCGTCGACTGGCCGATGCTCAAGCTGACCGTGGTGAACTTCGATGTCTGCCGCGCGCAGCAGGTCGAGGAGTACGCCGAAGAGAAGATCACCGAGCGCACTTCGGGGGCGGCAGGCCCTTCGCTCTCGACCGGCATCGCCTTCACGCTGGCCAGCGGCATTCTGCTCGCCGTCAGCTACGCGGTGACCGCGAGTGCCGACGTGAACCTGATCGACGCCAGCGGCCGCTATGGCCCGTCGACGCGGCAGTACCTGCAGGGCGCGAGCATGATCACGCTGGGCATCGGCTTGCCGGCGCTCGCGGTCGGGCTCATCGCGCGCGCGCGCACCGGCGAAGAGGTGGAAGCGCAGCGGGCCGAGCAGGTGATCAGCCAGAAAGATGTTCGCTGCAATGAGCGGCCGGCGACGGGGCCGATGACGCTGGTCTCTGCGCAGGGGGTGGCGTTGCCGGTGCAGGCCGTCGACGGCGCGCTCGATGTCGACGGTACGAAGCTGCAGCTGATCCCCGAGGCGCTGCGTTTCGCGGATCGCGAAGTCGAGCTGACCTTCGACGCGCAGGCGAAGTTCTCGGCGTGGGCCGCGTGTGTCGCGCTCGAGCAGGACAAGGCGAAGACGCTCGATTCCCTCAGTGAGAGCGGGTTGCTGGCGCGCGCTGAAAGGCTGCGGGAGTGCAGGGCGGTGCGGGGCGAGGCGCTTCAAGAGGCCGTGACCGCGGCCGATGCAGAGCTGGGTCGTCGTCGCGAATCGGGCAGTCCCGCGGCGTGGGCCCCGGGCACGAACGTGTCGACCTTCGAAGAAGCGGTCTCGGCGTACGCGCCTTCACTCAAGCTGGCGGTGAACTCGAAGGATCTCGCCGTGCTCGACACGCCGGAAGCCGCCGAAGGGCGCGCGGTGTTGCTCGAGGGCATCGTGGGTGAAGGGCTCACCGAGAACATCGGCATCATTCAGATCGGTGAGCGGCAGGTGTTCCTCTTCATTCCCCCGAAGAAGTCGTGGGGCGGCAACTTCGCCAACGGCACGCGTGTCGAGGTGGTGGCGCTGATTTCCGGCAAGCAGACGTTGGGTGAGCGAACGCTCCCGCTCCTCCGGGCAGTGTGGATGCGCACCGCCTGGTAACTGAATCGAAGACAAAAACTCAAACTGAAACGGGGAACTCCCTCTCCCTTCGGGAGGCTGGTGAAATAGGGCAGCCACCGGTCCCCCCGAGCGGAGTCGAGGGGTCACCTGCAGCGCGAAGCGGAGGTAATCCCTCGACTCCGCTCCTAAGGAACAGCACCGTTCCCCCCGAGCGAAGTCGAGGGGTGACCTGCCGCGCGGCGCAGAGGTGGCATCTCGACTGCGCTCGATGCGAACGGTGGGTCTGTTGCTTCGGACGAAATCGCCGGCGAACCCGATCCCCCCGAGCAAGGAACCAGCTTCGCTGGCGATTTCGACCGAAGGAACACACCGGTCCTCCCGAGCGGAGTCGAGGGAGTACTTCTGCCTCGCGCGGCAGGTCACCCCTCG
>JBKJSE010000179.1:0-7631 GCA_046595925.1 Archangium sp. | reverse complement strand
GACAAGCAGTCGCGCGACGACAACCGCCGCCGCATTCAGCGGTACATCGAGGTCTACGTCGACTGCCCGACCGACGAGCTCATCAAGCGCGACACCACCGGCAAGTACAAGAAGGCGCTGGCCGGCGAGATCCCGAACTTCGTGGGCATCACCGAGCCCTACCAGCCGCCGAGCTCGGCCGAAGTCATCGTGCACACCAACACCGAGAGCATCGAGGAGGGCGGCCTCAAGGTGTTCCAGTCGCTGCTCGATCTCTCGTACATGACCGCTGAAGAGCTCAAGGTCATCACGGGCACGAAGATGAAGGCGAACCCGAACCCCAAGAAGGTCAAGCCGGGTAAGCCTGCGAAGCCGACCAAGGTGGTCAAGCCCGCGAAGGCTTCGGCCAAGCCTGCCGCTCCTGCGAAGAAGAAGGGCAAGAAGTAGTCGCACTCGACTCTCTGGCTCCGCTTCGCTATCCCACTGGGCATGTCGTCACCCGCCATGCCGCAGCAGCCCGTTCTTTCCGACGCACAGGTCGATGCCCTGTGCGCCCAGTCTGCCGACCGGGTCGAAGGGCTGCGGGCCGCGTTGCGTGCGCACGGCTCGGCCTTGATCGCGTTCTCCGGGGGCGTCGACTCGGCGCTCGTGCTCAAGCTGGCCGTCGAGCAGCTCGGTGAGCGGGCGATCGCGTTGACGGCGATCTCTGCCTCGGTCGCGCCCGACGAAGCGAAAGAAGCGCAGGAGCTCGCCGCGAAGATCGGCGCGAAGCACGTGCTGGTCGACTCGAAAGAGCTCGACGATCCGCGCTACGCCGCCAACCCTTCGAACCGCTGCTACTTCTGCAAGACCGAGCTCTACGCGATCACCAGCAAGCACCGCGCAGCGCTGGGCCTGGCCGTCGTGCTCGATGGCTTCAACGCCGACGACAAGAAAGACCACCGCCCCGGTCACAAGGCGGCCGCCGAACACGCGGTGCGTTCTCCGCTCGCTGAAGCGCAGCTCACCAAGGCCGAAGTGCGCGCCTGGTCGAAGCGGCTCGATCTGCCCACCTGGGACAAGCCGCAGATGGCGTGCCTCGCCTCGCGACTGCCGTACGGCACCCAGGTCACGGTGGAGCGCTTGAAGCAGGTCGGTGCGGCTGAAAAAGCCGTGCGCGCGCTGGGCTTCGTGAACTTCCGCGTGCGGTACCACAACGAAGTCGCCCGCCTCGAGCTGGCCGCCGAAGAGCTCTCGCGCATGCTCGACCCCGGCACGCGCGACGCCGTCAACGTGGCGATCAAAGCGCAGGGCTTCACCTTCGTGGCCGTGGATCTCGAGCCCTTCCGCTCGGGCCGGCTCAATGACGCCCTCAAACCGGGGCCAATCGCGCTCCCGGTGCTCACCTGACGCATTGAGTCAGGCGGTCTTCCGCCTCTGATGGGCAGGGTGCTGCTACGCTGTGCCCTCTTCTTCATCGGCCGATGGGAGGTCGTTCTTCATGCATACGCGTACAGGATTGGTGTTGCTGGTGCTCGTGGGCCTCAGCTGTTCGGGCACGGGCTCGGGCTGCTCCACGCTGACGCCGTTCCCCGCGGGTACCCGGTACACGGGGCCGAAGAACGACAACGCGATCAACATTCGCCTGTCGGCCGGCGGCATCAACTACCTCAACTCGAATTGGCAGACGCTGATTCAGGCCTTCGCGCCGGGCGGCATGCTGGCCTTGCCGATCCCCTGCAGCATGCAGAACGTCTCGGTGATCGGCGACGTGTACATCTCCGACCAGGGCGGGCCCAACGGCGGCCGCAACGACGCGAACTGCGACGCGAAGGACGTGCCTGCGAACGTGGCCGTCACGATGACGGGCTTCTCGCTCGCACCGCGCGCGCCTGACCTGCTCGACGCCACCGTTCAGCTCAACATCAACACCGGCAAGATCTACCTCACCAACCCGCACACGCTGTGCGACCTGAAGTGCAGCATCGACTTCAACACCGCGCGCGCGAACCCCAACGACAACCGCCTCACCGCGACGGTGAAGTTCAGCATCGACACGCGCTTCGACAAGCTGCTCGCGTTCGAGGTCACCACGATCAACGGCACGCAGATCTGCGGCGCCAGCGGTGCCCCGGCCAAGCCGTCGTGTCTCGACGCGGCCGATCTCGCGCTCAGCTCCGAAGGCGGCTTCTGCAGCTTCGCCTGCGACGGCGCCGACTGGGATCCCATCAAGACCTTCGTGCTCCAGCAGATCTCGGGCCCGCTGCAGACCCAGATTCGCGCGGCCGTCGCCGGGCAGACCTGCTGGCCTTGCATGACCAACGCTGATTGCCCTCGCACCACCGACGGCACCAACGTGGCGTCGACCTGCGATGGCTCGCGCAAGGTCTGTCTGCTGGGCACCAGCACCCAGTGCGTGCCGCGTTTCCTCGGCGTCGAAGGCACCATGAACATGGGCGCCTTGCTCGGTTCGTTCGGCGCTCCGGCTGAGGCGGGCATTCAGCTCTCGCTGGCCGCGGGGGCCAGCGTGCAGATGAACGCGGGCATGAGCTTCGGAACGCGCGTGGGCATTCAGCCCAACTCGATCTCAGATTGCGTGCCGCCGCAGGCAGCGCCGCCGATGACGATGGTGGCCTTCCCCGACTTCGACGCGGAGGCCACGCCGAACTCTGGCTACCACGTGGGCCTGGGCATCTCGTCGAACTTCCTCAACAACGCCTTCTGGGCCGCGCAGCAGTCGGGCGCGCTCTGCCTGAACCTCTCTTCCGAGAGCGTGGGCCTCATCAACACCGGCCTGTTCAAGACGTTCCTTCCTTCGCTGGGCAAGCTGGCCACCCGCGACGGCAAGGACGCTCCGATGATGGTGGTGCTGCGCCCTGCGCGCGCGCCGCAGGTGGTGGTGGGCGAGGGCACGTACGATCCGGTCACCAAGAAGCCGATCAAGCCGCTGCTGCTGATCACGCTGCCTGACCTGAGCATCGACTTCTACGCGATGATCGATGACCGCTACGCGCGGCTCTTCACGCTGACCGCCGACATCTCGCTGCCCATCTCGCTCATCTTCGAAGGCTGCGACAAGGTCGCGCCGGCGCTGGGTGATCTGCGCTCGCTCATCACCAACATCCGCACGGCCAACGCAGAGATCCTCGCCGAAGATCCGCAGGTGCTGGCAGACCTCGTGCCCGCGGTGATTGGTCTGGCAGAGCCTGCGCTCGCCGGCGGGCTGTCGGGCTTCGCGTTGCCTGCGCTCGGCTCGTTCAAGCTGAAGGTCAACGAGGTGAAGGGCCTGGGCCGCATCACCGGCACCGAGGCGTACAACCACCTCGGCATCTACGCGACGCTGCTCCCGCTCAACGGCATGTGCGCGGTGGCTGCGCCCGAAGTCGCCATCGCGCTCAAGCACAGCCGCATGCCGAAGTCGGCAGACATGCGCCTGGCCGGTCATCCTTTGCCGTGGCCCGAGGCGGTGCTCGACGTGCGCACGCTCGGCGCGGCTGGCAGCCCGGAGTACTCGTTCAAGATCGACGACGGCATGTGGACCGACTTCGTGCCGGCGCAGGCCAACGAGCTGACCGTCTCGCACCCGAAGTTCCTCATTCAGGGTCGCCACATCATCCACGTGCGCTCGCGCATGGCCGAAGATCCGCACGCCCTCTCGTCGCAGAAGGACGTGGGGTTCATGGTCGACTGGGAAGCGCCCGAGCTCTCCCTTCGTGCCGACCTCGAGCACGACCTGCTGGTCGTCACCGCGCGCGACGTGATCTCTGCCGACCGGCTCGAGTTCGCGTACCGCGTGGGTGAAGGCTCGACCTCGGCCTTCGGCGCGGCGCGCGACATCTCGCTTTCCGCGATCGAAGTGCAGGGTGGGGTGACGGTGTTCGCCCGCGACGAGTTCGGCAACGTGGGCCAGTCGATCTACCGCCCGGCCCAGGTCGCGCTGCGTCCCGAAGTGGTCGAGGAAGTGCCTGGTGCGGTTCAGCGCACGGGTTGCTCGGCAACGGGTGGCCTCGAGCTGCTCGCGCTCGGTGCGCTGGCGTTGCTGCGCCGTCGTCGCAGCTGATGTTCAGGACACCGTTCCTCCCGAGCAGGGGTACTGGCTTCGCGGGCGATTTCGTCCGAAGGAACAGACCCACCGTTCGCATCGAGCGCAGTCGAGATGCCACCTCTGCGCCGCGTGGCAAGTGCCCCCTCGACTGGGCTCGGGGAGACCGGTGGGGTTCTCAATTCCTATTTCGGCCAACCCTCTCGGGGGGAACGGTGGTGCTGTTCGTTAGGAGAAGGGTCGAGGGAGTACCTCTGCTTCGCTCGGCAAGTGCCCCCTCGACTGGGCTCGCAGCACACCGATCATCCCGAGCGGAGTCGAGGGACTACCTTTGCTTCGCTCAGCGAGTGCCCCCTCGACTGGGCTCGGGGTGACCGGTGGGGTTCTCAATTTCTATTTCGGCCAACCCTCTCGGGGTGACCGGTGCTCGACTCGCTCTGGTCGTGGTGATGCTGGCGTCGAGCGCTGCGCTCGCTGAGGATCGGTCCGATCACCGTGGCTCCCTGGGCCTCACCGTGGCCTTCGGTGGCGAGTTCGTCACCGCGGTCACCAGCAACGCCATGGGAGAACGCGGCGCGCGGTTGCCCATCGAGGTCGGCGCGACGCTCGGCGTGAGCGATCACAACGAGCTGCGCCTCTCGGGCCGCTTGAGCCCGGGCGTGGGGCCGCTGACTGCCGTGGGCGGTTCCATCTACGCCGGCCTTCGCAACAGCGTCGGCTACGACCAGTGGAAGACGTTCTTCGATCTCGAGCTGGCCGCGCACGTCGCGCCCTTTCTCGCCTTCGGAGTGCGCGGCGCGTTCGGCGTGCAGTTCGATTTTCTGCCGGTGATGGGCGTCTACGCGCAGCTCGGCGGACAGCTCGGCGGCGCGACGAGCTTGCGGCTCTCATTCGAAGTCATGGCCGGTGTCCAGTTTCGGACCTACGTCTTCGAGTGATTGAAGACCTGATCAGCTGATCAGGAACGCGTGTTTTTTTGACCACGTTGTTTCATGTGAGACCATGTGTGCACATGAACGACAACGCCCGTCTGACCTCCGTGGTTTTTCGTCTCAACCGTGACCGCCTCGAGATGCTCAAGGATCTCTCGAAGGAGACGCGAATCCGTCAGAGCGAATACCTGCGCGAGGCCATCAGCGATCTGCTCGAGAAGTACGAAGAGAAGCTGAACGACTGAGCGCTGGCGTTTTCGCCAGTTGCGCCGCTGGTTCGCCGACACCACAATGCGGCCTCCATGGGGCCGAATGATCAGGGCTGGTTGTTTCGCGAAGGTGACCTGATCTTAGGTCCCGTAGCTTCGCAGCAGATCATCGACAAGCTGTACGCGGGTGAACTCCTCCCGCAAAGCGAAGTGCAGCTGCTCGGTTCGGGGCACTTTCAGAAGGTCTCCGACATCGCCGACTTCAAGGTGCACGTCGCCAAGTCAGAGGCGAAGAAGCGCGTCGACGCGCACGCTCACGAGCACCAATCAGAGCAGAAGAAGAAGCTCACGCGCGCGCTGGGAATCGGCGCAGGCGTGCTGGTCACCTTAGGCATCGTGGTCGCCGTGCTGGGCAGTTACCTGGCCGTGCACACACCCAACGGCAAGACCGCTGAAGAGCTCGCCTGGGGCGACATCACCATCGACGCGCCGTCGATCTCGAAGGCCAAGCGCCGGGTCGATGACGAGCTGGTCGACTACCAGGGCTCGGTCAAGAAGCCCCCCGTCGGCAACGCGCCGATCGCGAACCGGCCGCCGGTCGGCAACAACCCGCCCAAGAACCCGACCAGCAAGCCGCCGCTGGGCAACTCAGACCCCGATGGCATGTCGATGGGCGAGGTCGATGAAGCGGGCATCAACGCGGTGGTCGCGCGCAACAAGTCGAGCCTGATTCCCTGCATCAAGACCGTCGCCAAGCCCGGCGTGTACTTGAAGATTCCCATCGAGTTCTCGATCGCCGAGGCCGGCAAGGTCTCGAAGGTGTGGGTCGACAACCCCGACCTCAAAGACAGCGGCCTGCAGGAGTGCCTGCTCAAGGAGCTCCAGAAGTGGCCCTTCAAGTCGGCGCACTCCGGCAACTCGGTCAACCTGTCCTTCAATGTCGGTAAAAAAGGCTAGCCCATCAGCAGCCGCGCTGAGAGAAGCGACGCCGCATGGCATCCGTCGAAGAAGTGATCAGCCGCAACATGCCTGAGGTCGAGCCGGGCAGCCTGCGTCAGACCGTGCTGCTCGCGGCCAAGCGCTTCAAGTCGTCATGGGTCGAGCTGGGCAAGCTGCTGGCGAAGGTGCGCAACGACGGCACCTTCACCGAGTGGGGCTACCCCACCTTCGACGCCTATTGCCTCTCAGAGCTGCGCATCAAGAAGCAGACGGCCGACAAGCTGACGCGCAACTTTGGGTTCCTCGAGAAGCACGAGCCGCAGGTCATGCGCACGCCCGAGCTGGCGGAGGCGGCGCCCGCCTTCGAAGTGGTCGAGGTGCTCGCGCAGGCCGAAGAGCGCGGCCAGCTCAGCGCCACCGAGTACAAGTCGATTCGCGATTCGATCTGGAACCAGGAAAAGCCCACCAGCGAGCTGAAGAAAGAGCTGGTTGAGAAGTTCCCCGCGCCCGAGGTCAAGGTCGACTCCACGGGCGAGCTGAAGAAGCTCTGGGCGACCTCGAAGCGCCTGGCGGCCGAGCTCCACTCGAACCGCAAGGTCCCTGCGGCGATTCGGGACAGGGCCGACGCGTTGGCAAGCGATTTGGAAGAGTTGGTCGCGGCGAAGGCGGAAGCGGACGCCTGAAGGGGCAGGGACTCTTTCGTGAGATGTGGGCCGGGCGTTGCTAAGTTGCAATCCACCCCGAACCCAGCGTTACAGTTGAGCGGTCAACAGCCGTGAGGAGGACGAAGTGAAGAAGGGCGAGCATCACGTGAACCTCTCGTGTTCTTTCTGCGGCAAGTCGCAGCGAGAGGTGCGCAAGCTGATCGCGGGCCCCACCGTCTACATCTGCGACGAGTGCATCAAGCTGTGCAACGACATCATCGCGGAAGAAGCAGAGAAGGAAGAGGCCAAGCCGGCCGTCAGCCTGCCCACCCCGGTCGAGATCAAGACGTTCCTCGATGACTACGTGATCGGCCAGGACTTCGCCAAGCGGGTGCTCGCGGTCGCCGTCTACAATCACTACAAGCGCATCTATCAGCGCAAGCCCGCTTCCCGGCCGCGCCCCGGCGTCAAGGGCCCGGGCCCCGAAGACGTCGAGCTGAGCAAGTCGAACATCTTGCTGATCGGGCCCACGGGCTCGGGCAAGACGCTGCTCGCCCAGTCGCTCGCGCGCTTCCTCAACGTGCCCTTCACCATCGCCGATGCCACCAGCCTCACCGAGGCCGGCTACGTGGGTGAAGACGTCGAGAACATCATTCAGAACCTGCTCCACAACGCCGATTACGACGTGGAAAAGGCAGGCCGCGGCATCGTGTACATCGACGAGATCGACAAGATCTCGCGCAAGAACGGCGACAGCCCGTCGGCCACCCGCGACGTCGGCGGTGAAGGTGTGCAGCAGGCGCTGCTCAAGATCATCGAAGGCACCCGCGCCAACGTCACTCCGCGCGGCGGCAAGAAGTACAACCAGCAGGAATACATTCAGGTCGACACCTCGAACATCCTCTTC
>JBKJSE010000292.1:0-6810 GCA_046595925.1 Archangium sp. | reverse complement strand
CATGTAGCCCTTCAGCTCGCCGCGCTCGATGAGCACCTTGAACTGCGCGGCGTTGCCCTCGTCGTCGACGTTGAGCGAGCCGCGCGCGTTGGCCATGGTGCCGTCGTCGATCACCGTGACGAGATCGCTGGCGACCTTCTGGCCGAGCTTGCCGGCGAAGAGTGAGGTGCCCTTGCGAATGAAGTCAGCCTCGAGCCCGTGACCGACCGCTTCGTGGAGCAGGATGCCGCTCCAACCGGGTGCGAGCACCACCGTCTGCTGACCTGCTTCGGCGTCGGCTGCGCCCAGGCCCGCGATCGCCTGGCGAGCGGCTTCACGCGCCACGAATTCTGGCGTGAAGGTGTCGAAGTGTTTGAACGAGACGCGCCCACCACCGCCGTACGAGCCGGTGCGGCGTTCACCCTTCTTTCCTTCCGCCACCACCATCGTCGAGATGCGGCAGAGATCCTGGATGTCTTCGGCGAGGCGGCCCGCGGTGTTCGCCACCAGGACGCGCTTCGTGGAATCGGCCCAGCTGCACATCACCTGCCTGATGCGCTTGTCGTAGGCCCGCGCCGCCTTGTTGGCGCGGACGACCAGGTCGCGTTTGAGCGCCACGTCGATGTCGGCCAGGTGGCTGTCGAGCCGGTAGAAAGTGGGGAGCGGGGTGCGCGCCACGGGGTACGACTTCTGACTGCCGCCGCCGTGCGCGATGAACGCCGCCGTGCGCGCCGCGCGAAAGAGCGCCTCTTCGTCGAGGTCGTCGGAGTACGCGTAGCCGACCTTCGCGCCCGAGATGACTCTCATGCCGACGCCCTGCGAGAGGCCGTTCTGCGCGCTCTTCACCTTGTCTTCTTCGAGGGTGACGGCGGTGAACTCGTTCCTCTCGACGTAGATCTCCGCGAAGTCGGCCCCCCTTTCCATGCCCGCGGACAGCAGGCGTTCACACAGCTGAACGGGGAGGAGGGGCTGGTAGCCAGTCGGAACCGGTGCCCGCTTCGGGGCAGTCGAAGTGCGAGACATGGCGCGAACACTAACAACGCGGCACGTGTCGTCCTGCTAGAGTTTTCCTCCGTTCATGGCCCCTCCCCGGAAAAGCGCTTCGCGTGGAAACGGCGATCTCGAGAACGATCCCGAGCGGGAAAACCGTACGCAGGCGCGTGCGGCCAACCCGGTCGTCGAGGATCCCGAGGTCAACAACTCGACCCAGGCCCGGGCGCCCAACCCCCTCGCCGCCAAGAAGATCCGCGCGAAGGACCCCGAGCAGAACAACAAGACGCAGGCGCGCGCCAAGGCGCCGCCGGTCTCGGAAGAAGAAGGCTCGTACCGGACAGGTCAGAACTACCAGGCCGCCGAAGATGAGGAAGAGGGCCTCGCGGGTGACATGAGCCTCGACGGTGATGGCCTCGAGGCCCTCGACCCCGAGATCGGCTCGCGCACCAAGGCCCTGCCGGCGCTCGAGACAGAGACGCCCGCTGGCAGTAACGCAGATGACGACGAAGGCGCCGACGACGAGAACGCCACCCGCGCCGGCCCCCCGCTCAAGCTCGAGATCATCGCGGGCCCCGATGCGGGCAAGAAGAAGAAGTTCAAAGGCGTGCGCATGGTCATCGGGCGTACGCCCGGCGTCGACCTGCTGCTGTCCGATCAGTCGGTCTCGCGCCGCCACGTCGAGCTCATCTACGGCGACGACGGCGTGCTGATGAAGGACTGCGGTTCCGGCAACGGCACCAAGGTCAACGGCGTCAAGGTCGCAGAGAAGAAGCTCGAGCACGGCGACGAGATCTCGATCGGTAAGACGAAGATTCGCTTCGTCGACGAGCTGGCCGCCTTCAAGAAGGCGCGCGAAGAGAACGAGAAGAAGGAAGAAGAGAAGAAGGCCGCTGCCGCCGAGAAGAAGGCGACGGGCGAGAAGAAGGCCGTGGTCGTCGAGGGCGAAGAGGTCGCGGCGGAAGGTGAGGCTGCGCAAGGCGAAGAAAAGGCGAAGCCTGAGAAGAAGCCCGGTGGTCGCGTTCGCCCCGTACGCACCTCACGCAACGCCGGTGGTGATGGTGGCTTCGCGGCCAAGTTCAAGGCGCTCCCGCCCCCGCTGCGGTACGGCATCGTCGCGCTGGTGGTGGTGGTGCTGCTCATCTTCATCGGGGGCATCGCGCTTCGGCCGCCGCCGCCCGCTCCGGTCGACCCCGCCAAGGCGATCGCCGACTCGAAGATGCAGGACGCTCGAAATGCCGCCCGCGATGGCGACTACGAGCGGGTGATGAGCCTCGTCACCGAAGCCGAGAAGCTTCAGCCCGGCATCGACAAGACCAGGCTCGGTGCGCAGGCCAAAGAAGAGCTGACCTTCAGGAACGGGCTCGACGAGGCGACCAAGGCCATCGAAGAGAAGCGCTTCGAAGACGCGAAGAAGGCCCTGGCGAAGACCGGCAAGGGCAGCGTGAAGAGCGAAGAGGCCAAGCTCAAGGTGACCGCGGCGCTCGACGACGCTGAGATCGCCTACAAGCTCGAGAAGATCGACGAGTTCCTCGCCGCCGGCGAGGTCGAGGCCGCGAAGGATCTCGTTCGCCAACTGCCCGTCGAGAAGCAGGGCCCGCCCGCGGAAGCCATCGCTGCCTTCGAGCGCCAGATGGAAGAGCAGAAGGTGCTCGACGCCAAAGACTCTGCTGCTGCTTCTCGCAACGCCGCCGCCGCTGCCAAGGCGCGCCGCGAGCAGGACATGAACGAGGCGATGGTGGTGGTCGAGCGCAAGTTCGGCGGCGGCGAGTGGGATCGCGCGGCCAGCGAGTGCGCCCGCGTGATGGACTCCTTCGCCAACGACAAGGAGATCTATCCTCGTGCCAAGAAGCTCCAGGGCCTCATTCCCAACTTCGGCCGCAACTACGACGAGGGCATGAAGAAGTTCCGCCAGGGCTCACTCGCGCAGGCCGCAAAGCCCCTGCGCGTGGCGTACGGGCTCTACGGCCAGATGAACCTGCGCGCGAACAAGTACGGGCAGGAACTGGAAGACAAGATCGGCGCCGCCGCCGTCGTGGCCGGCAAAGAAGCCCTGCTGCGCGACGATCTGATCACCGCGTGGCAGATGTTCAGGGACGCCGCGAAGTTCGACCCGAACGACTCGAAGGCGCGCGCGGGGCTCGATGACGTTCAGGGCAAGGCCGAAGATCTGTTCCAGACCGCGTACATGACCAAAGACCGCGATCCGCGCGAGTCGATCCGCAAGTTCAAGATCGTGGTGCAGGTGACCGACGCCGGTTCCACCGTGCACGAGAAGGCCAAGAACCAGCTCGCCGCCATGGCGCCCTGACGTTCTCCACTGAAGGTCGTCCACAATGAGTCAATCGCTTCGAGAGCTGGGGTTGGATTTCGTCGAGGACCAGAAGTGGGAACGCGCCCTGGGCGTGTTCGCTGAAGCCGTTCGTCGGCAGCCCTCCGATCACCGCGCGCGCATGCTGGCCGCGCGTTGCTTTCAGAAGATGGGCGAGGCCGAACGCGCCGTGGCCGTGCTGCACGCGTGTGCCGAAGGGCTGCTCAAGCGCGACTACCTGCTGTCGGCCATCGCGGCCTGCTTACAGGCGCTGCCGATGGCCCCGCGCGAGAAGCGCATTCGCGAGACGCTCACCCGCATTCACGCGCGCGCTGCGAGGGTGGTCGGTGGCCGTGCCGGTGGTCCGCCCCCGCTGCCCCCCGAGAGCATGTACGACGGGAAGACCGAGCTCGACCTGATGACGCTGCAGGGCTCTGAGCTCTCGGACCAGGCCATCAGCGTGTTGGGCGCCGTCGATTTGAGCGCCACCGCCGATCCCGAAGCGCGCCCTCCGTTGCCGCTCTTCGCCGATCTCGAGCGAGATGCCTTCGTCGACCTGGTCGAGCTGCTCGACTACCGCGAGCTCAAAGAGGGCGAGATCATCTGCAAGGAAGGCCAGACGACCGATCGCATTTTCGTGCTGGTCGCCGGCAAGGCCGAGGTCAGCCGGCAGGTCGAAGGCGAAGCGAAGACCCTGGCCTTCCTCGGTGGCGGGTCGATCTTCGGTGAGATCTCCATGCTCACCGGCGCGGCTCCCACCTCGACCATCACCGCGGTCAGCGCGTGCGACCTGCTCGAGATCCAGCGCGAGGATCTGAATCAGATCGCCCGCTCGTATCCTTCGGTGCCCGCGGTGCTGGCGACCTTCGCGCAGCAGCGCATGGCTCGAAACCTGATCGCCACCTCGCCGCTGTTCGCCATCATTCCTGAGGCAGATCGGCCCGAGCTGCTCACGCGCTTCGACTTCAAGGCGCTGGCGGCGGGCGAGAAGGCGATCACCGAAGGCGCTCCCGTCACCGGGCTCGTGCTGGTGCTCGCCGGTGAGCTGGTGGTGCAGAAGGAAGACGGTGAGGGCGGCATGGTCAGTTTGTCGATTCTCCGTGAAGGCGACATCGCCGGTGAGATCGCGCTGCTCAAGGGCCTGCGCGCCACCGCCACCGTCGCCGCGAGCCGGAAGACCGCCGTCGCCATTCTTGGGCGGGCCGCCTTCGAGACGCTCATCAAGCAGCACCCGAAGATCCGCGAGTACCTCGACGGCCTGGGCGATCGCCGGCTCAAGATGATCGGCGAGGCCATGCGCCCGCTCGAGATCCTCGACGCTGATGAGCTCGTGGTGGAATCGACGTGAACGGTCGGCAGCTCGCCGGCCCCGTCATCGCCATTCTCGTTGCGCTGGGCGTCTATGCGCTGTGGCCGAAGGAGAAGCTTTCTCCGGAAGACGAGATCCGCGCGTTGGTGGCGAGGGTGGTGGCGAAGGCGGAGAAACGTGATTCAGCTGGCGTGACCGAGGCGCTCTCCGACAGCTTTCGTGGAGGCGGCCTCTCGAAGCAGGAGGTCAGGCAGCTGGTGATGGGGCAGTTCTTCAAAGCGCAGCAGATCGTGGTGCTCAACCCGTTGCTGGAAGTCACCGTGAAGTCGCCCACCGAGGGCAGCTTCAAGGGGACGTTCTTGTTCGGGCGGGATGGTGCGGGTCCCGAAGCGAGCCGCTACACCATCGAAGCTGACGTGCTGAAGACCAGCGATGGCTGGCAGATCATCTCAGCCAGCTGGACCAGATGACTCCCTCTCCCTGCGAAAGGAGCCTGTTGAAGAAGGTCCCCCACCGTTCCCCCCGAGCGGAGTCGAGGGGGCACCAGCAGCGCGAAGCAGAGGTAATCCCTCGACTCCGCTCAGGATGAACGGTGTTTCCAACCCCGCGAGCTGAGTCGGAGCCTTCTCTTCAACCCTCTCGGAAAGCGGGGAGAGGGGCCTCTACTGATTTACTGAATCAGCGGCTTGGCCTCAGAGACCCAGACCTTCGCGACTTCCTTCTGGTTGGCCGCCTTGAGGCGCTTCTCGACGTCGGTCAGCAGGTCGTTGAGCTTCTCGCGGGGCTCCTGAGCCGCCTTCATGCGCGTGAGCGCGAACGCGTAGTTCTGGCAGCCAGGGCCGTATTCCTTCTTCGCGAAGAGGATCTCGCCCATCGCCATGTACGCCTCGGCGATGCGACCCGACCCGTCCGGGGGCGTGATGTCGACGAGCAGCTCGCCGGCCTTGTCGAACTCCTTTTTCTCGATGAGCAGGGCGGCCTTCGAATAGTACGCGCGGCTCAGGTTGAGGCTCTTCGCGGCGATCGCCTTGTCGAACGCAGCCATCGCGTCGTCCGGCTTGCCACCGGTGCGCAGCAGCTCGCCTCGGGCCAGCCAGTAGCGGTCGTCGCGGTCGAGGTAGATCTCTTCCTTGCCGTCGATGGTCTGGTTCTTCACGTTGCGGAAGAACTCCTCGTACTTCGAGAGCAGGGCCATCGCAGCGTCCGGCTGACCGGTCTTCTGCAGGTTGGCAGCGCCTTCGAAATAGAAGGTGGGCGCGTAGGGCGCCTTCTTCACGGTCGCGTCGTAGGCGGCGGCAGCGCCGGGATCCTTTTTCAGCGCCAGCGCGTTGGCCTTCGCCAGCAGCGCCCAGGCGTCGTCCGGGTTCAACGCCAGCGCCTGCTCGGCGACGGTGATGGCCTGGTCGTGCTGCAGCTCGATGTTCAAGATCGCAGCGCCAATCGCCATCGCGCGCGCCTTCTGCGGGGGCGAGAGCTCGTCGCCACGGCCCTGCAGCTCCTTGAGGATCGCGGCCGCGTCGCCGACGCGATCACGGCGCTGCACGCGCGCGAGGGCCAGGCCCAGGCGTGCACGGAAGTGCTCCGAGTTCTGACCGGTGGCCTTGGTGAAGAGGTCGAGCGCGCCCGGCACCCCTTCTTCCATCAGCTCTTCGCCGTAACCCGAGGCGTAGTTCAGATCTTTCCAGGCCTTGTCCATGGCGGCCTTGAAGCCCACGCCGGCGAGCTTCAGGTTGCCCTGCTGCTTCATCGCCTCGGCTTGCGCGTAGAAGATGCGAGCGCCAGAGCCGCCCTTCTTGCGAAGTTCTTCGACGAAGTTCTCGGCGTCTTTCGACTTGCCGGCGGCGATCAGGTGCATCGCCTCGGCGCCGTACCGATCTTCGGTCTGCGCCTGCGCGCTCCTGGCCTTCTCGAGGAACTCCTTGGCCTTCGCCTCGGCGCCCGGCTCGTGATGAATGAGCCAGAGGTCGGTGTACGTCGCGGCCTCGAAGGCGTTGGGGTCGCCCGCGTTGGCGTCCTTCTCGAGCGCCTGGTCGGCGAACGTGAGGGACTTCTTCATGTCCGCGGCGTTGCCCTTCACGGCAGTCGCGCGGGCCTGCGTCATCAGCTCAGCGATGTCCCGCTTGTTCGAGCCGCGGCGGTAAACGAGGAAGACGGTCGCTGCGAGCAGCGCGCCGACGATGATGATCTGCACCATCGCCGAGCCGAAGCTCTCGCGCTTCTT
>JBKJSE010000234.1:0-6835 GCA_046595925.1 Archangium sp. | reverse complement strand
CAGACCCACCGTTCGCATCGAGCGCAGTCGAGATGCCACCTCTGCATCGCGCGCCAAGTGACCCCTCGACTCCGCTCGGGGGGAACGGTGGGCTGTTCCTTAGGAGCGAAGTCGAGGGGTCACCCGCCGATCGAAGCGGAGGTAATCCCTCGACTCCGCTCGGGAGGACCGGTGAGCTCCCCGGTGAGAGCTCCCTCGACTGCTCTCGGGAGGAACGGTGGCCCCCTGCTACGATGCGGCCTGTGACCTACCCGCCTGACTCGCCGCTGACGGCGTTCGCCGCCGCAGACCTCGACGCCATCTTCAACGCCTGCACGCCCCGCACGGCAGCCGCGAACGAAGTCATCTTCTCTGCCGGTGACTCGGGCGACTCGATGTTCTTCGTGCTCGAGGGCGAGGCCGTCGCCAAACTTCACGACGGCCGCTCGGTGAAGACCTACGGCCGCGGCAGCTACTTCGGTGAGCTGTCCTTCATCAACCCGGGCCACAAGCGCTCCGCGACGTTGATGACCAACTCGCCGACCAAGCTGCTGGTGTTGCACCAGTCGATCATTCCTTCGCTCATCACCACGCACCCGGTCGCCATCTGCACGCTGCTGCAGCACACCTGCGCCTTCCTCGTCGACGCAGAGCGCATGTTGGTCGCCGACCTCCGCCGTCAGAACACCGAGCTGCAGGAGACCATCAAGCGCCTCGACCTCACCCGCGAGCGCCTGACCGAAGAAGAAGATCGCGCCCGCACCGACGCGCTGTCAGGCCTCTCGAATCGGCGCGCCTTCGACGCCGAGCTGCCGCGCTTCATCGACCGCGCGCGGGCCATCGACGCAGGGCTCGCGCTCATCGCGATCGACCTCGATCACTTCAAGCCGGTCAACGACACCCTCGGTCATCCAGCAGGTGACTTCGTGTTGCGTGAAGTGGGCAAGATTCTCCGCAGCGGCGTGCGCAAGACCGACCTGCCGTGCCGCATCGGTGGCGATGAGTTCTTGATCATCCTCTCCGACACCACCGAAGCCGGGGCCCGCGCGCGTGCCGAGACGCTGCGTGAGGCGATCGGCTCGTTCCCGCATCCCGGCAACGACAAGGGCATTCGCGTCACCACCACGATGGGCGGCGCGCTGCTCCGGCCAGGCGAGTCGCTCGCCGACTTCGTGCGCCGTGCCGACGAGGCGCTCTACGCCGCGAAACGCGCCGGCCGAAACCGCGTCGGCTGGTCGTAAGGTCACGGGCAGGTGCCGCTCACACACGGTCCGCCGAAGCACGACCGTCCACACATGCCGCAGTTCATCGGGTCGTTCGCGAGCTGTGCTTCACAGCCGTCGACGAGCGCGCCGTTGCAGTCCACGAAGCCGGGATTGCACGCGGTCCGCGAGCAGGTCAGCTCGTCGCAGACGCGCGTCGCCTGAGGCACCGCCGCACACACCACGCCGCAGCCGCCGCAGTTGTCGGGGTCGTAGCGCGGGTCGACGCAGACGGTTCCCAGCGCGCAGAGCATCAGCGGTGGAGCGCACGCAGAGGGAACGCAGGTGCCTGATGCGCAGACCTGCCCGACCTCGCACGGTCGGCCGCAACCTCCGCAATGGCCGGGATCAGTCGCGGTGCGCACGCACTGGCCGCCGCACGGCGTCTGCCCGGGCGAGCAGATCAACCGGCATTGATCCGCGACGCAGGTCTCGCCCTGGTTGCACACGTTGCCGCAGCCACCGCAGTTCAAGACGTCGTCGACCCCCACGCACGCAGGGCCACAGGGGCGGGTGCCGCTGGGACAGGTGAGCAGCTGACAGGCGCGTTGATCGCACAGATCTCCGGGCGCGCACGCGAGGCCGCAGCCACCGCAGTGTTGCGGGTCGACGCGCGGATCGACGCAGGTGCCACCGCAGTCGAGCAAGGGCGCCACGCAACGCTCGACACAGCGCGCGTCGAGGCAGGCGCCGTCGGCACAGTCACCGTTGCGCGCGCAGCCGGCGCCGAGCGGGCAGGGAGCGCAGTCTCCACCGCAATCGAGATCGGTCTCCGTGCCGTTGAGTTGCACATCAGTGCAGCTCGGGGCCGCGCACCGTTGGCCGGTGCAGACGCCGCTCTGACAATCAGCCGCCGTCAGGCAGGCACGATTCTCGAGGCAGGGCGCGCACGTGCTGCCGCAGTCGACGTCGGTCTCGCTGCCGTTGCGCAGCCCATCGCGACACGAACCGCTCACGCACACGCGCCGCGCACAGACCATGCTCGCGCAGTCGGAAGGCGTGAGGCAGGCGCGCGTCAACTCACACGGCGAGCAGCTCGGTCCCCCACAGTCGACGTCGCTCTCTTCTCCGTTGCGCGTTCCGTCGGTGCACGTCCCCGTGCTGGTCGGGGCGCAGGCGAACAAGACGACACTGGTGACCAGGACGCTCAGCAGCCGTTGCACAGGAGCACCCCGTTGCAGTTGGTGATGTTGGGACAGCCGAGCGGCAGGCTGGTCTGTCGTGGAATCTGCATCGAGTCGTCGCACTGGCAGGTGAGCAGCCCGTCGCACGCTTCGCAGTTGGTGCACGTCGCTTGATACGAACCCGTCGGGACCGCGCCGCAGCAGCGCCCGAACGTGCAGGTGTCTCCAGCGAAGCACGCGCGACCGCAGCTGCCGCAGTTCAGACCGTCCGAGCCGAGCACCGCTTCGCAGCCATCGCCGCCCAGCATGTTGCAGTCCTCGAAGCCGGGCATGCAGGGCCCGGGTGCGCAGGTGGTGTTGATGCACGCGCGCGAGCCGTTGAGGCGCGCCGGGCACGAGGTGACGCAGTCCCCGCAGTGGTTGGGATCGTTTCGAGGATCGACGCAGGTGGGGCCGGTGGCACCGCACGTCAGCAACGGTGAAGTGCACCCCGCGGTGCACTGGCCCGACACGCACGCCGAACCCGCGCCGCAAGGCTGGTCGCAGCCGCCACAGTGAAGACCGTCGAAGTCCAGCGACACGCAGTCAGCGCCGCACACCACCTGACCCGGTGGGCACGCGGGAGCACAGACGCCGCCCGCGCAGATTTCTCCGACGCCGCAGGGCCGGCCGCAGCCGCCGCAGTGCAGCGGGTTCGAGCCCGGGTCGACGCAGGTGCCACCGCACGATCGGGTGCCGCCCCCGCAGGCCATGCCGCACTGACCGGCGAAGCACACCTCGGTGCTCGCGCACGGAAGGCCACAGCCCCCGCAGTTCGCGCGATCGAAGCGAGGGTCGACGCAGCCCCCACCGCAGGCCAGCAGCGGCTGCGGGCAGGTGCTTCCACAGCGCCCATCGGCGCAGCTCCCGTTCGCGCAGTCGACGTTGCGCACGCACGACAGTCCGGGGCCGCAAGGAAGGCAGGGGCCCCCGCAGTCGACGTCGGTCTCGAGCTCGTCGCGCAGGTTGTTCGTGCACGAAGGCTCCACGCTCTGGCACGCGGCGCAGTCACCGCCGCAGTCGACGCCCGTTTCCTTTCCGTTCAGGAGCCCGTCGATGCAGCTCGGTTCGGCGCAGCGATTGACCGTGCAGACCTGGCTCGCACAGTCGCGATCGGTCAGGCAGAGCAGGCCCGTCGAACAGCCGCTGCATTCTCCACCGCAGTCGAGGTCGGTCTCCCGCCCGTCGATTCTTCCGTTGGTGCAGTCGGCGGGCTTCACGAGGCAGCCCGTGAGCGCGGTGAAGAGGAGCGTGAGGCAGAGCGCGCGTGAGATCATGTCGACACCAGGGCTGACTCGGGCATGGCGGTGGCTGGCTGAGGTGCGCTGCCGCGCGCGGCCTCGAGGAAGGCTTTGAGCTCGGGGGGCACCGAGGTGAGGCGCAGGTAGACGACGTTGGGCCGCACGTTCGCTTTGAGGACCTTGCCGTAGAGATCGCCTGGCCGCAGCGCCTCGCCGTCGACGACGCGCAGTTGGAGATCGCTGAGCGTGGCCAGCTCTTCGTCGACGTGCAGCTCGAGACCCAGCGCCGAGAGCGCCTCGACGCGCGCGACGTGGGAGAGCTCGGCGACCTGCTTGTTCTTCACCAGTCCAAAACGGAGCTCGATGGGGGCGCGTGGTGGCAGCAGCTCTTCGGCCGCCGACTGGAGCGCGACGCGGAAGGGCGCCTTCACACCCAACGCTTCGTGAATCGTGAGCGTGCCCTTCACGCCCTTGGGCGAGACCACCTGAGAGGCGCCGAGCTCGAGCAGCTCTCCGCAGCGTGAACGAGTCGCTTCAGAGATGAGCACCTGGCCGCCCACGGTGAACGACTCGACCCGCGAGGTGAGGTTGATGGTCGCTCCGACGATGCCGTACTTCGCGCGCAGCTCAGAGCCGATGTTGCCCAGCACGACTTCACCGCTGTGTACGCCGATGCCCATGTCGACCGTGGGCAACTTCTGCTCGACGTTCCAGGTGTTGATCTCTGGCATCGCGTTGAGCATCTCGATCGCACAGGCCACCGCGCGCGCTTCGGTGTTCTGCAGCGGTAGCGGCGCACCGAACACCACGAGGATCGCGTCGCCGATGAACTCGTCGATGGTGCCGCCGTAGCGCGCGATGATGCGCGTCATGGCCTCGAGGTAGTGGTTGAGCAGCTTCACCACGCCTTCGGGTTCCATCGAGCCGCACATGCTCGTGAAGCCACGCAGGTCGGTCATCATGATGGTGACGAACTCGCGCTTGCCGCCCAGCTTGAGGCCGTCGGGTGAGTCGAGCAGCTGCTGCACGACCTGCTCGGTCAGATAGCGGCCGAAGGTCTGGCGGACGAACTCGCGGTCCTTCTCGGCACGGCCGCGCGCCTGTCGCGCCACCCGCGCGCCGAGCACCATGCAGACCAGCGAGGTGGCCGCGAGCGCGAGCGTGGGGCCGACGACGGGCACGTAGCGACCGGTGGTGAAGAGGCTGAACGAGCCGCCGAAGGCCGCGAGCATCAAGAGCCCCGTCACCAACAAGGCCAGCTCGGCAGAGAGCGTCACGCCGAGGCCCGCTGCGAGCAGCGCCGCGCCGAACACCACCGCGCCGTTCACCCAGCCCGGCGCGAGGTGGAAGAAGTCGTCGTGGAGCAGGTTCGCCAACATCGTGGCGTGGTGTTCGACGCCGGGCAGTTCACCCAGCGAGCTGTTGCGCAGATCCGCCGCGGCCAGCGCCGTCGAGCCGACGAGCACGTGCTTGCCGGTGAGCATCGAAGCGTCACCGCGGTTGCTCTTCACCGAGCCGAAGCGCGTCGTGAAGCGCAGGTTCGCCTCGTCGAGGAGCTCGAAGTCGGGCTCGGCGGCAGGGCCCGTCTTGATGTCGAGCTCGAGCACGTGCCCGGGATCGCTCGAGTACCGCGCCTTGCCGCTCACCGCCGCGCCCGGCACGAGCAACGCAGGGTCCAGCTCAGTGAGGGAAACGGCCAGGCCATCGCGGGTGAGCCTCGTCTGCTCGTCGACCACGAAGCGTTGATCGTCACCCAGCGGGTTGCCCAGCAGCGTCACCATCGAATCGCTGCGGATGAGCGACCAGATCGACACGTAACGAAAGGGGCCTTCTCCATGGGTGTCGTGACGGCCCTGGTAGCGAACCAGGGTGCGGCCGAGTCGATCGATCGGCACGGTGCGCTTGCCGCCCAGGTCGACGTGCGAGCCGGGGAAGATGCGGACCTGATCGAGCGGAACGCCGAGCGTCTGCGCCGCGAGCCGCAGTGAGAGTGACGGCAGGAGCCGCTGGCCGAGCCGAGCCACCAGCATCGAGTGACGGAGCACGTCGTCGTCACCATCGAGCACCACGTTGGCCATGGCGATCGCGCGCGCGTGCTGGGCGACGGGGTCGATCACGGGGGTCAGCAGCGCATCGCCACCGATCAACTCCCCGTAGTCGGGGAGCGTGGCCGCCGAGGCGTGGAACGGAATGCTGTTCGCGTCGAGCGCCGCGAGGGCCGTGGGCGATTGCATGGGAGGCGCTTCGCCGCTGCCGCGCGCGACCGCGAAGCTGAACGAGACGTTGCCTGCGCGCTTGCTGGCCTCACCGATCTCGAGATCCCACTCCGGGTGCTCGCGGCTGGGGTCGACGAGCGCGACGTCGAAGGAGAGGCTCGCGGGCTTCGCGATCGACACCGCGTCGATCAATCGCGCGTAGTGCACTCGCGCCATCGGCCAACCGAGGTGCGAGATCGTCTCGTCGTCGAGGCCGAGCACCACGACGTCCTCTTGACGGCGGGCAGACGAGAGCTCCTTCGCGGTGGCGAGCTCGACCTGCGAACGCGCGGGGAAGCGGAGCCGGAAGAAGAGATCGACGGTGCGCGTCTCGAGGTAGCCGCCCAGGCGCGTCTTCTCGACGAGCGCCAGCGTCGCGAGGCCGACGAATGCGGCGATCAACACGGCACGAATGACGCGCGCGCCGGGCGCCTTCTCGAGCTTCGCTTCAGCCGCGTCGATGCGCGTGAGCAGCGCGTTGCCGACCGAGGCCAGCACGGCCCTGAGCCGGAAGAGGGCTGCGGCGATCAGCAACACGGCCACTGCCTGCGCGAGCAACGACAGCGCGGGTACGCCGATCGCCAGGGCCGCGGCGAGCGGCTGCGAATCGCGCACGAACCACGTCAGCGCCGCAGCACCGAGGAGCGCCAGCGCGGCGAAATCGAAGCTGCGCGGTCGCTCCACGGGACTCACCACTGGTCCTCGAAAAGGGGCCCACCGGTCACCCCGAGAGGGTTGGCCGAAATATGAAAATTGAGAACCCCACCGGTCACCCCGAGCCCAGTCGAGGGGGCACTTGCGGTGCGAAGCAGAGGTACTCCCTCGACTTCGCTCCTAAGGAACAGCACCGTTCCCCCCGAGCGAAGTCGAGGGGTGACCTGCCGCGCGAGGCAGAAGTACTCCCTCGACTCCGCTCGGGAGGACCGGTGTGTTCC
>JBKJSE010000227.1:0-12147 GCA_046595925.1 Archangium sp. | reverse complement strand
GTCCGAAGGAACAGACCCACCGTTCGCATCGAGCGCAGTCGAGATGCCACCTCTGCGCCGCGCGGCAGGTGACCCCTCGACTTCGCTCGGGGGGAACGGTGCTGTTCCTGAGGAGGGCAGTTGAGGGAGCGGGCAGTGACCCCTCGACTCCGCTCGGGGGGATCCGTGGCGACGGGAGACTGTCTCTACAACCCGAGCTGCTTGGCGATGATCTCGTTCATGATCTCGCTGGTGCCGCCGCCGATGGGGCCCAGCCGCGCATCGCGCCAGTGCCGCTGAATGTCGAACTCCATCATGTAGCCCGCGCCCCCGTGCAGTTGCAGTGACTGGTCCGCCAGCCTGCAGCACATCTCGGTGGCCACCTTCTTCGCCATCGCCGTCTGACCGAGCGCCCACTCGCCCGCCGCGTGCAATCGGAGCGCGTGGTACGTGAGCTGCCGCGCCGCCTCGAGGTCCGTCGCCATCTCGGCCAGCTTGTGCTTCGTGACCTGAAACTTCGCGACCGGCTGCCCGAAGGCTTGCCGGTTCTTCGTGAACTCGATCACCGTCGCCAGGATGTCGTCGGCCGCGCCGACCGCGCCGAGCGCGAGCGAGAGACGCTCCCATTGGAAGTTGCCCATGATCTGCGAGAAGCCGCCGCCTTCGGTGCCCAGCAGCGCGTCACCTGGAATGCGGCAGTCTTCGAAGTGCAGCTCGGCGGTGTCCGACGCGCGCCAACCGAGCTTCTGCAGCTTCTTGCTGACCGAGAAGCCGGGCGTGCCCTTGTCCACGATGAACATCGAGAGGCCCTTGTGGCCCTTCGTGAGGTCGGTCTTCGCCGCGACGATCACGTAGTCCGCGCGCACGCCGCTGGTGATGTACGTCTTGGCGCCGTTGAGCACCCAGCCTTCTCCTGCGCGTTGCGCGGTGGTCTTGAGGCCCGCCACGTCGCTGCCGCCGCTCGGTTCGGTCACCGCGAACGCGCCGATCCACTCGCCCTTGATGGCACGCGCGAGGTACTTCTGCTTCTGCGCGTCGGTGCCGAAGAGGTGAATCGGCCCGGTGGCGATGGTCATCTGGGCGCCCAGCCCCGCCGCCACGCCACCCGAGCTGCACTTCGAGAGCTCTTCCGTGGCGACGGCCTCGAAGAAGAAGCCGGCGTTCGACCCGCCGTACTTCTCTTCGTATTTCAGGCCGAACAGGCCGAGCTCAGCCGCTTTGCCGTACAGCTCGCGGGGGAATTCTTCGGCCGCTTCCCACTTCTGAATGTGCGGTTTGAGCTCTCGCTGAACGAATTGGCGCACGGTGGCGCGGAAGGCTTCATGCTCTTGGGAGTAGGTCTGGAAGCCTGAGCTCATGAGCCGTAGATAGTGACTGACGAATCAACAAATCGCACCCTTGACCAGGACGGCGACGTCAGGCAGTTAAGGCCCCTGATTCCGGCGCCATAGCCAAGCGGTAAGGCAAGGGTCTGCAAAACCCTCATTCCCCGGTTCGATTCCGGGTGGCGCCTCTTCGAAGTCCAAGTTCATGCGGAGTGCGCTGTTCGCCACGTTGCTCTTCGCTCAGCTCGCCCGCGGTGGCGAAGGGCTCGATCTTCCCCCTGCACCCAGTGAGCTGACGAACAAACGGCTCGACTTCAAGAGCGGCTCTCCGATCATCCCCGTGCGCCTGATGGAAGGCAGCAACGAGGTGACGCTGGTCGGCCGCGGGCGCCTGCGCTTTCGGCTGCCGGGGAACCCCGAGCGCCTGGTCGAAGGCCCGCCGGGCATGGAGTGGAAGATCAAGCGCGTCTCGGGCACGCCCGCGGCGATCGTCGCGCGCATTCAGATCGTCGAGATCCCCTTCAACGACAAGCGGGGCCTCGCGCAGGCGCAGGAAGAGTGGTCGTCGCGCGGGCTCACGCTCAAGTCGCAGATCCTCGGCGGCGTGTATGGCATCGCGGGCAAGGTGATCGACAACCGGCGCTACGTGCTGGTGGTCGATCAGCCCCCTGCCCCGCCCGAGTCGCTCGCAGCTCAGCAAGCCGACATCCTCAAGAAGTTTTCCGTGCGCACCTCGCTGCTGGAAGACGTGAAGGCGAAGGGCAGCATCAAGCTCGAGCTCATCGACGGCACCGGCAACGTCACCGCCACCGTCGACGGCCAGCTCAGTGCCGAGTCACCCGATGGAGCGCCCATCGAAGTGAGGCGGGTCGAGTTCGGCGTGGGCTACGACTTCCACAACTTCGAAGACCGCGCCTTCCGAGGCAGCGTGCTGCTCACCGCGGATCGTTTCGGGAAGATCGCGGTGGTCAACCAGGTCGACCTCGAGGATCTGCTCAAGGGCCTGGTGCCCTCGGAGATCTTCGCCAAGGCGCACGCGGAAGCCCTCAAGGCGCAAGCCGTCACGGCGCGCGGGGAAGTGCTCGCGAAGATCGGGCTCAAGCACCTGGCCGATCCCTACCTGCTGTGCACCGAGCAGCACTGCGCTGTGTATCGCGGCGTGTCCGGTGAAGCGCCGACCACCAACGCGGCCGTCGAGGCCACGCGCGGTGAAGCGAGCTTCGACGCGAACGATCGCCTGGTCGACTCGGTCTACAGCGCGGTCTGCGGTGGTCACTCTGAGAACAACGAGATCGTCTGGGGGGGCGTGGCCAACGCCTCACTGCGCGGCCGGCCCGACATCATGCCCGGCAAGCCGATACCCGCATCCCCGAAGGAGCTCTCGAAGTTCCTCGCCACCGACGCGCAGCACGCGTGCAAGGTCTCGAGCTTCACGCAGCTCAGCAAGTACCGTTGGGAGAAGCGCTTCACCGCGAAGGACGTCGACGAGAAGCTCGCCTCGTTCGCGGTCGGCAAGGTGATGGCGATGAACGTCACCGAACGCGGCGTCTCGGGGCGCGCGCGGTTGCTGCAGATCTCCGGTGAAGAAGGCGCCACCACGATTCGCGGTGAGCTCAACATCCGCCGGACGTTCGGCATGCTCAACAGCGCGATGTTCGAGCTCAAGGCCGAGAAAGATCCCAAGGGCCGCCCCACCACGTGGATCTTCACGGGCGGAGGCTGGGGCCACGGGGTTGGAATGTGTCAGACCGGGGCCATCGGGCGGGCCGAAGCAGGCCAGAACTACCGCCAGATCCTCGAGCACTACTTCAATGGCGCCCAGGTGGCCCGAATCTACTGATTTCATTGGGTGATTCAGAAGGTTCCCACGCTGCGGGGAACACCGCAGGCTCGTTATGATGTTCACGACGCATGCTGCTGACCCAACCCCAGCGAAAGACGCCCAACGGCAAACGCGCCGTGCTGGTCGTGCTGACGCTGGGGTTGACCGTGTTCATTCACGCGGGGCTGCTGGCGTTGATCGTCCTCTCGTCGCTGCTCAAGTGGGATGTGCCGAACCGGCCGAAGAGTGCCAGCCGGCCCACGCCCTCCCGTCCGGTGATGCTGCGCGGGCTCACCACCGAACAGTTCGAGAAGAACCGCGGCGCTGAAGCGCGCGACGAGCGGACCGCGAACCCGACTGAGAAAAAGAAGAAGGAAGAGAAGCAGCCCGAGAAGATGCCCGATGGCCAGGTGGTGGCCACGCCCAGGGGCAACGACCAGGTCGACCCGAAGGCGAAGTACGTGTCCGAGTCGAACAACGTCGCGAAGAAGGAGACGCGCGCCAAGGAGCAGACCGCCTTCTATCGAAACGCGACCAACCAACGCACCGCGCCCCAGAAGGTGGAAGGCAACGGCACGTCGGAAGCAGAGAAGCCGCAGGTCAAAGGCAACAACGGCATGGGTGATGACGACCGGCCGCTGCTGGAGAGCGCGAAGCCCAAGCAGGCGTTGCAGGTGCCCGATGTGAAGAAGCGCGAGGAGATCGCGCTCAAGACGATCACCCGTGAAGGGCCCGGCGTCGCGGTGGAGAACCGTGAAGAGGCTGAGGCGATCAAGGGCAACTCGGACAGGCTCAATCTGGTGCCCGGTGCACAGAACCAGGGCGAAGACGTTTCGGCGGGTCGCGTGGGCCAGGCCGGCGCGCTCAACCTGATGCCTTCAGCGGCGGTGATCGACAAGATCACCGGGGCTGCTCCGAATGATCATCTGAAGGACGTCGAAGAGGGCGACGGCACGTACCTGAGTACGCGCGAGTGGAAGTACGCCAGCTTCTTCAATCGCGTGAAGCAGAGCGTGGGTCAGGAGTGGAACCCGAACGATCAGATGCGGCTTCGCGACCCCTCGGGGCAGATCTACGGCGGGCGCGATCGGTACACGATTCTCACGGTGACCATCGATGGCGGCGGGCGTCTCAAGGACGCGTTCGTCGACAAGTCGAGTGGGTTGGACTTTCTCGATCTCGAGGCGGTGAAGGCGTTCGAGCGGGCTCAGCCGTTTCCCAACCCGCCCCCGGGGATTTTGGCGACTGATCAGACGGTGCGGTTTCAGTTCGGGTTCTTCCTCGAGCTGAGTGGCCGGCCTGGGATGCGGTTGTTTCGATCGAATCAGTAGAGCGCGACTGCCCTCTCCCCCTCGGGGAGAGGGAGCACCTGGAGTTCAGTCTGCCGGCGTTCCAGCGGGCAGGCGCACTTCGAACGACGTGCCCTTCCCCACCTGCGTCTTGCAGTTCACCGAGCCGCCGTGCTCCTTGGCGATCTTCTTCACGATGGCCAGGCCGAGCCCCGTGCCGTGCTTCTTGCCCGAGGTGACGAACGACTCGAACAGCCGCCCGGCGATCTCGGGGGGAATGCCCGGCCCGTTGTCCTTCGCGCGGAAGACCACCTCATCCCCCTCGCGCTCCACGGAGAGCAGGAAGCGCCCCCCATCGGGCATCGCGTCGATCGCGTTGCGCGACAGGTTGAAGATCACCCGCTTGATCTTGCTCTCGTCGAAACGCGCCGCGCCCGTGTAGCCCGCATGCACCTTGAGCTCGACCGACGTGCCGGCGAACTCCTGGGTCAACTGCTCGGTGAGCTCACGCATGAACACGTGCATGAACACCCGGCGAATGAACACCGACTTCTCGCCCCGCACGAACGCGAGCGTCTCCTGCTGCATGTCTGAGATGTGCTGCAGCTGAGTGAGGATCTGCGACGACATCTCGGCTCGCAGCGCGGGCTCTTCTTCACCGGCCATCATCTCGGCGTAGCCCCCCACCACCGTCAGCGGCGTGCGCAGATCGTGAAGCACACCGCTGAGCATCTGACCGATGGTGGCCAGGCGTGAACGGCGCTCGACCTCTTCCTGCGACTGCCTGCGCTGCAGGGCGCGACCGACCTGGGCCGCGAGGAGCACCACCAGCCGCTCATCCTTCTCGCTGAAGCCGCCCTTCTTGTTGAGCAGCTCGAGCGCGCCGAAGGTCTTGTTGCCCGTGGTGACCGGCACGCACAACACCGCGCCCGTGGTCAGCCCGAGCCGCTTGGCGATGGTGCGATCGTGAAACTCGGAGTCCTCCGCCGACTTCACCCGCACCACCTCGCCACTCTCGGCGACGTGCCCCGCGATGCCCTGGCCGGTCTTGAGCCGCAACGAGACCAGCGACTCACTCTTCTCGCCCTTCGCCGTGCGGAAATAGAGGCTGTCGCGATCTTCTTCCGCCAACAGGATGCTGCCGGCCCGCGCGCCGACCCGCTCCATGGCGATCTCGAGGATCTTCTCGAGCAGGTCGTTCTGCGCCGTCACCGAAGAGACCGCGCGCTCGACCTCGTAGAGGGCGTCGAGATCGCTCATGCGGCTGGCGAGCTCTTCCCCGCCCCGCTTCAGCTCTTCGACCAACAGCACGTTGTCGAGCACCGCCGCGATCTGCGTCGAGATGCCTTCGACCAACGCCCGATCTTCCGCGTCGAACGCGTCGACCCGGCTGCCGAGCACCTGGAAGACGCCCAGCACCCGGCCACTCAAGTGCCGCAGCGGCGTGGCGATGACCGAGCGCGTGCGAAAGCCCGACTGGCGATCGATCTCAGGGTTGAAGCGGGGATCGTTGTACGCGTCGCCGAGGATCATCGTGCGCCCGGTCGAGAACACGTGCCCCGCAATGCCCAGCTGATCGGGAATGCGAATGTCCTTGAGCGAGTGCCCCCGCATCGCCCGGCCCCAGAGCTCACGGTTCTCGCGATCGTGCATGAACAGCGTCGCGGCCTCGGCCTCGAGCAGCACGGCGATCCGCTCGACCACCGCCTCGAGCAGCTGATCGATGTCTCGGGCCGATGAGATCTGCGAGCCCACCTCGAGGAGCGCCTGAAAGCGCTCGGCGGCGGTGGTTTGGCGAGGGGAGCGATCCATGTCCCTCCCTTCTACCGCCTCAATGCGCCTCGGCCCACGACCTTCCCTGCCCGACGTCGATCACCAGGGGCACCTTGAGCTGGGCGACCGAGGCCATGACCGTCTTGGCCAGGGCGGTCAGCCGCTCGACTTCGCCTTCTGGCACCTCGAAGAGCAGCTCGTCGTGCACCTGCAGGAGCATGCGCGCGCTCAAACGCTCGGTGACCAACTGCTTTTCCATCTCGAGCATCGCCCGCTTCACGATGTCGGCCGCGCTGCCCTGAATGGGCATGTTGATGGCCGCGCGTTCAGCCGCCATGGAGACCTGCCGGTTGCGCGAGACCAGGTCGGGCATGTAGCGCCGCCGGCCGAAGATCGACTCGACGTAGCCCTTCTTCCGCGCGCCCTCGAGGGTCTCCTCGACGTAGCGGCTGATGCCGGGAAAACGCGCGAAGTACCGCTCGATGATCGACTTCGACTCTTCGATGGGAATGTTCAGCCGCGTGCTCAGGCCATGCGCCGACAAGCCGTACGCGATGCCGTAGTTCACCATCTTCGCCACCGAGCGCTGCGACTTCGTCACCTCGGAGAGGGCCACGCTGAACACCTCGGCGGCGGTGCGCGCGTGCACGTCGGCGTCTTCCGCGAACGCCTTGACCAGGCCCTCGTCGCCCGAGATGTCCGCCAGAATACGCAGCTCGACCTGAGAGTAGTCGGCCGACACCAGCACCCAGCCCGGCTCGGCCACGAAGGCCCGGCGGATCTGCTTTCCCAGCTCGGTGCGAATGGGGATGTTCTGCAGGTTCGGGTTGGTCGAGGTGAGCCGGCCCGTCGCCGCGGCCGCCTGCTTGTAGGTGGTGCGAATGCGCCCATCGGCGCCGATCAGCGTGGGCAGCGTGTCGAGGTAGGTGCTCTTGAGCTTGGCCACCGTGCGGTACTCGATGATCGCGCGAGGCAGCGGGTGCTCTTCGGCGAGCTTCTCCAGGACCTCGTGATCCGTCGAGCGGTTCTTCTTGAGCACCGGCAGCTTGAGGTCGTCGTAGAGCACCTGCGCGAGCTGCACCGGTGAGCCGACGTTGAACTCGCGGCCGCCGGCGTGCTCGAAGACCGCCTTGAGCATCTCCTGCACCGAGGCGTCGACCTGCACTGAGATCTCTGCCAGCGCCGCGCGATCGATGCAGATGCCGGTGCGCTCCATCTTGGTGAGCACCGGCACCAACGGCAGCTCGATCTCGCGGGCCAGCTTCGAGAGCCCCATGCCGTCGGTCTCAGTCCACAGATCGGTCACCAGCCGGTCGACCGCATCGGCTGAAGCTGCGAACAACATCGCCGCGCGCTCCTCGTGGAGCTCGGTCAGCGTCGCCTTGCCGCGCCCCGACTGACCATCGGGCCACGCGGGAAGCTCGGTGCGCAGGCGCTCGCGGGCGAGGTCGGGCAGCGCGTGCTCTTTGCGCGAGGGGTTGAGCAGGTAGGAAATCAGCTCGACGTCGGTGTGCAGCGTGACGCCTTCGATGCCCACCGACGCGAGCAGGTGCAGCAGCGCCTTGCCGTCGTGCGCTTCGATCTCCAACCCGGCACGCCGGAGCGCAGGCCCCAGGTGCGTGGCCAGCGCGGCGGCGCCGATCGACGGCACCACCAGGTAGACGCAGGTCTGGGTACCCACCACGCAGCCCAGCCCCTTGAGCTCGGCGGAGTGCGGCTCGCCTTCGAAGGCCGGAGAGATGGAGACCCGGGTCGCCTGCGACAGTCCCTCGCAGAACACCTTGAGCGCGGCCTCGTCGCCGATCAACGTGGCCGCCTGGCGCAGCGGCGTCGCGGGCGCTGAAGGCATCTCCTGAATCAGCCGGTAGAACTCGAGCTCGGTGAAGAGCACCCGCGCTTCGGCCGCGTGGAGATCTTTGCGAATGAGCCCCTCGAGGTCGACGTCGAGCGGCAGCTCGTGCCGAAAGCTCACCAACTGGAGCGCCATCTTGAGCTGCTCCAGGTTGGTCTTGAGCGCCTCCTGGATCTTCGGCTTCTTCACCTCGTCGAGGCGGGCCATCAGCGCTTCGATGGTGCCGAACTGCGCGAGCAGGTCGGCCGCGGTCTTGGGGCCGATGCCCGGCACCTTGGGAATGTTGTCGATCGCGTCGCCCACCAGCGCCTGGTAGTCGCGCATCTGAGAGGCCTTCACGCCGTACCGCTCGAGCGCGTCAGCCTCGGTGATCGGCTTGTCCTTCATGGGGTCGTAGATGCGCACCCCCGGCTCGAGCAACTGCAGGAAGTCTTTGTCGCTGGTGATGATCTCGACTTCGAAGTCCTGCTTCCGCGCGCGGCCTACGAGCGTGGCGATGACGTCGTCGGCCTCCCAGCCCGGCATCTCGACGATGGGCAGCTCGAGCACGCCTGCGATCTTCCGAATGAGCTCGAACTGCGACATCAGGTCGGCGGGCGTCGCTTCGCGGTTGGCCTTGTAGTTCGGGTCGATCGCCAGGCGGCCCTTGCGGCTGTCGCGGTCGAAACACAACGCGAGGTGGGTGGGCTTTCGCTCGCGTAGGAGCTTGAGCACCATGCGCGTGAAGCCCAGCACCGCGTGGGTGGGCACGCCCTTGCTGGTCGTCAGAGGGGGGAGTGCGTGGTACGCGCGGAAAATGATCCCCGACGCGTCGACCAACGTCACCGTCCTGGGGCCGGGAGGCGCCGCGGGCGGGGCCTTCGCAGGAGGGCTGCCCTGCTGCGAGAAACCGAACAAGTCACCCTGCGTCGCCATGACTGGCAGGTAGCAGGTCCCCCCCTCCCTGCGAAGCGGGGAGAGGGTGGTCGGGGTGAGGGGCACTCCTTTCCTACGGAGTGCAGTCCTCAGCCGTCATGCGCTCGGCGATCTTCTCCTTGAAGCCGTCCTGATCGACCGCGAAGTCCATCGCGGCCTTGAGCTGCTCGCACGACTGAGCGCGCTCGAACGCCTCTGACGCACGTTTGGTGCACACGTTGGTCAGCGCCTTGAGCAGGTCGATGTTGCTGCGCGAGAAGTTGCTGCCGAGCTTCCAGATGCGGCACGCGGCCCGAAAATCCTTCCGGTCGGCGAGCGCCTTGCCCTTCTCGTACGACTGCGAGCTCATGGTCTCGACGATCGCCTTGCGAATGAAGGACACGCGCTTCTCGAGCTCCTTCTTCTTCTCATCGGCAGTCAGCTTGCCGGCGCGATCACCCAGCACCAGCTTCTCATCGACGGCGAGCGCCTTGAGGAAGGGGATCTCGGCCTTCTCAGGGTGATCTTTGGTGATCTCGCTCGTTCCATTCTCATAGAGATTGATGGCGTTGTTGATGTCTTGCAGCAGCGCACGCGCGGCCTCGTGGTACTGCGCCTTCTCCATCTTCTCGGTGATCTTCTGCAGCGGCACCGGCGCCGACTGGAAGTCGCCCACGAAGTAGAACGTGAGCGCGCGCCCCATCTCAGGCTCGGGGTAGCGCTTGGCGAGCTCTTCCTTGGCCAGCTTGTTCGGGTCAGGCGGCGGCGGCGGCGGGCGGAACGCGACGATCTCGGGGCACTGCCACATCGGCTCGCCCGGCTTCACCTTCTCGCGCGCCTTGAGGAAGTTGATGTAGAGCGGATCTTTCGGGCGCCACTCGGTCTTCGGGTTGATCGGCCCATCGAGCTTCATCTTCATGAGCGCCGGGGGGTACAGCTCGTCGGGGCTCATCGTCTGGCAAGCCAGGCGCGTGTAGAGCTCGCACCGCTTGACGGCGAGATCCCACTTCGCGTTGGTCGCGTAGCCCTTGCAGTCGGCGCCGGCGCGCTTCTTCATCTCAGCGACCGGCTCCTTGGCGACCGAGAGCGAGCGCAGCAGGTAGCTCTCACAGCCCTTGTTGATCTTCGCCAGCAGGTCGAGCGCGCCTTCGAGCTGGCCACCAGCGATCAACTCACGCGCGCCATTGAAGTTCTGCTCGCACACCTTGAGCACCGAGATGCGCTTGACCAGGGTGTTGGCCTCCTGGTGAATCGGCTCGAGCTCGAGCACCTTCTGGCAGGCCGCGTCGGCACGCGACCAGTCGGTCAGCCCCTGCTCGCTGCTCGAGTACGTACGGCACTCGGCGAGCAGCGCTTCGATCTGCTCAGCGGGATCCAGGCTTGCAGCGGGCACGTTCTTCGGGCGCTTGGCCGGTAGCCCGTTGATGTCCTTCATCTCGTTGTCGATGGGGTCGGGCGGCGCCGTGAACGCCTGGATCAACACCAGCAGGAAGAGCGCCCCCAGCACGCTGCTCGCGATGATAATGATCTTCTTCTTCTTCGGATCGAGCGGCATGCTGCTCGATTCGCTGTCGGCATCGATGCTCTCAGGGGGGCCCCGGGGCCCCCGAGGCGTGACGGGGCGAGCCGGCGGTTCAGCGGCCGCGCCCCGACGGGCGATGGGCGCGCGCGAACCTGACGAGCCGCCGGTCTCGAACATCACCTCGACCACGCCGAACTGAATGATGTCCCCCGGAGACAGGATCGTGTCTTCCGAGATGGGCGCGCCGTTCACGGTGGTGCCGTTGGCGCTGCCGAGATCTTTGACCGTCACTTCGCGGCCGTTCACCACCAGCTCAGCGTGGCGGCGGCTGACCGAGTCGTCATCGACCACCATGTCCACGCCCGCCACGCGGCCGACGATCATCGTGCCGGTCAGCGAGAACGTCTTGCCGGTGATGGCGCCGGTGAGCCCACGCAGCTGGGGGCCCGCGGCCTTCTGCGGTCCGGGGCGTTTGGCCAGCGCTCCACCGCTGGGCTTTTCCTTGATCGCCGCCACCACGCGGGTCGAGCGGGGCGCGGCCGGCTTGACGGCCTTGCCGTTGGCCGAGGTCGGCTCTTTCGAGGGCCTGGCGCCCGCCTTCGAGACCTTGGGCAGCGGCTTCGAGCCCAGCTTGAGCTGGATCTCGTAGTCACCGATCACGATCTGGCTCTTGCCGGTGAGCCGGGTGGGCCCTTCGATCTTCTCGCCGTCGACGAAGGTGCCGTTGGCAGACCCTGCGTCTTCCACCATGGTGGCTTCACCATCGACGAAGAAGCGGGCGTGTTTACGGCTCACCCCGCCCTCCGAGAGGATCAGATCATTCCCCTCGGCGCGGCCGATGGTGAGCTGCTCGGAGACGTCCTGCTCCTGCTGGCTGCCGTCTGGGTTCTTGATGACGAGGGTCGGCACGGTCGTTCTTACTCCTCGCGGAAGATGCCCATGTTGACGGGAATGCCGCGGCGCTGAAGGTCATCGTAGAAGCGCGGCACGAAGCCGGTGGCGACCATGCGGCCACGCACCTTGCCGTCGTCGGTGAAGCCTTCCTGCTTGAAATAGAAGATGTCCTGCATGGTGACGACGTCGACTTCCATGCCCGACACCTCAGAGATGTAGGTCACGCGGCGGCTGCCGTCGGAGAAGCGGGTCTGCTGCACGATCATGTGCACGGCCGAGGCGATCTGCTCGCGAATGGCCTTCACCGGCAGATCCATGCCGGCCATCAGCACCATCGTCTCCAACCGGGCCAGCGCGTCACGCGGCGTGTTGGCGTGCAGCGTGGTGAGCGAACCATCGTGGCCGGTGTTCATCGCCTGGAGCATGTCGAGCGCCTCACCGGCTCGACACTCGCCGACGATGATCCGGTCCGGCCGCATGCGCAGGCAGTTCTTCACCAGGTCGCGAATGGTGATCGCGCCCTTGCCTTCGAGGTTGGGGGGGCGTGACTCGAGCTGAACCCAGTGGTCCTGGGTGAGGTTCAATTCAGCGGCGTCTTCCACCGTGACGATGCGTTCGTCGTCTTGAATGAACGTGCTGATCACGTTGAGCAGGGTGGTCTTGCCCGAGCCCGTGCCCCCGCTGATCACCATGTTCTTGTGGGCCTTGACGACCATCTCGAGGAACTCGGCCATCTGCGGCGTCATCGACTTGTACTTGATGAGATCGCTGACCTGCAGCTTGTCGCGCTTGAACTT
>JBKJSE010000068.1:0-20911 GCA_046595925.1 Archangium sp. | reverse complement strand
CGGCCGTACCGCAGGTGGTGCCCGCCGTTGCGTTGGTGAAGGTGGGCGCGCCCGCCGCGCAGGTGTCGACGGTGCAGCTGTTGTTGTCGTTGGGCAGGTCGGTGTTGTCGTTGGCGGGCGTGATCGCGCCCGCTCCGTCGCACACGTTCTTCTTGCAGTCGTTGGCGGTCTGCGAGGCGACCGGGGTGTTCTGCGCGGCGTAGCCGAAGCCGCAGACGCCGGCGGTGCAGGTGCGCTGCTGGCATTCGGTGTCGCTGCCGGGGCAGTCGGTGAACGAGACGCAGGTGACGCACGCGCCCGCGCCGTCACACAAGGTGCCGTTGTTCTCGGTGCACGCCGTGCGTTCGGTGACCGGCGGGTTCGACGGCACACCGGCGGTGCACACGTCGGTGGTGCAACTGGTGGCGTCGACGAGCACGTCAGCGTCGTCGTTGACGACCGCGGGGGCGCCGTTGCCATCGCACTGGTTCACCTTGCAGTCGCCGGCGGTCTGCATCGCCAACGCTGTACCGGCAACGACGTTGTTCACGCCGCAGGTGCCGGCCACGCAGGTGCGCGTCTGGCACTCGGTGGAAGCGCCGCAATCGGCCGCCGCGATGCAGGTCACGCAGCTGCCCTGGCCATCACATTTGAGCAGGCCGCCCATGCCGCAGGCCGACTCGGCCGTGCGGGGCGGGTGCGAAGGCACGCCGGCGGTGCACACGTCGTCGGTGCACTCCTGCGCGTCGCTGGGAACATCGGTGTCGTCGTTCACGACCACTGCGCTTCCGGCGCCGTCGCACTGGGTGACCTTGCAGTCGCCGGCCGTCGGAACCCCGGTGGCCGTGCCGCTGGTCACGTTCGCCGTGCCGCAGACCTTGTTCACGCAGGTGTTTTCCACGCAGGGGCCCGGAGCGGCGCCGCAATCAGAGGCGGTCACGCACGGCGTACCCATCGGTTCCGGAGTGCAGCCAAGGCCGCTGAAGGTGAAGGCGGCGAACATCACGACGAAGGCTGCAGGGGTACGGAACATGAGACCTGATTCGCTTGGCCCCTCGGGCGGCGCAAGTGGGTCAAAGCTGAGTCACCCTCAGCGCAGCGCACCCAGCTTGAGGCGGACTTCTTCCAACTCCGCGTGGGGATCGGAGTCCCACGTGATGCCGCTGCCCACGCCGTAGCGCCAGGTGGCTCCGAAACGCTCGGCGGTGCGGATCAGCAGGGCCACCCGCGCGCTGGAATTTTCTTCCAGACCGAGTGCTCCGCAGTAGGCGCCGCGGGCAGTCGGCTCGAGGGCTGCGATGTGTTGCAGCGCGGCTGCTCGTGGAGCGCCCGTCACCGAGCCTCCCGGGTGAACGGCCGCGAGCACCTGCTCGAGCGTGGTCTTCGCCGGGAGTTCACCTTCGACGTCGGCCACCGCCTGCACCACGTAGGGCAGCTCGATCATTCGCCGCTCGTTCACCACGTGCACGGAGTTCGGCTCGCAGAGGCGATGCAGATCGTCGCGCAGGAGATCGGCGATCATCGCGAGCTCGGCGCGATCTTTTTCGCTGTTCTCCAACCAGACACGTGCTGATGGCGGGGCGGTGCCCTTCATCGGCTCGACGTGGATGCGCCGGTCGTTCGTTTCGACCAGCAGCTCGGGGCTCGCGGAGACCAGCTCTCCCACGTGCGGCGACTTCACCCAGGCGGCGAAACGGGGCACGGCTTTGCGGCAGAAGGCGGTGAGGAGGTGGGCTCCGCTTTCGCAGGTCAGCTCGGCTCGCAGCGTGAGGTTCACCTGGTAGACGTCGCCGGCCGCGATGTGCTCGCGGATCTTCGTCACGCCTTCGAGGAAGTTCGTCTCGTCGAGGTCGACTCTCAACGGCGTGACCGGGAGATCGAAGATCAGCTCGACTGCTCGTGCTCGGCCGGTGAGGCGGTGGGGTTTGCCTTCCGCGGTTGCGTACCAGAGCGCGGCTTTTTGATCGGTGGACTCTTCGAAGAGGGTCCAGTGTGCGTGCTTGGCGAAGCCCGGTGCCAGCAGTGCGAAGCGCTCTCGCCCGAGCAGACTCGAGAGGGGGAGCGGCTCCGCTGTGACGGGCGGCCCCTCACCCTGACCCTCTCCCCGCTGGCGCAGGGAGAGGGGAGCCCTTTTGAAGAAGGCGGCGATGATTTCGCGGCCCCTCGGCGTTCCGAAGGAATCGGCGTGGAATTGGATTCCGGCCATCGGCAACGACTCGTGCTCCACCGCCATCACTGTTCCATCGCTCAGACTGGCGACGACTTTCAGCGGTGACGCCACCTGAGAGAGAGAGAGAGAGTGGTAGCGCATCACCTCGAAGTCACCGATCGGGAAGCTGCGGCTTTCGGTGAAGCGGGCGGTGGCGCGTTTGCCGTGCGAGGGCGTGGAGCGGACGAGCGTGCTGCCGAACGCCAACCCCAGCGCCTGATGCCCCAGACAGACGCCCAGAAACGGCAAGCGGCGCTTCGCCACCTCGCGCACCAGGTCGACCAATCCGGCCCTGATCGGGTCCGTCGGGCCCGGGCCCATCACCACCACGTCGGCCCGATTGAGCGCGCTGGGGGCCTGCGACGCGCTGACGAGCTCAATCTCAGATCGTGAGAAAGGCAGCGCATCCACGACGTTCCACGAGAAGGAGTCGTGGTTTTCGATGAAGAGCACACGGGCCACCCTCGGCTTGTAACCCCGGCGACGCGAAAACCCGAGTAGCGGGTTTGCCCACACGTCCCGCCATCGGCTACACGGTCTGTCTTCCCGGGGATCCTGATGACTCGCAGTCTGATCGTGTTGGTCGCCCTCGCACTCAGCGCGTGCGGCGGAAAAGAAGAGCCACTGACACCGGTGGTCGATGCGGGTTACCTGCTGCCCAGCAGCGTGTGCCTCGACAACGACGGTGACGGCTTCTCCGGTACGGGCGACTGCACGGGCGAGGTGTCGATCGACTGCAACGATCGCGAGCCCAGCGCGTTCCCCGGCGCGCTCGAGCTGTGCAACGGCATCGATGACAGCTGCAACGGCCAGATCGACGAAGGCCTTCCGGTCGTCGCGTACTACGGCGATGAAGATGGTGATGGCGTCGGCGCGGTGAAGACCGGCGAAGGCTGCAAGAGCCCTCCCACCGGCAGCGTCACGCAATCAGGTGACTGCAACGATCAAGACGCCACCATCCGCCCCGGCCAGGCCGAGACCTGCAACGGCATCGATGACGACTGTGACGGCACGCGCGACAACGGGCTCCCGTTTCAAGACTTCTACGTCGACGCAGATGGCGATGGGTTCGGCGCCTCGACCTCGACGCCGATGAACTCGTGTCAGACCACCGTGATGGGCCGGGTGAGCAACCCCGGTGATTGCAACGACGCCAACCCCACCATCAAGCCGGGCGCGGTCGAGCTCTGCAACAAGACCGACGACAACTGCGATGGCCAGATGGACAACGGGATCGCCTTCGTCAATTACTACCCCGACGTCGACGGTGACGGCTTCGGTGACTCCTCCGCGCAGTCGGAGAGCAGCTGCTCGCCGATGCCCGGCAAGGTCGACAACAGCAGCGACTGCAACGACGCGATCGCCACGGTCAAGCCGGGCGCTCCCGAGACCTGCAACGGCGCTGACGACGACTGCGACACGCAGACCGACGAAGGGCTCACGTTCGTCTCGTACTACGCCGATGGTGATGGCGACGGCTTCGGTGCGGCAGGCTCGACGGCGCAGTCTTCTTGCGTGCCGGTGCCGGGCCGGGTGACCAACCAGAACGACTGCAACGACACCTCGGCGATGGTGAAGCCCACCGCGACCGAGTCGTGCAACGGCGTCGACGATGACTGCGCGGGCGGCATCGACAACGGGCTGACCTTCATCCCGTATTACACCGACGGCGACGGTGACGGCTTCGGTGCTGCTTCCGGCTCGCCCCAGTCGGCCTGCGCGCCGGTGGCCGGCAAGGTGACCAACAGCCAGGACTGCAACGACGCCAACCCGGCGGTGAAGCCGATGGCCCCCGAGACCTGCAACGCCATCGACGACGACTGCGACGGCCAGACCGATGAAGGCCTCACCTTCGTCGACTACTACCCCGATGGCGATGGCGACACCTTCGGCTCGGCCATCGCTTCTGCGCAACGCAGCTGCACGCCCATCAGCGGCCGCGTGACGAACCGCACGGACTGCAACGACGCGAACGCGGCCATCGCTCCCGGCCGCGCGGAGGTCTGCAATCAGCTCGACGACAACTGCGTGGGCGGCATCGACGAAGGGCTTCCGACGCAGAGCTACTACGTCGACGCCGACATGGACGGCCGCGGCCGCCAGGGTTCGACGCCGTTGGCTTCATGCGGGCCCGTCAGCGGGCGCGTCACCTCGAACGATGACTGCAACGACTCGAGCGCCTCGGTGTTCCCGGGCGCGGCCGAGATGTGCAACGGCGTCGACGACAACTGCGACAGCATCATCGACAACGGCGTGGCCACGCAGAACTACTACGTCGACAGCGATTCCGACGGCTACGGCGCGACGGGCTCGGTGGCCCAGGCTTCGTGCAGCGCGGTGGCGGGGCGGGTGACCAACAGCCTCGATTGCAACGACATGAACTCGGCCATCAAGCCGACGGCGACGGAGATCTGCAACCAGCTCGACGACGACTGCGACCTCTCGACCGACGAAGGCCTCACGGTGCTCTCGTACTACCCCGATCTCGACTCCGATGGTTTCGGCGCGAGCGGCGCGGTGGCGCAGACCTCGTGCGCGGCGGTGAGCGGCAAGGTGACCAACAACACCGACTGCAACGACGGCAACGTCAACATTCGCCCGGGCGCCACCGAGATCTGCAACGGCGTCAACGACAACTGCGTCAACGGCATCGACGAAGGGCTGCCCACGCAGAGCTACTACCTCGATGGCGACAGCGACGGCTTCGGCGCCTCCGGCTCGGCGGCCGTGGTGTCGTGCGCTGCGCAAGCGGGCCGGGTGACCAACAACGCCGACTGCAACGACGGCAACTCGTCGATCAAGCCCACGGCGACCGAGCTGTGCAACGGCGTCGACGACAACTGCGCCAACGGCGCGGACGAGGGCAACCCCGGCGGCGGCGGGGCGTGCAGCACCGGCGAGTCGGGCATCTGCGCGACGGGAACGCTGCGCTGCCAGTCGGCCACCGTGTCTTGCGTGCGCAACGTGGCCTCTCCCGGTACCGAGAGCTGCAACAGCCTCGACGACGACTGCGACGGCATCACCGACGACGGCTACGCGGGCCTGGGCACCACGTGCTCGGCGGGCGTGGGCGCGTGCACGCGTTCGGGCACCCAGGTGTGCAACGCCGGCGGCACCGCGGTGGTCTGCAATGCCACGGCGGGCAGCCCCACGGCGTCGGCCTGCGACGGCTCGGACAACGACTGCGACGGCATCGTCGACGAGCCGGTGCTCAGCAGCACCACCAACGTCAACGGCACCTCGTATCAGGACGTCGAGGTTCGGCCGTTCTACTGGGGCCCGACGTGTCAGGGCGGCGTGACCGGCACCGGCAGCGATCCGCTCTACGCGGCCGCGCTGCTGATGGGCGGGAGCACCACCGGGCTCACCATGCAGCGGCTCGACACCGCGGGCCTGCCCAACGGGGGCAGCACGACGATCACCACAGAGAGCTACAGCGACGTCGACTTCGCGCAGGTCGGTGATGGCTGGCTGGTGGCGGGCATCTGGGCGACCTCCAACACCGAGATCGATCTCTACCTGACCGACCTCAACGGGCTCCAGAAGGCGTCCAGGATCGTCCAGTTCGTCGGCGCGGGGGCTCCGGTGCTCGACTCGTTGCGCGTGGTGCGTGGCAATGGTCGCCGGGTGACGCTGCTGTGGAGAGAGGCTGGCGTCGGCATCAAGATGGCGCAGGTCGAGGGCTGCAACACCACCGGCACCACCTGGGAAATCCGGGCGCCGGGCTGCGTGTCGACCACGCTGACCTCGATGACCATCGCCGCGTCGACCACCGCGGTGCCCGGCGTGGCGGCCGACTCGTCGCATGTCGACTGGGCGGCGGCGCAGACCTGCGTTCCCGTCGCCACCCAGCGGCGCCTCGCGGTCGGCTACCTGAGCACCCCGACGACCCTGAAGTTCTTCCAGGTCAACGAGAACGGCACCACCAAGGACACCGAGGTGGTGGCCCGCACCGAGTTCGCACCGCGCGTGATGGGCGAGCCCGACCTCACCTTCTTCAAGGACGCTGCGAACGCCGACCAGTACTTCCTCGCCTACGTGATGCGCGATTCCGGAGCGACCACCCCGCAAGCCGACCTGCAGTACTGGCTGACGAACGATCCGACCTACAACTTCGCGTATTACGAGTACGGCACGCAGAACGGGGTGAACTCGATCGCGCGGCCCCGCACCAGCGCCACCGCCACGGGCATCTGGATGTCGGCGGTGCGGTACGTGAACGACGCGTCGACGTTCAAGAAGCAGGTGATGACGCGCTCCACCGATCTCAACGGCATCAAGACCCCGTCGGGTTCCGCGGTCGAGGTCTCTGCTACCTCGGGCGCGTGCGCGGCAGACCCTGCGTGCAGGCCGGGCGACAAGAGCGCGTTCACCCACTGGGCGGCGTTCTCGCGGCTCTACTACACGGGCAGCGGCTCCTCGCCGGCGGGCACGTTCGCCAGCACGTTGACCTGCAACTAGAAGCCCGGACAACCTTCACGCAGGGTCGGAGTCGAGGGAGTACCTCTGCTTCGAGCGGGCAGTGCCCCCTCGACTTCGCTCGGGGGGAACGGTGCTGTTCCTGAGGCGCAGGGGACCGGCTGCGCCGGCGATTTCGTCCGAAGGAACAGACCCACCTCTGCGCCGCGCGGCAGGTGACCCCTCGACTTCGCTCGGGGGGAACGGTGCTGTTCCTTAGGAGCGGAGTCGAGGATTCCCTTTGCTTCGCTCAGCAAGTGACCCCTCGACTTCGCTCGGGCGGGGCGAACGGTCGGGTTCGCAATTCCTGATTCGGTGGTGGAGGTCACCTCACTTGATCAGTTGCCTGCGTCGCCGTAGCCGAGCACCTGCCGCTGCCACCGTGCCTCGAGCGCACGATCCGCGAAGGCCACGCACTCGGGGTCCGCGGTCGACTGCAGCTGCGCGAAGCCTTCGCTCGAGCTGCCGACGATCCGCGCGCCCGGCAGCTCATCACCCAGCCGCCCCGCATCCCGAGAGGCCTGCTGCATCGACTGCTCGCGGAACACCTGCGACTGCGACATCACGGCCTGCACCCAATCGAGCGGAACGTCGACGTCCTGCCCCAGCACCACGCTGACCCGCTGCGAATGCGCTTCACCCCGATGCTTCAAGTTGCGCGTCGCATAACTCGGCCGCGCCGCGTCGAGGCGACCCTGCACCAACCCCAACAAGTCGAGCGGAAACGGCTGCGTCGGCACCAGCACCACGTCGAGCGTCGCGTACGGGTCGACCGCCTGCCGCGCTTCGATCGCCCGCATCAGCTCAGCGCGCCGCGCGAACAAGTCGTCGCCCCGAAACCAGAGCGCACAATGCTGAGCCCCGGGCTGCGCCGCCGCGTCACGGTCCGCCGCGCTCGCCGAATCGAGATCGAGCTGAAACACGTCGATCGCCTTCACCTCACGCTCCACCAGATGCGGGCGCGGCTTCTCATCGAGCCGCCGACCCAGCCGCTCTTCCGCCGCGCGCAATGAATCGTGAATCGCCTGCTCATCCATCGTCGCAGTGCGAATGATCCGATACGGCGGCTCAGGCTCGAAGACGAGCCCGTCTTCGATGGCCGTGTCGCGCATCGCCGTGCCGGGCAGAACGTAGAGCGCGAAGACCTGCGCGAAGTCTCCGAGGTCGTGCTTCTCGAGGTAGTCGACGCCCCGCTCGATGTCTTCAGCGGTGTCACCCGGCAGCCCGACGATCAAATCGACCAGCAGGTCGATGCCCTCGGCCCGCATCATCTTCGCCGCTGCCGCCACCATCGCGGGGTTGCCGCCGCGTTTCACCCGCTTGAGCGTCTTCGCGCTGACCGACTGCAGGCCGATCTCCAGCTTGTCGAAGCCCGCGCGCTTGAGCATCGCCGCGTGCGCGTGGCTCAACCCTTCCGGCCGCACCTCAGCGAAGAACGACATCTTCCGGTCGGGGTTCGCGCGAATGAGCGCCTCCAACACCGGCTCGAAGTCGGGGCGATGATTGAAGGTCGGGTCGAGAAACGAGAGCTCCTTCGCGCCGCGTGCACCGAGCCCCGCGACCAACGCCTCGACCTGACCGGGGTTGAGCACGCGCAGCCCGCTGGCGGCCTTCGGGTAGAAACAGAACGTGCACTTCGAGCGGCAACCGCGCGCGCCTTCCACGTACGCCGAGCGCTCCGACTCGACCGGCACCAGGTCTGCCAGGTACGGCGACTGGTAATCAGAGAGCGGGAACTGCGCCGAGCGCGGCGGCCCGAAGCCGGTCATTCCCGTCGCCGTGCGCACCGCGACGCCGGGCAACCCTGCCAGGTCACGTCCACTCAACTCGCGCTCGAGGATGTCGGCGAGCGCCTCTTCGCCTTCACCTGCGACCGCGATGTCGAAGCCGGCTTCCTGCATCAGCCAGCCGTTGTCGCGCGCGACCTCAGGACCCCCGATGAGCACCTTGGTGCGCGGTGAACGCCGCTTCACTTCGCGCGCGAGGTGCAGGCTGCGATCGACGTTCCACAGGTAGAGCGAGAGGCCCAGGTAGTCAGGCTCGTCGGCGGCGATCAGCTCGGCGAGGCGCGTGTCTCCGAAGCCGTCGGTGATGGAAGGCGCCACCACCTCGACGTCGACGCGATCTCCGAAACCATGCACGCGCGCCGCGACGCCCAGGCAACCAGCAGCGAGCGGAACGTTGCCGGTGGCCGCGAGGGCCGCAGGCGGGGGCACGGGCAACTGAACCAACCGGAGCTTCTTGCGCGACACGGTCAGCAGGGTAGGGCGCTCAGAGCGCCGCGACCACGAAGAAGACGGTCAGCATCAGCGCCTGAACGGTCAGGCCCAGGCCCACCCCGAGCACCACGCGCCCCATCGGCGAAGAAGTGCCCGCGGGCAGGCTGTCTGCCTTCACCACCGTGGTGTTCGCCCAGTTGTCGCCGATGCGCTGCCGATACACCGAGGCGTCCATCTTCCCCTTGGCGACCAGGCCGAAGAAGAACGAGTCGATGAAGTACGCGAGCTCGCGCAAGACGCCCTCGATGAACCCCGCGCGGCGGCCGTCCATGCGGATCACCCGCAGGCCCAGCAGCCACTTGCCTGCCGAGGCGCCGCAGACCGCCGTGCTCAGGGCCATGCCCACCACGGTCGCCGCCGCGCCGGTCAGAAAATTGAAGAGGAAGCCGTGCTCGAGGCGCTCCGCCCAGCCGGTGCGCACCACGCCACTGGCCTCGAGAATGACCAACACGATACCCGCGAGCACGCCGCCGCCGATGCCGGACGCCTGCCCGAAGAAGAAGTCGATGACCCGGCCCCACGCGCGCCGACTGAAGCCCACCGTCTCTTCCGGTTGCGGAGCACGGGCGCTCGCGTTCCCCCGGCAGGACGGACAGAGGCCTTCCGCCAGGCACTCGCCGCAACGAAAGGTGCCGCAGCGGGTGCACGGCGTTCCATTGCGCTCAGGGTGATCGAGACAGGCGCCGACTGCGGAGATGCTCAAGGACAGGCTCCCTTCGTGGAAAGTGTTTCGGCCGCGGCACGCAATGCCCTGGCGTGTTCGGGGTCCTTCTCGTTCGCGGCTGCTGCTTCGAAGGCCGACTTGCCTTCAGCCACCCGGTTGGCGGCTGCCCAGGCCAGCGCTGCGTTCTGCCAGGCGTACTTCCAGTTTCCTTCTGCGCCGTGCTGGGCGAAGTGCTCGGACGCGTTCATGAAACCGCGCGCTGCATCACCAGAGCGTTTCGCGTTCCAGTTGATGGTCGCTTGATCGAACGCCTCGGCGCCGAGCGTGAACTCAGGGGTGCGCGGCACGGTTTCGGTGCGCACCATCAGGTTCGGCCGAATGCACTTGATGCTCACCGCCTTCGAGCGCGCTTCCGCGAGAGAGGCGATCAGCAGCACGCACAGCAGCAGCCGCGTCACTGGCGATCCGCGAAGAAGGCCTTCAGTTGAGGCGCCATGTTCGCGGGGATGTTCTCGGCCCAGGCGCCACCGTCGATCTTCCGGCCGGTCGGCTTCGCCTTCTCGTCGAGCTCGTAGAAGACGGGAATGCTGCTCGCATCGAAGGTCGTGTCGGCGAGCTGCTCCGACCACGCGTCGATGTCGATGCTGATCAGGTACGTGCCCGCGAACGCATCAGCCATGCGCGCGTCGCCCATGCTCGCTTCGAGTTCTTTGCAGGGCCCACACCACTCGGCTCGCAGCTCGAGGAACGGCTTCAAGTTGCGCGCGCGCGCCCTGGCGACTTCAGCCTCGAGCAGCGCCGTGAGCTTGCCCTGCGAGGGAGTGAGCCTGACCGACGCAGGGCCGACCTCGACCGGTGCTGCTTCCTTCTTCGCGCAGCCGATCAACGAGCAGCACACCAGCAAGCCGAGGGTCCGGATCATGCGGCATCTTCGACGGAGAACCGGTGCACCGCAATCGAACCCGCACTCCAGCGCTTGATCAACCGATCGGCACGAACACGCGCTGCGTGCCGCGGGTCGAGCGGTTCTGAAGGTGATCGCTCGCTTCGCGGCCACCGGGCAGCGTGACGTAGATGTGGCCGTGCGGATTGTTGGGCGAGTTGTACGGGGCGAACACCACCACCGCGCCCGGAGGCAGCTTCTTGAGCTGCGCATCGCTGACGTTCTTGATCTCGCGGAAGCGCTTATCGCCGGCGAGCCGGTTCGCGTACATGTACGCGGACGGCAGCGGGCTGACAGGAAGACCGGCCTTGCCCAGCGAGCGGTTCACGCCTCGCGCGCACCAACCGCGGCTGTTCATCAGGCGGGCCTGGCGCTCAGCGGCGGCGGCGAGCCTGGCGGCTTTGGGGCCGAACGTTCCGAAGGCGCCGGTCGGCTTTGGCTCGTGCACCGTGCCGCCGCCAGAGGCGCCGCGGGTCAGCGCGCGGGCGATGGGGCCGGACAGCTTCGCGCGCTCGGCCAGGGAGATTCCGTTCTTGTTGCCGTCGGCGGCCAGCGAGCGGCTCAGCGCGAGGTTCACCAGGCCGCGGGCGCGCGAGACGGACACGAAGCCGTTGCCCATGCGGGCCTGCTTGTACGACTCGCGCAGCGCGACGTCGGAGGCGCCGGTCACCAGCGTGGTCGCCTTGCGCTGCTCGGCGGCGGACAGCTTCCCGTCATGGTTCGTGTCGGCCCGGGAGAGGGCACTGCGAACGGCTGCGGCTCGATTGTTCACGGTGGCGCGCGAGAGGGTCATGCGCAGTTGTCGGCGCAGGTGGGTTCGTGCGTTCGGGGGCCGAGTGTCGCGATCACTGACAAATCGGGGTGAATTGCGGGGGTATTTCAGGGGTGGATTTTCGGATCCAGTTGCAGAGCATTCCTCACAAGCGCCCAAACGAAGGTGGCGGTTGAGGGTTGATGTCAGCGCTCACCTCGCGCCGGGGGCCCGCGCGAACGAGGCACTTTCTCCAACCCTCTTTCAGGCGCGCTTCCTCGAGGCGACTGAACTCACTCCCAGTGCTTCTCGCCCGACATCGCGCGCGTCAGCACATCGCTCATGCCGTGTGACAACTGCCTGGGCAGCTCGCCCACCTCGAACGCCTTCACCTCGAGGATCTCCAGCGGGTTCATCGGCGCGCGCACCGGCTTCGACACCTTCGCCGCCACCACCAGCGTCACCGCATGAAACCGTGGGTCGCGATCGAACCCTGAATACACCCCGAGCAACTCACCCGCCTCGAGCAGCTCGACGCCCGCTTCCTCCATCAGCTCACGCGGCAAGGTGGAGCGCAGCGTTTCACCCCACTCCAACGTCCCGCCGGGCAGACACCATTCCCCCGTGTCTCCGCGGCGAATGAGCACCACCTTGCCCTCGGGATCCCTGGCGATCGCGACCAGCCCGACGACCGGGCGGCGCAGCAGGTGGCGCGCGACTTCTTTCACCAGACCAAAGGCCGCTTTCGGCAAACGCATGCGCGCCTTGTACCTGCTCTACGCTGCGGTGGTGAGTTCCCCCCGACGTTGGTTGGTGCTGGCCGCCTTCGCGGGCATCAACCTCACCATTCAAATGCTGTGGATCGCCTATGCGCCCATCACGCATCAAGCCGCCGCTTTCTACGGCACCACCGAGCTCGGAATCGGCGCCTTCGCGATGAGCTACATGGCGGCCTACCTGCCGCTCTCGATCCCCGCCTCGTGGGTCATCGACACGAAGGGCTTCAAGTTCGGCGTCGGGGTCGGCGCGGTGTTGATGGCCATCTTCGGCCCGCTGCGAGGCCTCGTGGGTTCCAGCTACGCGCTGGCGATGCTGTGCACGTGCATGCTCGCCGCCGCCCAACCCTTCATGCTCAACGCGTGGACCAAGTGCGCAGCGCTCTGGTTTCCCCCCGAAGAGCGCGCCACCGCGGTGGGCATCGTCACGCTCGCCAACCTGGTGGGCACCGGCATCGGCATGGCGCTGACGCCCGTGTTGATGGAGACGATGAGCATCCCGCAGATACAGCTCCTCTACGGCGTCATCGCCGCGATGAGCTCGGTCTTCTTTCTCGCCTTCGCCCGTGAACGGCCACCCGGAGTGGTCGACGAATCACGCGCGCTGATGCTCGACGGCCTCAAGTCGGCGCTCAAGCAACGCAGCTTCCTCATCTACCTCGGCGTGTTCTTCGTCGGCATGGGCGTGTTCAACGGCGTGACCACGTGGATAGAGGGCATCGTTCGCCCGCGTGGCTTCAACGAAGGTCAGGCCGGAGCGCTCGGCGCGTTGATGCTCGGTGGTGGTTTGTTCGGCGCCATCATCATCTCGGTGCTGTCCGACCGTCAGCGCCGCCGCCGCTTCTATCTGGTGCTCGGGCTGCTCGTCGGTGCGCCGGGTTTGCTGGGGGTGGCGTTCGCGACCGACTTCTTCTGGTTGTGCGTGAGCGGCGCGTGGATGGGCTTCTGGCTCACCAGCACCGTGCCGATCGGCATGCAGTACGCCGCTGAGCTCACGCGGCCGACGCCTGAGGGCACTTCCAGCGGGCTCATTCAGCTCGTTGGTCAGGCTTCGGTGGTCTTCGTGTTCGGCATGGAGGCGACCAAGCTGCCAGATGGTTCGTTCACCACGTCGTTGATGCTGGCGATGGTGTTGTTGTGCGTCGCGGCCTTCGGCGCCTCGCGGCTCGAAGAGGTGAAGGCGTAGCGCCCGCGCTCACTGCAGGCGCCGGCAATCGGCAGCGCAGCCATCGCCGCCCACCGTGTTCCCGTCGTCACAGACTTCCCCCGCGTCGAAGCGGCCATCACCACACGTCGGCACGGTGCAATCGGTGCGACAGGCGGCCGCGGTGTCGAGCGCCTCGATGGTGATGGGCTCCGTCATGTTGAGCGGAATCCGCACTCCGTCGTCACGCACCCAGCCCCACGTGCTGATGCCCGTCATGAAGCGCGGCGTGACGGTGATGCGCCAGTTGCCTGGGAAGGGAAGCGGCCCCAGCGCGCCCCCATCGCTGTTCGAAGCGAAGGTCCACCTTCCGAACGCGGTGCCTGCGCCTGAGGGCCCGAGGAAGAACTCACCCGGCGTGTCGTCGGCCACTTCGACGCCCACGCCCGGCGGCAGACCCACGAGGTCGAACTGAACGGTGGACGGCGGCTGCTGCGGTGCGCCGGGGCCGAACGAGTCGATGCCGTGGGTGGTGACCAGCGAGAGCCGGCCGGTCGACGAGTCTGCATACAGATAGATGCGGCTCTCCGAGACCTGCTCGAGGCCCGTGTGCGAGCTCGCGCTGCGGTAGTCGTAGAAGCGCTGCACCGTTCCCGCCCTCACCAGTGCGTCGGTGCCGATGCGCGTGCCCGAGGGCTGGGTGATGCGGAAGGCGGGCGTGTCTCCGTTGGCGCTGCCCAGGTCGCACGCTTCACGGCCCGCGCGGACTCCGTCGCCGCAGACCGGCACCGTGCATCGATTGGTACAGTCGTCGAGCTCGATGGAGTTGCCGTCGTCGCATTGCTCCACGCCCTGCAGCACGAAGCCGTCACCACAGCGCGCGGGCACGCAGCTCTGCACGCACGCGTCACCATCGGAGCCGTTGCCGTCGTCACACGCTTCCACCCCGCGCTGCACAGCGCCGTCACCGCAGCGAGCCAGCGCACAGCTCGAGAGGCACGCATCGCCTTCATCGGCGTTGGCGTCGTCGCAGGCTTCCTGGTTGGTCCACACCAGCCCGTCCCCGCAGCGCGCAGCGACGCACGACGAGCGGCACGCGTCCGTCTCGATGGTGTTGCCGTCGTCACACGGCTCGATTCCGGTCTGCACGAACGCATCACCGCAGCGCGCGAGTCGGCAGTTCTCCACGCACGCGTCTTGATTGCTGGTGTTGCCGTCATCGCAGGCCTCCACGCCGGTCTGGCGCAGGCCGTCTCCGCAGATCGCGGGCAGGCAGCGGCTGGAGCACGCGTCATCGTCATTCGGGTTGCCGTCGTCGCAGCGCTCGGGCGCTTCGCGTACGCCATTCCCACACGACGGCACCGTGCAGTTCGCGTTGCACGAGCCGCTGGCATCGGGCGGGTGGGGGCCGGGGTCGCACAGTTCGCGGTCTGTCCACACCACGCCGTCACCGCACCGCGCGAGGTCGCAGCTGCTCAAGCACCCATCGGCGTCATCGTCATTCCCGTCGTCACACGACTCGCCGGGGTTCAGCACGCCATCGCCGCACACGTGCTCTGGCACCACGCCTGCAGGAACCAGCGCGGTCCGGCCGCAGCCAGCGAGGATGAAGAGGCCGAGGATCGCGCGACGCACCGCCGCAGCTTAGGGCAACGTGACCAGCAACTCCGAATCGAGCGTCTCGAGCTCGCGGGGCTCGAGCTTCACGCCGGTCAACTTCATGCGGGCAAAACTCCCCTCGAGCACTCCGGCCATGAGCGCCGACGTGCTGCCGTGGACGCCGACGATCTTGAGGAGCACCTGATTGGCGCTCTGCCAATGGGCCGTCACCGAGGCCCCCCGCATCCCCGTGGTCATGAAGCCCGGCACGCGGCCCATGAACCGCCGGGCGTTCATGAACGGCAGCATCGCGCCGATCATCCGCCCGACCAGCGTGTGCAGGTACCCGTCTACGAAGAGGAACCCGATGCGCCTCCACGCCTCCGCGCGGCTCTGCCCCGGGTACAGCTCGGCAGAGGTCACGTCGAGACAGTCGATCCACACCGCGATGGGGTAGCTCTCGCGCTGGCGATCGAGGTCGAAGCCCTTTTCGCGCAGCCGGTCCTTGAAGGCGCCCTGAGGCTGGAGCGCCTGCATGTAGAGGCCCTCGAACAAGCTCTGGTACGCGATGACTTCCGGCATTGCGGCACCATGCCTCAGCGGCGCGCTGCGCATCGCTCGAGTTGCTCCCCACCCCGAGAGGATGGAGGATCTGTGCCCATGATCAGCGCGCTCCTCGTCACCACGCTCCTCGGGTCCTCGCCTGGCCCCGAAGTGGGGAGCGCGATTCAGACCGTACGCCGCGCTTTCCTCGATGAAGGAACCGACCGGGTCGCCCGCACCCCCACGCATCGGGTGATTTCCCACGCCGATGGTTCTCTCGAGCTGCAGGGCCTTCAGCCATTGCGCGTCTCGCTCCAGTCGATTCAGCGGGAGCGAGGTGCGGCGTGCCGCGCTGCGCTGATCAGCCGCGAAACGAGCGCTCGCACCATCACCGCCTCGCGCGCCTGCGGCCTGCATGAGACGTGGACCAACGAGCCCGAGGGCCTCGCCCATGCGTTCGTGGTGCGCCGCGCGCCCGAAGGCAGTGGCGGGCTCACGCTGCGGCTCTCGGTCGAGGGCCCGTGGCATCACCAGGATGATCAGGGGCACGTCTTCGCGGGCCCGGGCGCAGCAGCGCTCCTGCGCTACGGCAACGCCTTCGTGGTGCGCGACGGCCGACGCGTGCCCGTGCCGGTGGTGCGCGTGGAAGGAGGCCTCGAGCTGCGCATTCCCAGCGCGCTGGTCGAAGCGCCCCACGCGTTCCCGATGATCATCGACCCGCTGCTCTCGGCCGAAGTGCCGCTCGACCCGAACCTCACCTTCACCGCGCCGCTCACCGATGAAGAGAAGCCCGCCATCGCGGTGAACAGCGCAGGCGTGGCGATGGTGGTGTGGGTCGATGGCCGCCGGCAGGTGAGCACCGACATCTACGGGGCGCGGCTGGGCACAGGTGGTTCGCTGCTCGAACCAGCGGGCCTTGCCATCGCGGTGGGCGCGGGCAACCAGCAGCGGCCCACCATCTGCGCGACAGGTACTTCCTTCGTCGTGGCGTGGGACGTCGGCGTGCCCGACGGCGGGTTTCAGGTCAGGGCGCGCCCGGTGGCCGCCAACGGCGCGGTCGGCACCGAGCTCTTCATCGGCGCCGGTTCGCAGCCCTCTGTGGCGACCGTGGCCGACGCGGGCGTCTATCTGGCGATGGTCGACCCCGACTCGACCGTGCAGATCATTCCCATTCGGGGAAACACGGTGGGCGCGGCCGTGCCCAGGATGACCAGCGGTACGGTCGATACTTCTTCGCGCCCGGTCATCACGTCGGCCGGATCAGGCTGGTTCGTCGCGTGGGAGAGCACCCCGCCTTTCGGCACCGTCAGCTCGATCAAAGGCCTGTTCAGCAGCGATCTCCAGGAGTTCACCGTCTTCGACAATCAGTCGATCCTCTCGGCAGTGCGGCCCAGCGCCGCGTTGGTTCCGCAGATCAGCGGCCGTGAGGCAATCGTCTTCTGGGAAGAAGGCCCCGACGTCAGAGGCGCGCGGGTCGATGGCAACAGCTCGCAAGACTTCGCGTTCGGCGGCTACAGCAGCCCGTCCCTGGTGATCAACACGACGACGCCAGGCGCGCTCCCGACCCTGGGCATGTTCTCGGGGAATGGGTTCAAGCTGGTCGATCTCAACGACGGTGGCGTCAGTGCGTTTCAGGTCGGCCTGCGCCCCCGTGAGCTCGCGCTCGCGTACGGCGGCCGCCTCTTCGGCGCGTGGACGCAGACGACGCTGACCGGCAGTGACGACGTGGTGGGCGCGCTGATCAGCCCGGTCGCTGCCAACACCCAGCCCATTCCCATCTCCCGCGCGGCGAATGCACAACGTGGCGCGCAGGTGGCGATGCGCGATGGCCTGGGTGAAGGCCTCGCGGTGTGGCTCGAAGGCCGCACCCGCATTCGCGCGGCGCAGGTGCGAGTGGACCCCAACGGGTTGGTGGTGGGCCCTGTCTACCCGCTGGTCGATCTGCTCTCGCCCATCGATCAACTCGCGGTGTCCGCTTCGGGGCCTCGCGACACGTACCTGGTCACCTGGCGCACGCAGACTGGCTCTGTCGGTGCGCAGCTGGCGACCGTCTCGAGCTCCATCGGAACGCCCTTGCTGCTCGGCGCGGTGGGCGGCAACGCGGGGCCTGCGGTCGCGTGGAATGAGACGACCTCGGCTTTCGTGGTCGCCTGGGGCCGCGCCAGTGCAGGCGGCTTCGAGGTGCTCTCGCGCACGGTCACGCTCGGGGGAACGTCGTCGGGCGACCTCACGCACGCCCTTCAAGAAGCGAATGAGGTCGCGCTGACCTGCTTGCCGAGCGACTGCCTGCTGGCCTGGGAGCGGCCCAACCTGGGCGTGGTGGCCATGCTGCTCAACTCCCTGGGTCCCCCCGCGCTGGTGCGGGTCCGAGGCACCCAACCTGCGGTGGCGCACGACGGCCAGGACTTCTTCGTGGGCTGGCGGTCGGACAACACGCTCAAGTTCGCTCGAGTCGACGCCGTCCTGGGTATCGCGACGGACCTTCAAGCGGGGCCCATCGTGAGCAGCAACGCCACGGGCGGCCGCTTCAGCCTGGCGTCCGCGCAACCACCGATCGTCTCGTGGAGCGAGGTCTCGGCCAGTGAAGAGACCAACGTCTATCTGCACCGCGTCGACTTTCAGGGCCCCGCGCAGCACGTGGCGCTGGGCTTCTCACCGTCCGTCGCCACCTCGGGAGTCTTCCCCGATGCCTCCGGCGTGATCGTCTACCAGCGCTTCGTGAGCTCCGACGGCGTGCAGTCCGTGCGCGCGTTCGGCACCCGCTTCGTCTTTTCGACAGATGCGGGGACGCCTGACGCGGGGACGCCCGATGGAGGCGAGGTCGATGGAGGCGAGGTCGATGCGGGGTTCGTCGATGCAGGGCCGGGTTCGAGCGACGCGGGCCTCGATGCAGGCACTGCGGCCGACGGTGGTCCGATGATCTTCGAGACCACGGGTTGCACCTGCCAGTCGGTCTCGCCCGCGCCGCTGGTGCTGCTGCTGGGCCTGCTTGCAATGCGCAGGCGCCGTCTTCCGACTTGCTTGACGGTCGTCAGCCCAGTGAGGCCCGCCGTGAAGTGAGTCACCGGTTGGGAGCTCCTGCTTTCTGAGAAAACAAAAAGATCAGGGCCTCCCTTGTGGACGCGCCGCGGCCGCCGCTAGACCGCCCGCTTCCTCGGGAGAACACCATGATCAACGTTCGGAACGTGTGTATCGGAGCAGTGGTCCTCAGCGGTCTGTTCGGCTGCGGCGACGCGGTGGAGGCGCCGTCGAACCTGCGCATCTCTGCGACGCAGCCCGGCCAGACCCTCTCGGCCCGGAGCAACGGCAGCGCGCTGCAGGTGCTGGCTGACTACCTCGGCCGCACCACCACGGGCCTGCGCCTCGAGCAGTCGAGCGTGACGGCCGATGGCGTGAAGCACGTTCGCGTGGTGCAGGAGCTCGGCGGCGTTCGCGTCGTCGGCGCCACCGCGCGCGCGGCCCTGCTGCCCTCGGGCGAGCTGGTGCACGTCATCGACACCCTCGTGCCTGATCAGACGCTCGCCGCGGCCGTGCTTCCTGCTTCCGAAGCGCTGCGCCTCGCGATGGCGCACCACGGCTACGCGGCGAGCACGCTGGTGCAGCGCACGCTGACCGGCAACGTGACCACCTTCGAGCCGACGGCCGAGCTGTTCTCGGCGCCCACGGTCGAGCGGGTCGCGTTCGTCGACGCCGCGGGCCACGTGCAGAGCGGGTTCGAGGTCGAGACGTGGAGCCTCGCGCAGAACATGCTGCACCACACGCTGCTCAACGACGCGGGCCAGGTCGTCTCGGTCGAGCTGCGCACCAGCAGCGACGCGTACAACGTGTTCACCGAAGACCCCACCAAGGGTCCTCAGACCGTCGTGCAGGGTCCCGGCGCAGGCAACGCTGAGTCACCCGCGGGCTGGCTCTCGGGCGCGCAGCTCGACATCAACGCGCAGGGCAACAACGTCAACGCGTACCTCGACACCGCGGGCCGCAACCGTCCTGACCGTGGCGGCAGCTCGATCGTCAATGGCCAGTTCCTCACCGCCGCCGACCTGACCCAGGCGCCGGGCACCGCGAACAACCGCGCGGTCGCCGTGCAGAACCTCTTCTATTTCAACAACGTGGTGCACGACGTTCTCTACCGCCACGGGTTCACCGAGTCGGCCGGCAACTTCCAGGTCGACAACTTCGGTAAGGGTGGCAACGGCGGCGACCCCGTGCTGGCCGAAGCGCAGGACGGCAGCGGCACCGACAACGCGAACTTCGCCACGCCGGCCGATGGCAGCAAGCCGCGCATGCAGATGTACCTGTGGACCGGTCACGGCCCCACGCAGGAAGTCATCGCCAATGGCGTGACCTACGGCGCGTCGAGCGCTGAGTTCGGCGCGGCCCTCACCACCACCGGCATCACCGGCCCGCTCGCGCTGGTCAACGACGGTGTCGGCGTCGGCGCTGACGCGTGCGAGGCGATTCCCACCTCGCTCGCCGGCAAGGTCGCTCTCGTCGAGCGCGGCACCTGCTCCTTCATCGTGAAGGTGAAGAACGCGCAGACCGCCGGTGCGACCGCGGTCATCGTGATGAACAACCAGGGCGGCGACGCGCTGCTCGCGATGGGCGGCACGGACCGCAAGGTGAGAATTTCCTCGGTGCTGGTCAGCCAGAACAGCGCGGCGGCCCTCATCACCGCGGCCAGCGCCACGCTTCGCCAGAAGGCCCAGCAGCCCCTGATGATCGACGGCGACGTCGACAGCGACATCGTCTTTCACGAGTTCGGTCACGGCCTGTCGTGGCGCATGATCGGTGGCATGAGCGGCAAGCTCGCCGGCGCCATCGGCGAAGGCGCCAGCGACGTGGTGGCCTTCCTCATCGACGGTGATGACCGCATCGGCGAGTACGCTTACGGCGACGTCAATGGCATCCGCCGCGCGCCGTACGCGGGTTACCCCAACACCTACTCCGCCGTGACCGGCGCTGAAGTGCACGATGACGGTGAGATCTACGCGGCGGCCATGTGGCGCCTGCACGAGCTCTTCGTGGCGAACAACGTGCCTAACGACACGCTGCTGACCCTCTTCGTCGACGGCATGAACTACACGCCCGCGACGCCGGCGTTCGAGCACATGCGCGACGGCATGCTGCAGGCCTCGAACAACCGCGGTGGGCAGAACAACTGCCTCATCTGGAAGGCGTTTGCGCAGTACGGCATCGGTGTGGGCGCCAGCGGCGTCGCCACCTCGACCGGCGTCACCATCGTCGAGTCGTTCGCGGTGCCTGTCGCCTGCCAGCCGTAAGTCAGAGCGGACTGGTGAAATAGGGCAGCCACCGGTCCCCCGAGCCCAGTCGAGGGGTCACTTTCTGAGCGAAACATCCCTCGACTCTGCTCCTAAGGAACAGCCCACCGTTCCCCCCGAGCGGAGTCGAGGGGTCACTTGGCGAGCGATGCAGAGGTGGCATCTCGACTGCGCTCGATGCGAACGGTGGGTCTGTTGTTTCGGACGAAATCGCCGGCGAAGCCGGTACCCCCTGCTCGGGAGGAACGGTGTTGGCTCATATTTTGGGTGAGGGTCGGGGTGAGGGC
>JBKJSE010000311.1:0-4313 GCA_046595925.1 Archangium sp. | reverse complement strand
AGCGGACGAAGAAACAAGGAGCGCAGCGACCAACGTGGCGAGCTTCCGCACGAATCCTCCAGACCAAAGGGCGCGGCACCATACCTTCGGGCAGCCCAAACGCAATCGTGAAAACGTAAAACGGCGCGGAACTCCGAAGAGATCCGCGCCGCGCGGTGCAACGAGCTCGAGTCGAGCTGCTTACTCTTCGCCTTCAGCGCCTGCGCCCGCGAACACCCACGGGAAGGTCACGTTGACGACACCACCACCCGCAGGCTCCGGGAACTTCCAGCGGCGAATGCGCTGAACGATGCAGGACTCGACGTTGGCGTTGCTCATCGACGACTCGCTGACGTTGGCTTCAGACACGCCGCCCGAGGGGTCGATGGTCCAGGCCACGGCGACCTTGCCGGCCAGCGCCTGGTTCTTCTGCAGTTCCTGCTCGTAGCAGAACTTGATCTCGTTCTGATGACGCTTGATCACCTTCATGATCACGTCCTTGTCGAGACCGCCGACGACCGTGGTCTTGCCGGGGATCACCCGCGTCGAGTCCTTGCCCTTGCCGCCAAGATCGATCGAGCCGTAACCACCGCGGCCACGACCGCCGCCCTTGGTGCCGAGACCGCCGAGCCCCAGGCCCATGCCGCCGCCGCCAGCGCCACTGCCGCGCGAGCCGAGACCGCCGACGCCCTGCGCATCACCCACGCCTGCGCCGCCGGTCAGACCGCCGAGCGCTGCGTTGACGCCGGTGCCGAGGCCAGCCTCGAACAGGCTCTTGCTGCTGCCACCGAACATCGAGGCCATCAGGCTGGAGACCTTCTTCTGGTCGTCCATGCGCTTCTTGGAGGGATCGGCCTGGTCCTTCTTGGCGTCCTGCTTGCCGAACTTGCCTTCCTTCTCCTTCGGCTTCTCGCCTTCCTTGATGCCGGAGAGATCCTTGAACTTTTTGATCTCGACCTTCTTCTCCGGCTTGATCATCAGCTTCACGTACTTCGACGGGTTGCCGAAGATGTCGTCGCCATCGCCGCCGAAGCCCAGGGGCGTGAGGACCATCGCGGCCACGAGGGCGAAGAACGCCATCAAGCAGATCGAGACGATCTTGAAGAAGGTGAAGTCGTGCTCTTCGAACGTGTTCTGCGTGACGTGCGTGCTCGGGCGAACGAACCGGAGGATGAACGCGACGTCGTTGAACGAGACCTGAGCGCGATCGTGCAGCGCGAGCTCGACCGCGTCAGCGCGCACGCCGCCGTCAGCCGCCTTGAGCTTGCCCTCGGTCTTCAGCTGCTCCTTGCTCTTGTGCGAGTCGCTCTTCGTGGTGACGATGAGCCCCGCTTCGGACGGAACGTTGACGATCGCCGTCGCACCACGCGACTGCGCGAGCGAGAAGTTCGCGCCGGCGTTGAACACGGTGAAGCGGTTGCCTTCGCCGTCGCCGATGGTGACCGGCACGCCTTCGCCGAAGTGCTGCACGTTGATGAGGGTGTCGCCCCAGAGGAGCGCGACCTGGAGCACCTTCTCGCTCTCCGTCGGCACGGCCTCGGCAGGCAGCGGCTCGCTGAACAGGGCGGCGGCGTTCTTCCCGGTGCCGGCCAGACCCTTGGTCGAAGGAACCGACTTCTCCTTCTTCTCTTTCTTGTCCTTCTTCTCGGACTTCTCCGATTTCTCGGACTTCGCCTCGACGGCCTTCTCTTCGCCGTACACGATCTTCACCTTCGACTCGCCGATCGTCACGGTCTCGCCCGAGGCCACCAACGCGGGCTCTTTGACCGTCTGATCCTTGAACTTCGTGCCGCTCTCGGACCCGAGATCGATCACCGTGACCGCGCCGTCCTTCTCCACCTTGAACATGCAGTGAAGGTTCGACACCTTCGGATCGGTCAGCTTCACCGACGCACCAGAACCTGAGCCAACGATGATGCTCTCGAGCTCGCTGGTCGACTCGGTGACCGAGCCGTCGGGGTTGGTGATCTGCAGGGTGATCGAGGTTTTCTTGGCCATGATGAGGTCTTTCAAAGTGGAGCGGGACTGCGAGTTCTCAGAGGTTCTCGACGGACTTCTGAAGCTCGGGGTTGAAGTTGTCGCGAACCTTGATCAGCGTCTTGAAGGTCGTCTTCTTCTTCGACACTGAGTAGCTGCCCTCAGGCTTGGTGAGCTCGCCATCGATGGCGACGTCGGTGAAGTCGATGGTGGTCTTCTTTCGGAAGACCGTCTTGTCAGCCTCGCGGGTGACCTTGTCCTCAGCCACAGCCGCGGTGGACATCAGACAGAGAATGGCGAGCCCTGCGAAAACACGGTTCATTTGCTGCCTCCGTACACCCCTGTGACACCACATTGAAGGGGTGGGTTCCTGAAAAGCAGACGCCTGAGTGACGGCGTCAAGAAAAGTCGGCGGATAGTAGGGATCTCAGGGGTGGTTGTCACCCCCACCCCCCATTCACTTCGGTGCGGGTGCCGGGGCCGGTGCCGGGGCATCGGTGGCAGGCGCCACACCCGGAGCGGCAGGCGTCTCGGACGTCGCGCCCGGGTCCTGCTTGGCGGCGTCATCGGACACCTTGTCGAGCAGCGACGGGCCGGCCGGAGTCGCCTTGGGCTTCTCCTTCTCTTCCGGCTTGGGCTGGGCCGCGGCGGCGCCCGCCTTCTGCATCGCCACGATGCCCTTCATCTTGCTGTCGATGAGCTGCACGTCGACCGGCGTGGTGGTCGGCAGCGCCTTGCAGCGATCGAGGAAGCCCAGCGCCTTGTCCCAGCCTGCCTTGTCGGCGGCATAGGCCCAGGCCGCGCCACAGATGGCGTCGTTCTGGTCGGCCTTGATGGCCAGCACGCGCTCGAACAGCTCGCCGGCCTTGAGGCCCTTCTTGGCGTCGCGGCCCTTCTGACCGTCGAGGGCGAAGGCGTACGCGAGGAAACCCTCGTACGAGTTCTGGTCGAGCTCGGTCGCGCGCGAGAGCACCTTCTCGGCGCCGTCGTAGTCACGGTACGTCAGCGCCATCGCGCCGATGTTGAAGAGGCTCGGCGTGAAGTCCTTGTTGAGCGAGACGGCCTTCTGGAACTGTCCGAGCGCCAGGCGGCGATCGTCGAGCTTCAGGTAGATGAGGCCGAGGTTGTTGTAGACGCCCGGATCTTTGTCATCGAGCTTGCGCGCGTTGGCCGAGATGAACTCAGCGAGGCGAAAGTTGCCCTGGTCGAAGTAGATGAGCGCCAGGTTCTTGTACGCGTCGGGGTTGTCCTTCGTGCGCGCGAGCACCTTGCGCGCCGTCGCTTCGGCCTGCGCGTACTTCTTGGCCAGCCGGTAGGCGACGGTGAGGTTGTTGTTGAGCTCGACGTCGTACTCGTTGGCCGGGTCCTTCAGCGCGGTCTCGTAGAGCGCGATCGCGGCGTCGAACTTGTCCTGCTGGCGATACACACGGCCGAGGTTCAGCAGCGTCGGCTTGTGCTTCGGGTCAAGCTTGTTGGCGGCCTCGTAGTACCCGGCCGCTTCGGTCAGCTTGCCCTGGCGCTCGGCGATGACGCCCGAGTTGAACTGCACCACCACGTTGTTGGGGAACTTCGCGGCCACCTTGGCGAAGCCGGCCTGCGCTTCGTCGAGCTTGCCCGCATCGAACGCGGCGACCGCGTCGGTGAAGATCTCCTTGACCGACTTCTCCTTCGGCTTGGCGACCTCGACGACGACGTCCTTCTTCACCTCGACCGCGGCCGGAGGGCAACCCATCAGGCCGAGCGAAGAGACCGAGACCAGCGCAGCGATACGAATGGATTTCATCATCGGACACCTGCGCCCGGCGTAGGAGCTGCGGCGCTGTTGGGGGGCGTGGTTGCGGGCGGAGGCGTCTCGACGACGGGCTCAGCGGGCAGCTCGACCTTCTTCTCGAAACCAGAGGTCGCGAAGAACTCGCTGCCCCGGTAACCGACCTCACGCGGCTTCGCGTAGAAGCCAGGCTTGAACTTGTTGAGCTTGTCTTGCGCCAGCAGCGTCCACTCGCTGTACATCGCCAGCTCGTAGGACTTCGCCAGCGCCTTCTCGAGCGCCTCGACGCACTTCTCTTCGAGCGGGAAGATGTAGCGGTTCTCGAGCTCGCCCCGGAAGATCGAGAGCTGGTCTTCATCGAGCCCCGGCGGATCGGGGATGTCGGTGATGTTGGTCGCCATGTCCTGGTACAGCAGACCGACGCGGGTCAGCGCGGCGATGCCGAACTCGGGGTTACCGACCTTCAGCACTTCGATGTACGCGTTCTCGAGCTCGGTGAGCTTCTTCTGCTTGATGGGCAGCTCGACCTTGAACGCGGCGATCTTCTTGAACTTGAGGCCCGTGTACGTGTTCCACAGGGGCTCGAGCG
>JBKJSE010000278.1:0-5370 GCA_046595925.1 Archangium sp. | reverse complement strand
CCAGCTCTCACGCCAATTGAGGTCGAGCCACAGGCTGCCTGCGCTCGCTCTGCTCGCTACGGCAGGGCGACATCAAGCGTCATTGGCCGGTTAGATGACAAAGCGAAGGTTGGCTCGCACCAGGTGGACTCCCTCGAACCCTTCTCATTTCAGGCCTCTCGCCAGCTCTCAGGCCGCGGAGGCATGAACACCGAGCCGCCCCTCGCGCAGCGTGAAGAGCGTGAGGGTGATCGCATACGCGCCGATGACATCGATCGTGTAGTGCAGGTGCGCGAAGAACACGCTCATCACCACGAGCACGTGCGCCGCCAGCATCACGCCCCTCAACGCTGGATAGCGCCACACGTAGAGCAGCAGCAACAACGTGGTCGACGTGTGGCCTGAGAAGAACAGATCCTTCGTCAGGTAGACGCGTGCCCCCGCCCCCGTGTCGAAGAAACCGAACGGCGTGATCAGGTGCAGGAACGCGCTCCACCGCGTCTCGAAGGTCATGCCCGCGTGCAGATCATCACCACGCACCGGCCCCAGGCCCGTCGCCATGATGCAGACGCCGCGGATCAACGCGATGAAGCCGGCCGACACCATGTACCGAATGAACCGCTCGGTATCCTTCGCCAGCAGCCACAAGGCCACCGGCACGTAGGCCACCAACCACAGGATGTAGTTGTAGCGATCGACCCACGCCACGTACGGCACCCACTCGAGCAGCGCGTCGGGCAGCCGCGGCGCCGCGCGGGCCTCGGCCCACAACGCCATCCACATCATCACGAAGTAGCAGCTCACCCGGAAGACGAGGCTGCCGGCGATGCGGGCGATGAGCCGGGGTTGAAACGTCACGAGGGGGCTGCGTCTAGCAGCCCCCGGGCGCCTTTAGAAAATCGTCTCGAGCGCCACGGCCGCGGCAGCGATCACCGCTCCAATGCGAACCGCGTCATGCACCTGATCGGTGGTGAGCCCGCCTTCGATCACCACCGCTTCGTGCGACTTGATGCAGGTCTCACAGTTGTTCACGGCCGAAACGGCGAGGCAGAACAGCTCGAAGTCGACCTTGTTGGTGGCGACCTGGCTCAACCGCATCATGCGCAGGCGCGCCGGCTTCTGGGAGTAGTCCTCTTTCCCGACCAGATGGCGGAACCGGTAATAGACGTTGTTCATCCCCATCAGGATCGCGGCGGCCTTCGCGTCTTCCAACACCGCGTCTTCGATGCCTGCCGTCTTCGCGTCGGCGAGCAGCGCCCTGGTGAGCTTCTCGTTGCGAGACGCGTACGCCGTGGCGAGCCCGACGCCCCAGGCCTGGGCCGCGTTGAGGGCGCCGGGCTGAAGCACGTTGCCGATGTTGATCTTGATGTCGCGCGCCGCTTCGGGGAACTCCTCGCGGAGCAGGTTGAGGTTTTCCATGGTGGGGGGGGAATCTCCTGGAGCGTCAAACAGTGGACAGAAAACGGGCGTGGCGGCTGCGTGCACCACCACGCCCGGTGAAAGAGACGTCAGAACTGCGAGACGATCAGCCGACCTTCTTCAGCTTGGCTGAGAGGGTCTCGTCGCCCTTCTTCCAGTTGCAGGGGCACAGCTCGTCCGTCTGGAGGCCGTCGAGCACACGCAACACCTCGTCGACGTTGCGGCCGACCGAGAGGTCGTTCGCCGCCGCGTAGCGGACGATGCCCTGGGGGTCGATGATGAAGGTGGCGCGCAGCGCGACACCCGCGGCCTCCTGCAGCAGGCCGAACGACTGCGCCATCGAGGGCGCCACGAACAGCAGCGGGTGCTTGATGGTCTTCAGGTCAGCGTGCTGCTGACGCCACGCGAGGTGGCTGAACTCGTTGTCGGTGGAACCACCGAGCAGCACGGCGCCACGGTCGGCGAGGTCCTTGCCCTTCTTGTCGAACTCGACGATCTCGGTCGGGCAGACGAACGTGAAGTCCTTCGGGTAGGTGTAGAACACCACCCACTTGCCCTCGAGCTCCTTCGAGCTGACGTTCTTGAACTCCTTGCCCTTCTCGATGGAGACGCAAGCGGGGACGTCGAACGAGGGGGCCTTCGAACCGGGGGTAATCATTGTTTGGAACTCCGTGGTGCGGGTGAGTTGAGGGTGAGGCTCAGCGCTTCTTCGTCAGGCCGGACGACCGACCCTGCATGCGGGACCCGCCGAGTTTTCGGCCCCGCATCACGACCATGTATTCCCGTACTTCGTAACCTTTGAGCCCTTTGAGATCGCCGACCCGCACCGCGTCCCACGGGACGTCTTCGATGCGGCCGGTCTCGTCGTCGATGAAGTGATGGTGCGGCTCGAGGCGCGGGTCGAACACCGTGCGCCCTTCTGCGAGCACCAGCTGGCGCAGGATGCCCTTCTCTACGAAGAGGTTGAGCGTGTTGTAGACAGTGGCCCGCGACAGCATGGGGAAGCTCGCCTGCACCTGGGCCAGCACCTCATCGGCCGAAGGGTGCTGGTCCGTGCCGAGCACGTACTCCGCCACCGCGAGGCGCTGCGCCGAGGGCTGAATGCCGGCGCCTTTGAGCTGTGTCACCAGGTCTGGACTCATTACGGACTTAGACTTAATCCAAAAGTTGAAGCTGTCAACCGGAACTTTGTACGCGCAACCTGAAGTCGAGAGGTGCATCTTCCCCTCGTAGACCCACGCAGAAGGCAACCGGAGGTGGAGCGTCATGGCGAAGAAGAGCGAAGCAAAACAGGGTTCACTCGCAGTCGACATCGGGATCGCGGAGACGGATCGCAGGGCCATCGCGGACGGTCTCAACGCGCTGCTCGCCGACAACTACGCGCTGTATCTGAAGACGCACGCGTTCCACTGGAACGTGACGGGGCCGATGTTCCAGACCCTGCACCTGATGTTCGAGACGCACTACAACGAGCTGTGGCTCGCCAATGATCTCATCGCCGAGCGCATTCGCGCGCTGGGCTTCCACGTTCGCGCGACGTACGCGGCGTTCAGCAAGCTCTCGTCGATCCCCGAGACCGAGGGCGTGCCCGAAGCGACGGACATGATTCGCGAGTTGACCAAGGGTCACGAGACCTGCGCTCGCACGGCGCGCTCGATCTTTCCCCGCGCTGAGAAGGGCGGCGATGAGTCGACCGTCGACCTGCTCACCCAGCGTCTGCAGATCCACGAGAAGACGGCGTGGATGTTGCGCAGCCTCCTGGCCTGAACCGTGGAACGGCTCGACAACGTCATCCAGCGGTATGCGTGGGGAAGCCACACTTCCATCCCCACCCTGCTCGGTCAGGCGCCCGACGGAGGTCCACAAGCGGAGCTCTGGCTGGGTGCTCACCCGTCGGCGCCCTCGAAGCTTCGCAGCGGGGGCACGCTCGAGGCGCTGATCGCCGCGAGCCCCGAGCGGCTGCTGGGCACCGCGACCACCCGCCAGTTCGGGCCGCGGTTGCCCTTTCTGCTCAAGGTGCTGGCCGCCGGTCAGCCGTTGTCGTTGCAGGCCCACCCCAGCCTGATGCAGGCGAAGGCGGGCTTCGCGCGTGAAGAGGCATCGGGGCTTTCCCGCGCGGCGCCCAATCGCAATTACCGCGACGCGAATCACAAGCCCGAGATCATCTGCGCGCTGACCGACTTCCAGGCGCTCTGTGGTTTCCGGGCGGCCGAACAGTCGGTCGAGTTGCTCAAGGGGCTGGGGCTCGACACCACGCTGCTCGAGAGCCAGGACCTGCGGGCGTATTTCCAGCACGTGATGTCGTTGCCCAGCGAGGCCCAGGGCGCGCTGGTCGATCAGTTGGTCGATGCGGCGCGCAGCCCGGTGAAGGGCTTCGAGGGCGAGTGCGCGCTCGCGTCGCGGTTGGCGGCGTTGTACCCGCGCGACATCGGCATCGTCGGCGCGTTGTTGCTCAACCTGGTGACGTTGAAGCCGGGTGAGGCCCTGTACCTCGACGCCGGCAATCTCCACGCGTACCTGGAAGGCACGGGCGTTGAGTTGATGGCGAACTCAGACAACGTGTTGCGGGGTGGCCTCACGCCCAAGCACGTGGACGTTCCTGAGCTGCTCTCGGTGCTCGACTTCGGCGACGGCCCGGCCAAGGTGCTGCGCCCCAGCGGCGAGGGCGAGGCGATTTATGCGACGCCTGCTCCGGACTTCCGGCTCTCTCGCGTGGCGCTGCAGGATCAGCAGGTCACCCTGCCCGCTCGCGGCGCTCAGCTGCTGCTGGTGGTCGAAGGTGAGGTCACCGCGCAGGGTGTTGCACTGAAGCGCGGTGACTCGGTGTTCATCGGTGCAGATGAAGGCGACGTACCGCTCTTGGGGAGGGGCGTCGTCTTCCGCGCGACAACGGGGCTTTCATGAAGTTGGCGCACTTTTCGGACATTCACATCACGCACTTCCCGCTCACCGGGAAGCCTGCGCTCAAGCGCTTGGCGGCCGTGGCGAGCTACTCGCTTGCGGGGCGCGGCAAACACTTCGAGGGCAGTGACGGGCGCATCGCGAAGCTGCTCGAGGACGTCGACGCGCAGGGTGTGGATCACGCGTTGTGCACGGGCGATCTCACCGGCGTGTCCACCGAGGCGGAGTTCGACGAGGTCGCAGGGCTCTTCGGGCCGAGGCTGCAGCAGCCGGCGAAGTACACCGTCATTCCCGGCAATCACGATCGCTACGTGAGGGGGGCCGAGGGGTTGTTCGAGAAACACTTCTCGAAGCTCAGTGAGGGGGGCCGGTTTCCTTTCCTCAAGCACCTCAGTGATGAAGTCAGCGTGGTGGCGATCGACGTCGCGCGGCCGACGAGCCTGATCGATTCGTCAGGGCTGTGTGGCCCGAAGCAGCGCGAGGCGTTGCTGGGCATTCTCACCGACGCGAGCCTCAAGAGCCGCTTCGTGGTGCTCGCGCTTCATTACGGGTTGCTGCGCGCGGAAGGACAACGTGACGCGCGGGCGCATGGGCTTCGTGACGATGTCGAGGTGATGGAGCTCATCGACCGCGCCGACGTGACGCTCGATCTCGTGCTGCATGGGCACATGCACCGGCCGTACGTGGTGAAGACGAAGCGGCGCACCGAGATCTGCGCGGGCAGCGCGACGGATCTCCACGTGAAGCAGGGCTGCGGGTATCACGTGTACGAGATCGACCCGGCTTCGCACCGCGTTCGCATTGAGCGACGGGTGTGGAACGCGGGGCCCGGGCGGTACGAGGCGGCCACCGAGTCAGCGCTCAATCGCGAGCTCGTGACTCGCTAACGGTCTCCCTCCCCCCCGGGAAGGTGTTGAAGAAGGCTTCGAACACCGTTCCTCCCGAGCAGGGGACCGGCTTCGCCGGCGATTTCGTCCGAAGGAACAGACCCACCGTTCGCATCGAGCGCAGTCGAGATGCCACCTCTGCGCCGCGCGGCAGGTGCCCCCTCGACTTCGCTCGGGGGGAACG
>JBKJSE010000104.1:0-9849 GCA_046595925.1 Archangium sp. | reverse complement strand
GGTGACCCGGCCCAGCCGCAGGTCGAGCAGCATCTTGAGTTCCGAAAGCCCGGGCGTGCCTTGCGGCTTGAGCTCCTTGATGAGGGTGGAGAGCCAGTCTCCGAACTGGGGGTACCGGCGGTTGGCCGAGTCGAGGGCGAGCTCGAGTGGCCCGGTCTCGAGTTCACCTGCGAGGTCGATGATGGTGCGCTGGACGGTGGTGATCGGCAGCCCTTTGGCGATCACCGGCGTGCCGGGCCCCAGGATTGAACGGTGAAACCGGGTGAGGGGAAAGGCGCGTGTGCCGCCCTGACGTGCAGTCGCAACGTCGAAGATCGCAGGCTGTTTGAAGCCATCAAGACGGTGCAGCCAGGCGGCAGTGTGGTGAGACAGGGCGCTGCCTTCACCACCCATGACGAGGCTCGCCATCGCCTCCCGCTCCCATGTTTCCGGTGCGCCTCGAAGTCGGTAGACGCGCTGGTTCACGCGCACCAATTCGCCAGTCGCGACCTTCCACGCGATGGATGACCGGCCTCCGAGGGCTTCGGTCACCTGCTGCCGCGAAACGACACCGAATTGTTGCCGCGCATATTTCTCCAAATCCCCCATCCCCATGTGCCACCCCCAGGGGGTGTCTCACGAGGGTCCGACAAGTTCGGAAAGGCCACAGCCTTGGGGAACGTGGTTCTTTTGCGATCTCGCACGCGCGCTCGCCCCGAACAGGCCTCTCGGCGCGGGCTCTTCTTGCTCAACGTGCACCTGGCTTCGACGAAAGTCACAGGCGTACAGAGGCCTGTACGCCCGTAGCGCCAGTCGACCGAACGCACCGAATTGGTCCCGTAAGCGCCCTCGCCCGAAGCCGAGGGGCCTGCACGACGCGAGCAAGGTCGAGGATCCCGAACCCCCTCGCACCCCTGGGCTGTTGCCTTTGGATCTTTCGACGAAAGTCACAAGCCGAAGCTGTACGCCCGTAGCGCCAGTCGACCGAACGCACCGAATTGGTCCCGTAAGCGCCCTCGCCCCAAGCCCAGAGGCCTGTACGACGCGAGCAAGGCCGAGAATCCCGAAACCCCACGCACCCCAAGGCTGTTCGAACGCACGGGCTTTCGCCCCCAAGGACCTTCGACGTCCCGCCCGAAACCAGCTATTGCCCCTCTCGTTCCGTGCGCCTCGAGTTCTCCATCAGCAATTGGTCCGCCTGGGCCCCCCATCTGACCACCCAGGACGCCTGGCGTGAGTGGGCGGCCGCCCCCCCGGTCGCCCCTGTTGGCGCGGAAACGCCGCCGTTGACCGAGGTCCCCGCGATGGCCCGCCGCCGGGTGGACAAGCTCGGCCGCCCCGCCTTCCAGGTCGCGCAATGGTGCCAGGGCGAGGCGCGTGGCTTCCCGCTCATCTTCGCCTCGCGTCACGGGGACCCCGGCCGAGGCGCCGACCTGCTGACCTCGCTCGCGAAGAACGAGCCGCTTTCCCCCGCCAGCTTCGCGCTCTCGGTGCACAACGCGATCGGCGCGCAGTACTCCATCATCAACGCCGACACGGCCAACGTGAGCGCCATCTCGAACGGCCTGTTCACCGTCGAAGCCGCCGTGATCGAAGCGGTCGGCCTGCTCCACGACGGTCACGAACAGGTGATGATCGTCGTCTACGACGCGAGCCCCCCCGGCCTCTTCGCCAGCCACTACGACGAGCCGCCCGCTGACTTCGCGTTCGCCTGGCGCCTCACCCGGGGCACCACCTTCAGCCTCGAGTCCGCCGAGCTCCCCGCGACCGCCTCGACCATCCTCCCTCACGGCCTGTCCGTGCTCCGCTTCATGCTGGGCACCGCGCCGACCTTCGAGCGAGGTGACGGCACCGCCGGCTGGAAGTGGACCCGTCATGGTTGACCGGGCCTGGCGCATCGTCGCCACGGGCTTCTGCTTCTTCATCTTCGGGCTGGGCGGCGTGCTGGTGGGCCTCTTCGTGGTCCCCCCGATGCTGCTCCTGGTGCGCGATCCGGCCAAACGGGTGCGCTTCTCGCGTTTCGCGGTGCACCACTTCTTCCGCTTCTTCATCGGGCTGATGAACTTCGTGAAGGTGATCTCGTACGAGCTGCACGACATCGATCGGTTGCAGCGGCCCGGCCTGTTGATCCTGGCGAACCACCCCTCACTCATCGACGTCATCTTCATCATCTCGCTCATTCCGCAGTCGGGCTGCGTGGTGAAGTCGGCGCTGGTGCGAAACCCCTTCACCCGGGCCCCGGTCAAGGCGTCGGGCTACATCACCAATGACACCGGCCTGGCCCTGGTCGACGACTGCCGCGAAGCGCTGCAACGCCATGAAACCTTGGTGATTTTCCCCGAAGGCACCCGCACCCCACTGAGCGGGGAGGTCACGCTCCAGCGGGGGGCTGCCAACGTGGCGATCCGCTGCGGCAAGGCGGTCACCCCGGTGGTCATCAGGGTCAATCCAAGGGGTCTCGCGAAGGGTCAGAAGTGGTACAGAGTTCCACCCAGCCGAATGCACTTCGTGATCCGCGTTCACGAGGATCTTCAGGTAGACACCTTCCTGGAGTCAGGCGCCGCGGAACCAGTTGCAGTTCGTCGGCTGAATGAGCATTTGAGATCTTTCTTCGAGCAGGAGTCCGTTCGTGCAGCCCCTTGAGCAGGAACTCGCGCAGTTCATCATCGACACCTTGTCCCTCGAGGACGTGAAGGTGTCCGACATCGATCCGTCCGCGCCGTTGTTTGTGAAGGGCCTGGGCCTCGACTCCATCGACGCGCTCGAGCTCGGCGTCGGGTTGCAGAAGAAGTACGGCATCAAGCTCTCCGCGGACGCGGCCGAGACGAAGAAGCACTTTTCGTCGGTGCAGGCGTTGGCGGCGTTGGTCAGCGCGCACCGCACGGGAGCCGCGTAATGACCAGGGAGCAGCTCTTCGCCCGGTGCGTGGAGATTCTCCACGAGACCTTCGACATCCCCACCGAGAAGATCAAACCCGAGTCGCGGTTGTACGAGGAGCTCGACATCGACTCCATCGACGCGGTCGATCTGATCGTTCGCATGAAGCCGATGGTGGGCAAGCGCATGCAGCCCGAGTCCTTCAAGGCCGTGCGCACCGTGCAGGACGTGGTCGAAGCGCTGCACAAGCTCATTCACGAAGACGCCGCGTGAAGTGCTTCGCAATCTCGCCTTCGCAGCGCTGACCCTCACCTATCCGCTGGCCATCTGGCTGCTCGGCGATCGCGTCGAGCCGCGGTGGCTGGCGCTCTCGTTGGTCTTGCTCGGGGCCTTGCGCCTGGCGGCCACGGGCCAGCGCAGGTGGATTGGCCTCGCCCTGGGCGCCTTCGCGTTGGCGGCGATCACGGGCGTCTTGAACGTGGGCTGGCCGCTGCGTTGGTACCCGGTCTTCATCAACGGCTCGCTCTTCGTGCTCTTCGCGGTGACCTTGTTTCGACCGCCTTCCATGGCTGAACGACTGGCGCGCCTGCGAGAACCCGATCTCCCGCCGCACGCGGTGGAGTACACGCGCAAGGTGACCATGGCGTGGTGCGGCTTCTTCATCGTCAACGGCTCGATCGCAGCGGCGACCTCGCTGTGGGGCACGGACGCGCAGTGGGCGCTGTACAACGGCGGCATCGCCTACGGCCTGATGGGCGTGTTCGCGGGCGCTGAATACCTGGTGCGCCTCTGGGTCAAGAAGCGCCACCAGGCAGAGGGCAGACCATGAACCTCCGAGCCCAGGCCTGGCGCCACACCTTCAGCGCGACCCCCGCGAAGCGCATCGCGCTCTACCTCGACGATCGCCCCGACTTCACCGCCGCCCTCTTCGCCGCCTGGGCCGAGCGCAAGACCGTCGTCCTCCCCGGCGACGTACTCCCAGCGACGCTGAAAGCACTCGAGCCCCACGTCGACGCCTGGGTCGGCGAGTTCCCCGGTACCGAAACGCTGCGGCCGGGCAGGCCTTCGACCGAGCCCTGGACAGAGCCTGATCGGGAAGCCGAAGGGCTGATCGTCTTCACCTCGGGCTCCACCGGAGCACCCACCGCGATCCCCAAGAAGCTCCGCCAGCTCTTCGACGAAGTGGCCACGCTCGAAGCGACCTTCGGCGCGCGGATCGGAAAAGACGTCAGCCTCTTCTCGACGGTCTCGCACCAGCACATCTACGGCCTGCTCTTCTCGGTGCTCTGGCCCACGCTGACCGGCCGCACGCTCACGCCGCGCCGCCTGGAATACCCCGAAGAGCTGGAGCAGTTCCTCGCGCCCAACCCCTGCGTGTTGATTTCCAGCCCCGCGCACCTCAAGCGTCTGCCCGACGTGCCCTCGTGGAAGACGCAATTGAAAGCGGTCTTCTCCTCGGGTGGTGCGCTCCCGGAAGAAGGCGCACAGAAGGCGATGGCGGTGCTCGGCCAGCAACCCATCGAGATCTTCGGCAGCTCTGAGACCGGTGGCATCGCGTGGCGCGAAGGCACGAGGTCGAGCTGGCGCGCGCTGGCCGGAGTGCAGTTTCGCCAATCGGCCGACGGCACGCTCGAGCTCAAGAGCCCGCACCTCGCCGAGCCAGAAGCCTGGCTCACCACCGCTGATCGCATCTGGCTGACGGGCTCGACCTTCACGTTGCTGGGCCGCGCCGATCGCATCGCGAAGATCGAAGAGAAGCGCGTCTCGCTCGAGCTGCTCGAGCGCACCGTCATCAACACCGGCCTGGTCACCGAAGCGCGCGCCGTGGTGGTGCAGGGGGCCCGCGTCACGCTGGGCCTCGCCGCCGTGCTCTCTGCCTCTGGGCGCGCGCTCGACCGCAAACACCTGCTCGACCAGCTCAAGGCTGCGCTCGAAGGCGTGGTGGAGCGCGTGGCCATACCCCGCAAGTTCCGCTTCGTCGACGCGTTACCGCTCAACGAGCAGGGCAAAGTCACCGAAGCCTCCTTGCTCGCGCTCTTCCTCGACCGCCCCATGCGCCCCGAAACCGTCTGGTCAGACCACACGCCGATTCACGCAGTGCTCGAGATGACCATCGGCACCGACCTGAAGGTGCTCGAGGGTCACTTCGTGGAAGCCGCCGTGGTGCCCGGAGTCGCGCAGCTCGACTGGGCCATCAACTGGGGCCGCGAGGCGTTCAAGTTCACCGGCCACCTGGTGCGCCTCGAAGTGCTCAAGTTCCAGGCGCTGATGATGCCGGCGCACGAAGTGAAGCTGGTGCTCGACTGGAACCCCGAGAAGTCGACGCTCACCTTCAAGTACACCTCTGAGACGGCGAGCTACTCGAGCGGCCGCGTGGTGATGTCGTCATGAAGGTCGTGGTGATGATCCCCGTGTACAACCACGAGCACGCGATCGGCGCGGTGGTCGAGGCCGTGCTCGCGCGCGGCGTGCCGGTGTTGCTGGTCGACGACGGCAGCAAGCCTTCCTGCGCCGCGGCACTCGACGCGTTGGTCAAGCCGCCCGAGGTGAGCCTGTACCGTCGCACGCAGAACGGCGGCAAAGGTGCAGCGGTGATGTCAGGCCTTCAGGAAGCGCACCGCCTGGGCTTCACGCACGCCGTGCAGATCGACGCTGACGGTCAGCACGACCTCGTCGATCTCCCGAAGTTCCTCGAGCAGGCCGTAGCGCACCCCGAGGCGCTGATCACCGGCCAGCCCGTGTACGACGCGTCGGTGCCGAAGGGCCGCCTCTACGGCCGCTACCTCACGCACATCTGGGTGTGGATCAACACGCTGTCCTTCGCGATCAACGACTCGATGTGCGGCTTCCGGGTCTACCCGGTACCGCGCACCCTCGCGGCGATCGTGCCGTCGATCGGCAAGCGCATGGACTTCGACCCGGAGATCGCGGTGCGCATGGTCTGGCAGGGCGCTCAAGTCATCAACCTGCCCACGCACGTGACGTACCCCACCGACGGCGTGAGCCACTTCGACGTGCTCTGGGACAACGTTCGCATCACCGGAATGCACACGCGGTTGTTCTTCGGGATGCTCATCCGCCTCCCGTGGTTGCTGTGGTCCCGAGCCCGTCGAGGGGCTTTCGGAAAATGAGCGAAGGGCGCACGACGCACTGGGGCAACGTGGCCGAAGCGGGTTTCGCGTTCGGCACGTGGTTCATGTACTTCGTCGATCGTTTCCTCGGTCGTTGGCCCTTCCGCGTGGTGCTGGCGCCGGTGCTGATCTTCTACGTGCTGCGCCACAAGCTCGCGCGCCGCTCGTCGCAGGAATACCTGGGACGCCTGGGCATCACGGCCGGCTTCGGCACCACCTACCGGCACATCGGCGCCTTCGCTGAGTCGATGGTCGACAAGGCGATCGCGGTGAGCGGCCGCTACCCGTTCGAGAAGCTCGTGTTCACCGGGCGCGAGCTGATGTTCGAGCTGATGGAAGCCAAACAGGGCGGGGTGCTGGTCACCGCGCACATGGGCTGCCTCGAGGTGTGCCGCCTGGCTGCAGGTCGAAAGCACGGCCCGAAGCTCAACGTGCTGGTGCACACGCGCAACGCCGAGCAGTTCAACTCGGTGTTGAAGAAGCTCTCCCCGGACACGCAGGTCTCGCTCATTCAGGTGACTGACTTCTCACCTGCGACGGCCGCGATGCTGGCTCAGAAGGTCGACGCCGGAGAATTCGTCGTCATCACCGCCGATCGCGTGCCGCTCTCAGACGCGAGCGGGCGTACCGTGCCCGCGCAGTTCCTCGGTGGCACCGCGTGGTTTCCCATCGGCCCGTGGGTGCTTGCATCAGCGCTCAAGTGCCCGGTGATCCTCTTCTCCGTGCTGCGTGAAGGAGCGAGCTACCGCGTTCGCTTCGACAAGCTGGCCGATCGCGTCGAGCTGCCGCGCGGCAAACGGGAGCAGGCGGCGGCTGAATACGTCCAGCGTTACGCCCAGAAACTCGAACAGCTGTGCCGTGAATCGCCGTACGACTGGTTCAACTTCTTCCCCTTCTGGGAGCCGCCCCGTGCCTGAGCTGTTTCACGAAATCGAGGTCCGCCCGGCCTTCTACGATCTCGACCCGATGGCGGTCGTCTGGCACGGCAACTACGTGCGCTACTTCGAGCTCGCGCGCACCGCGCTGATGCAGAAGTTCAACTACGACTACGAGCAGATGCGCGAGTCAGGCTACATCTGGCCGGTGGTCGATCTGCGCGTCAAGTACGTGAAACCCGCCACGTTGCACCAGCCGCTCAAGGTCCGTGCAGAGATCACCGAATTCGAGAGCAGGCTCCGCGTCGAGTACGTCATCACGAGCGGCATTTCGGGTGACAAGGTGACCAAGGGCTACACGCTTCAAGTGGCGGTGGACGCGAAGACCATGGAGCTCCAATACGTGTGTCCGAAGATCCTCTGGGAACGCCTGGGCGTCTCCCCGTGAGCGCGCTCGTGTTGATCCTCCTGGCGGTGGCGCCCGGTGAGCTCGCCACGCAGGTCAAGTCGAAGCTCAGTGACGCGGCCGTGCAGCGCGGCACCTTCGAGCAGAGCAAGCAGGTCAAGGGCTTCAAGCGACCGCTCAAGTCGAGCGGCAGCTACGTGGTGACGAAGGGTGAGGGCGTGCAGTGGAACACGCTCAAGCCGTTCCCTTCCGAGCTGAGCGTGAAGGCCGACGAGATCTCCTCGAAGCAGGGCGCCACCGAGGTGTTCCGGCTCGACGCGAAGACCGAGCCCACCGTGCGGATGATTACCCAGTTGCTGTTCTCCCTGCTCGCAGGCGATCTCGCGGCGCTCGAGTCGCAGTTCGTCGCCACCGGAGAAGTCGGCGTGGATTCCTGGTCCATCTCGCTGCAGCCGAAGTCGGACGGACTCAAGAAGGTGTTCGCGAGCATCGCCCTCGAAGGCGACCGTTCGGTGCGCTCGGTGTTGCTGAAGGAGCCGAACGGCGACTCGACCCGCATCACGCTCGTGCCTGAGGCGAAGCCCTGAGAGCGCTGTCGATCGTCTGGACGGTGCTCGCCGCACTGATCCTCGCGCACCACGTGCACCTGTGGACCGGCGGCCTCAAGGTCGAGACTGATCTGCTCTCGCTCCTTCCGAGTGATCAGCGGGACCAGGCGGCGGATGAAGTGCTGCAGCACCTCTCTGACGCGGCGTCGCGTTCGGTGGTGATTCTGATCACCGGCCCGACCGAAGCCGACTCGATGGCGGCGGCGGATCAGTTTGCTGCGGCGCTCAAGCTCGAGACGCTCAAGCCGCTCCCGGGACCGAAGTCGGATCTTTCCGCGCTCGATGACCTGCTCCCTTTTCGTGATCGGCTGCTGACGTCGAGTCAGCTGAGCCGCCTGGCCAACGCCGCACCGGAAGACCTCGAGCAGCTCGCGCTCATGCAGTTGCAGCAGCCGATGTCGCAGCGGCTGGGAGAGTTCCGCGATGATCCGCTCCAGCTCTTTCCCGAGTTCCTGCGGGAGCGTGCGCAGTCGACGAAGGTGCGGCCCAGGGGCAATCACCTGGTCGTCGAGGGCTCTGTGCTGCTCCGCTATCAGCTGGTCGGAGCCGCCTTTGCCCTCGACGGAATTGCGCACCTCGCCACGGCGATCGACCTCGCGAAGGCGGGGCTGCCGGCGAACGTGAAGGTGCTGGCCGGGGGCGTCCCGCTCTTCGCGGAAGCCGCTGCGGTGCAGGCGAACGCTGAAGTGAGCACGGTGGGCTTCGGCTCACTCGCCGCGATCCTGGTGATCATGTTCTTCGCGTTCCGCTCGCCTCGGCCGCTGTTGCTGGTGGTGCTCTCGGTGGGCATGGGCGTGGCGACGGGCTTGTCGGTGTGCGTGCTGATCTTCGGCAAGGTGCACCTGATGACGCTCGTCTTCGGAGCAGGTCTGGTCGGCGTCGCCGAGGACTACGGCATTCACTACTTCGCTTCCCGGCAAGCACAGCCGACGCGTGATCGCCGCGAGCTGCTGCGTCACCTCACGCCGGGCCTCTTCCTCGCGATGCTCACCAGCGTGGCGGGCTACGTGATGCTGGCGGTAGCTCCCATGCCGGGGCTGCGGCAGGTCGCGGTGTTCTCGTCGGGCGGCCTGGCTGGCGCTTTTCTCACGGTGCTGGCCTGGTTCCCTCATCTGGATCGCGGAGAGGTGAAGCCCACTCGCTTCGCAGCGGCCTGGGCCGCCACGCGATCGAAGTGGCCGTCGCTGTCGTTGAAGGCGTTGGCGGTCGGCGTGCTCATCACCACGATCATCACGGGCGTCGGTCTCTCGCGGCTCAAGGCGCTCGATGACATCCGCGCGTTGCAGGCGAGTCCTCCCGCGTTGATCGACGCGCAGCGCATCATCTCTGCGCAGATTGGTTTACCCAGTCCCGCGCAGTTCTTCGTCGTGCGCGGCGACGACGAAGCGCAACGCCTCGAGCATGAAGAGGCGCTCACCGCGAAGCTTCGTGAACTCACGAAGAGCGGGGTGCTCAGCGGCTACGAGGCAGTCTCTTCGTGGGTACCTTCACCGCGACGGCAGGAAGAACAACGCGCGGTCTTCACGCGCACCCGTGACGCCGTGCTCACGCGGCTCGCTGATGAACTCGATGACGCTCCGGGTCCTCGCGTCGAGTCTTCACTGCTCACGGTCGACACGCTGCTCGCGACCTCGGTGGGCGAAGCGTTGCGGCCCCTGTGGATGAAGGATGCGAGCGTGGTCCTGGTGCACGCTCCGCAGCGGGAGCGGCTCGATGAACTGGGCGCGTTGTCCTCGCTGCCCGGCGTGCGCTTCGTCGATCGCACTGCTGACTTGTCCTCGCTGATGAGGCGCTGGCGCGTGGGCATGACTGAGCTGCTGCTCGCTGGCTACACCGTCATCTTCATCGCCTTGTTCGCTCGATTTCGCGGCCGGGCGTGGCGAGCGCTGTTGCCGACTGCAGTGGCTTCAGGTCTCGCGTTGGCGACGGTCGGCTATCTGGGTGAGCCGCTGACCTTGTTCCACGTGCTCGCG
>JBKJSE010000336.1:0-13456 GCA_046595925.1 Archangium sp. | reverse complement strand
GCGCGCAGCGGATCCTCTTCACCCAGCAATATTTCGACGCTCGAAAAAGGTCCGGAACTTCGATCACTTAGAGCCTTCTCGGAAACAGGCCACGGATCACGGTCGGGGGGAACGGTGGCTGCCCTATTCCACCAGCCTCTTCGGAAGAGGGTTGGGGAGAGGGCGTCGAATCAGTGCTCGATGATGAACTCGACGCGCCGGTTGTTCGCGCGGCCCGCTTCGGTCTTGTTGTCGTCGGCGGGGCGATCCGGCCCGAAGCCGAGCGCGTTGAGCCGGCTCGCGTCGATGCCCTGATGCTCGAGGTACGCCTTGACCGACTTCGCGCGGGCCAGTGACAGCTTGCGGTTCAGCTTCGCGCTGCCCTTGTCATCGGTGTGGCCCTCGACGGTGATCAGGGCGATCTCGGGGTGTGAACGGAGCACCGAGGCGACCTGGTTGAGCAACCCGAACGAGACCGGAAGAATCGTGGCCTTCGCGGTCGCGAAGAAGACCTTGTCCGAGATGACCAGCTTGTCTGCGGTGATGATCACCAGCTGACGCTCGGCCGCGGGACAGCCGGCGTTCTCGACCAGGCCCTTCACGTCCGGGCAGTTGTCGCGGGCGTCTTCGACCGTGTCTGCGTCCCTGTCCTTCAGAGGGCAGCCCTTGCGCTCTTTGGGCCCCGGCTCGGTCGGGCACGCGTCGACTTCGTCTTCCACGCCGTCGAGATCGCCGTCCTTGATGGGGCAGCCGTCGCGGTTCTTCGGGCCGGGCACGGTGGGGCACTTGTCCTGGAGATCAGGCGTGCCGTCGTTGTCGTTGTCGCGAATGCGAATCGGGCAGCCGTTGTTCGACTTCGGGCCGGGCTCGATCGGGCACTGGTCTTCGGAGTCGATGATGCGATCGCGATCGTTGTCGGGATCGATGCAGCCGTCGTCGTCTTCGAACTGATCCTTGTCTTCCGGCTCGAGGGGGCAGCGATCGACGCGGTTCTTCAAGCCGTCGCGATCGTCGTCGAGCTCGGGGCAATCGGCGGGCGTGTGCTGCGAGCCCGCCTCGCACTTGTCAGCCTGGGGCTTGAGACCGATGCCGGCGAACACCCGGAAGGTCGGCGTGCCCGGCAGGCTGCCGAAGCCAGGACCACCCAGCGCGAACAACTCGATGGGGCCGATCGGTACGCGAACGCCACCGAGCAGCTCGAACCCCGGGGGCGCGCCGCCTTCGATGGGAATGAGCGAGTGAAAGGAGCCCTCGAAGCGAGCGCCGTCTCCAGTGCTCGAGACGAGCGCGCGAATGCCCAGCTGTGAGCCGACGGTGTCACGAATGCTGTTCTGGGTGAGCACGGTCGGAGGGCGGATGAGGACGGACACTTCACCGCCGAGCCGCACGGCGCCCACGTTCGCGCCCGCGGAGAGCTGCGGCACGAAGTTCCAGCCGCTCTCGATGTTGAGCGCGTTGCCCACGCCGAAGGGCAGCGAGAGGCCCAGCTGCAGCGCGAGATCGAGCGGCGCGTCGGCCTTGATGCCACCTGCACCCTGCGAGAGAAAACCTGCGCGCACCGCGAGCCGCGTGGACCCCAGACCAAAACCATCGGGCGCCACCGTGCCCGCAGACTGCGTGAGATCGTCGCCGGTCTGCGCGATGACCATGGGCAGCTCGGCGGTGACCTGCAGCCACGAGGTGATGCCGAAGCCCAGGCCCAGGTGCAGCTGCGCCCGGTGCGCCACCAGCGCGCCGACCCGGGTCGAGTCGCGGTAGTACACCAGCGGGTTGTTCTCGTAGTGAATGCCCAGCGTCGCGCGGAAGCGGTGCAGCGGCAGGGTATCGCCGGTCGCGGCAGCCAAACCACCGCGGCCACCGTCGTTGAGCGTGAAACGCGAGAGCGAGAACGAGGGGAGCGGCTGGGCCTGCTGCGCAAACGCTGAGCTCGCCACGAACAGTGCAGCAATGAGCCCCCTCTCCCTTCGGGAGAGGGTCGGGGTGAGGGTCGAACGTCTCACAACCGCACCTCACGACGGCGCCGAATGCCGAGCAGCGCGAGCAAGGCCAACACCTCGACCCCGCCCACACTGCTGCACCCAATGACGCCCTGACCCGCGAAGCGCGCATCGGCGTTGCGAATGCTGAAATCCACCGGCGCCGACTTCGGGCTGGTGTTCCCCGCTGCATCACGCGCATCGGCCGTCACCACGTGAGGGCCCTGACCGATGGTGGCCGGGTCGACCGTCACCGAGAACCGGCCCGCGTCATCGGCGACCGCCGTACCGACCTCGCGTCCATCGATGTACACGGTGACCGTCGTTCCCCGTTCAGCGCCGCCGCCCGAGATGACGAGCGGTCTATCGACATCGACCTGCGAGTTGCCCGCGGGCGTGATGATGACGGGGGCGGGGGGCGCCAGGCTGTCGATGGTGAACGTCGGCCCCGTGATGACCGGCCCCAGGTTACCGGCCTGATCTCTCGCGGTGACGCTGATGACGAAGACGCCATCGGCGATGGGCGTGGGCGGCGTGAACGTCCACACGCCCATGGTGTTGGCCACCGCGGTGCCGACCTCGTTGCCATTCACGTAGATGGTCACCGTCGCGCCCGGCTCGGCGATGCCGCTGATGGGCGGGGTGTTGTTGGTGGTGACAGTGCCCTGCGGAGGCGAAGAAATCGACGTGCCCATGGGGGCCGTGGCGTCCTTGCGAACCACCCGCGTGTCCGAGCCCGTGCCCGCCGCCGTGGTCTGCGCCGCGCGCACCGTCACCATCGTTCCATCAGGCAACGCCCGAACGTCGATGGTCGCGCTGAACATGCCGCCCGCGCACGGCGCCACCTGCGAGATGAGACCGACACTCACCGTCACGTCACCCGCGTTCTGCGTGCACGCGCCGGTGACGACGTAGTTCCCGGTGTTGGCCGAGTTGATGTCGAGCGGCGTGTTGAGCAACACGTTGGGCAGCCCCTGCACCTCGAAGCTGCGCGCAGACGAGTCGACGGACACGTTGCCAGCGCGATCCACCTGGCGGGCGATCACCGTGTGCGGGCCCGAGCCGAGCACGGTGTTGCACGTCCACGAGCCGGTTCCGTCAGCGACCACCGAGCACACCAGGGCTGCGCCTTCGAACACGCTGACCACCGCGAACGGCTCGGCGGTCCCTGTGAGCATCGGCGAGGGCGCGACCGAAGCACCCATGGTGGGCGTCGAGATGATGGGCTGAACGGGCGCCTGCGTGTCGATGGTGAAGGTGCGCTGCGGCGAGACGCCCGACGCGTTGTCGGCGGCATCGGTGGAGCGCACGGTCACCACCACCACGCCGGGGAGCAGGCCCGACGAGGTGCAGGCCCACTGGCCCGAGGTGGGAACGATGGTGCTGCACAGCTCGACGCCGCCGCGGCTGACGCGCACGGTGCTGCCGGGCTCGCCGGTGCCGGTAAAGGTCGGCGTGGTGGTGTTGCTGAACGACATCTCAGCGGGGGCCACGATGGTGGGCGTGGTGGGCGCGACGGTGTCCTTCACGGTGCTGCGCGTGTCGGTGCCGGTGCCGGTGACGTTGGTCTGCTGCGCGGTGAGCACGACGGCCGGCCCATCGAGCAGCGCCGACGCGTTGACGGAAGCCGAGAAGCGGCCCGCGATGCAGGTGGTAGTGACCTGCACGGTGCCCACGCGCACGGTGACGATGCCCGCGGCGGTGGTGCAGTTGCCCGCCACCGCGACCGACGTGACGTTCGCCGCGTTGATCGGCCCCGGTGTGTCGAGGGTGACGGTGGGCACGTTGGCCACGGTGAAGGTGCGGCCGGGCGAATTGACGCCCGTGTTGTTCGCGCGATCGATCTGCCGCGCGATGATGGTGTGCGCTCCGGTACCCAGCGAGGTGGGGCAGCTCCACTGGCCTGATGCGTCGGCCGGCGTGCTGCACAGCTGCGTGCTGCCTTCGAAGACCAGGACGGTCGCGAGCGGCTCGGACGTGCCCGACACCGCGGGCAGCGGCGCGACGGTCGCGCCCGCGGCGGGGTTGCTGATGATCGGCGCCGGCGGAGGGGTGGTGTCGATGGTGATGGTGCGGCCAGGCGACGTGGTGCCGCTGTTGCCCGCGGGGTCCGTCGCGCGCGCGGTCAACGAGTAGACGTCGTCGACCAGCAGGCTCGAGGTGCAGCTCCAGTTGCCTGAGGCGGGAACGATGGTGCTGCAGACCTCAGTGGTGCCGGCGAAGACGCGCACGGTGGCGCCGACTTCCCCGGTGCCCGCGATGGTCGGTGTGCCGTCGTTGGTGAACTCGCCTGCGGTCGGCATGGTGAAGGCCGGCACGCCGGGTGAGACGGTGTCCTTCACGGTGACGGACGAACCCGAGCCCGTGCCCGCGCCGTTGGTCTGCGCTGCGGAAACGCTCACGCTCGTGCTGTCAGGCAACGCGCTGACGGACAGCGTGGTGGTGAAGCGATTCATCGAGCACGGCGTGCTGGTGGTCAGCGTTCCCACGCGCACGGTGACGACGCCGTTGGTGTCCTGGCAGGTGCCCGAGACGCGGTAGGCGGTGGCGTTGCCGCTGTTGATGGTGCCCGGTGCGTCGAGCGTGACGATGGGCGCGCCGATGACGACGGAGAGCGTCTGCGCGGTGACCTGGTTCTCCAGCACCGACAGCCCAGAGATGTTGTTCTCGCCGTTCACGTACGCGCCGGCCGTGCTGCTGGTGACGTTGACGACGATGGTGCAACGCGAGCCACCCGACGCGAAGCCGCCACTGGCCAGCCTCACCGAGTTGCTGCCCGCGGCGATGACCCCGCCCGTCGAGGTGGTGACCGCGCCGCCGCAGGTGTTGGTCACCGTGTTGTTCGCCATGACCAGGCCAGCGGGGAAGGTGTCGGTGAAGCCCAGGTTCGTCTGCGGCAGCGCGCCCGGCACGTTGTCGATGGTGAAGGTCAGCGTGGTCGACATGCCCGAGGTGAGCGCGGTGGTGCCGAACTTCTTCGAGAGCTGAGGCTGGAAAGAATAGAACGTCAGATCGTTGAGCGAGCTGTACGTGCCCGGCATCGACCCGAAGTTCCACATGATGCCGAACGAGTTGTCGACGGTGGTGGGCTCGACGTAGTTGGTGAAGGTGCCCGCGGCGTTGACCGAGTTCGTCTGGCCCACCGGGCAGTCCACCGCGTCGAACAGGCACGCGTAGAAGCCGGCGAAATAACCCGTCCACGTGATGCCGCTGCGGTAGCGCCAGGCCTCGACGATGTTGCTGGCGGGCCGGTAGCCACCGACCAGCGCGGGGGGGCCGAGCGAGAAGAAGCTGGGGCCGAAGTCGTCGCCGCCGAGGAAGGCGTCAGCCACGTGGTACAGCCGCACCGTCGAGGTGTTCCCCGAGGGGATCACCAGCGAGTGCGTGATGATCACGAAGTCGTTGGGGAAGGTGTAGGTCCACGTGACGGTGAGGTCGTAGTTGCGCGCGGCCACGGTGGCGCGCAGCACGGTCGTCGCGGTGCCGCCGCTGCCCTGGGGCGTGAAGGTGTTCGAGATGGGCGTCCACTCCTGGAGCGTGACGCCGGTGCTCGCGACGGTGGCGAAGTTCTTCGGCCCCGCGACGGTGTTGCCCACGGCGAGGAAGATGCCGTTGGTCATGCTGTTGTTGGTCGCAGCCCCAGCGGAGAGCGCCGGGTTGTAGAGCTGGCCCGTGCCGTTGCGCAGCACCTGCAGTTGGCCCGTGTTGCCGATGGTGAGGCGAATGCCGTCAGTGGTGCCGGTGCCCCCGGTGGGGTTGATGACGACCTGACCCAAAGACAAGGCAGGCATGAGCGCCAGAAGCGCGATTACCGACGAACGCATGTGGTGGCTCTCCCGGGGTGAGTCGTGTGGGGCAATAGGGGTGTCGTGGCGCTGAGGTCAAGGGGCGCGAGCCCGGCGTGCCTCACGAGCGCGAAGAACGCCTCAAAGAGCGTGATGTTTGAGCTTCTCGTAGAGCGTGCGCAGCCCGATGCCGAGGGCCTGTGCAGCCCGGCGGCGATTGCCCTGCGTGGCGGCCAGGGCGCGGACAATGGCGTCGCGTTCGAGTTCTTCGAGCGCCAGCGAGCTCGAAGCCGAGGTGGACTTCGCATGCGCAGGCAGCTCGACGTGGTCGATCACCCTCCCGTCGCAGAGAATCGCGGCGCGTTCGAGCACGTTGCGCAGCTCGCGAATGTTGCCGGGCCACGCGGCGCCCACCAGCGCGGTCTGCGCCAACGGGGAGAGCGCCAGCGGGGGCCGCTTGAGCTCGAGGCAGACTTCCCTCAGCAGCACCTCGGCCAGCGGAAGAATGTCTTCGCGCCGCTCTCTCAAGGGGGGCAGCTGCACCGGGAAGGTGGCCAGCCGGTGGTAGAGGTCTTCGCGGAAGCTGCCGTCGCCCACCATTTCCAGCAGCTCGCAGTTGGTCGCGGCCACCCAACGCACCTCGGCTTCGAGCGTGCGGTTGCCGCCGACGCGCTCGAAGGTCTTCTCTTCGAGCACCCGCAGCAACCGGGCCTGCAGCTCGAGCCGCAGCTCACCGACTTCGTCGAGAAAGAAGGTGCCACCGGCCGCGTGTTCGATGCGGCCCCGGCGTTGCGCGACGGCTCCGGTGAAGGCGCCCTTCTCGTGACCGAAGAGCTCGCTCTCGAGCAACGACTCGGAAAGCGACGCGCAGTTGAGCGCCACGAAGGGCCCGCTCGCCCGAAGGCTCTGCTGATGCACCGCGCGCGCAGCGACCTCTTTCCCCACGCCGCTCTCGCCCAGCAGCAGCACGTTCGCGTCGGTGCGCGCGACCTTGTTGAGCGCCGCCACCACGGGGCTCATCGACTTCGCGCCCCAGGTGAGCCTTGGGGAATCGCCCGCCTGACGCGTGACGCTCTCGCGAAAGTCGACCAGCGCGCGATTTTCCAGCGCGCGGGCGACCAGGAGTCGCAGCGCGTTGGGGCTCTCGACCGGCTTCTGCAGAAAGTCGAAGGCGCCGGCCTTCATCGCTTCGACCGCCGCCTCGACGGTGCCGAACGCGGTGATCACGATCACCTGTGTGCCCGGGTGTTCGGCGCGAACATGCTCGAGCACCGAAAGCCCGCTGACACCGGGCATCCGCAGGTCGGTGAGCACCAGCTCGAACCCCGTGCGCTCGAGCTTGCGAAGCGCATCAGCCCCATCGACGGCGAGCGTGACGTGGTGACCTGCGCTCGTGAGCGCGGCCTCGAAGAAAGACCTGAGCCCCGCTTCGTCATCGACGACCAACAGACGCGCCATGAAGCGACTCTACCGCTCAGGGGCCCGGTTGCTTCGGCGGAGGCGCGTTGGCGGGGCGGCAGGCGAGCGGCTTGTCTTCCGACGGCGAGAAGCAGGTGCCCGTCAGCTCGCGCTGCTCGTGGCTGAACTGGCATGCCGCTCCGGCGGCCTTGCCTTCGCACGCGACGACGGCCTCCTTCGGAGGGCGCTGCGCGAAGGCGGTGAAGGCGACGAAGACGAGCGCGGCGAGGGTGGTTTTGGTCATGGAGCCAGTCACTGCACTTCGCGCGCCGGTCACCCGCGAGGGAGCTCGACCCGGAAGCACGCCCCGCCCCCGGGTGCGTCGCTCACGGCGAGCGTGCCGCCATGAAGCGCCACCACCTGCCGCGCCAGCGCCAGCCCCAGGCCGATTCCCTTCACCTTGTTCGTGACGAACGCTTCGAAGATGCGCTCGCGTTCGGCGAGGGGAACGCCCGGGCCTCGATCGTTCACCTCGATGATCAACCGTCCGCGTTCACCGCCCACGCGCACCACCACGGGCTTGCCCGGCGCGGCCTGCAGCCCGTTCTCGACGAGGTTGATGATCACCTGCTGAAAGCGCACCGGGTCCAACGACCAGTGCTGCGGCGCCGCGTTCACCTCGAGCTGCGTCGCTGCCGCATCGAAGGTCGACACCGCGGCCCGCACCAGCTCGACCGGTGAGCTCTCTTCGCGCGCGACCGAGCCGGTGCGCGCGAGCTCGAGCAGGCTGGTGCTCAGCCGCTCCAACCGCCACGCTGAGTCGACCACCAACTGCGCCTGGGCCTGTTCCCTGGGCTGCGCCGCGAGGAACTCGACCAACAACTGCGCGTGACCCTTGAGCGTGGCGAGGGGGTTGCGCAGCTCGTGGGCGACCACGGCCGACATGGTGCCGAGGCTGGCGAGCCGCCGCTCTTGCGAGAGCTCGAGCAGCGCCTCATCACGCGAGCGCAGCAGCCGCCGCGAGAACAGGCTCAAGGCCAGCAACCCGAGCGCGCCCAGCACGCCCGCCAGCAGCGTGGCGCGGGCCGAGCGCTGCACCTGCGTGACCCACTTCGGCTCGAAGCGCACCACGAGCGTCGGCCCCCCAGGCCCGCCCGGCGGGGGCCGCCTCGGCAACGGCCGCGACCTCACCCAGCCCTGACCCGAGATGATCCGCGCGTCACCGGGCGCCCCTTGAAGCGCCTGCCCCAGCTCCGGCGGCGCGGCTTCAGAAGCGGCGATGACGCTCCCTTCAGGCCGCAGCATCGCGACGAAGGTCAGGCCGCGGTCGCGTTCGCGTTCGACCAGCTCTCGCAGCAGCGCTTCGGTCGGAGGGCCCTCTGACTCACGCAGAAATCGGCTCGACTGCTCGAGCATCAAGTCGGCTTCCCCACGCAGCAGCAGCTCGGCCGAGCGGCGCGTCTGCACCCAGCCGAAGGCCAGCACCGCGAACATGGCCAGCGCGCCCAGCCCGGGCACCGCGACGATGATCCACTGAGCAGAAAGGGTGCGCGCCACGAGTCGTCCGGGAGTGTAGGCGCATCAGTGCACTTCGCGTGCGCGCTGAGGGGCCCGGCGTGGGGCGCGCGTGGCGACTGCGGAATCCGCACCCCGGCTGCGCTTTCCGCAGCGCCGGGGCTCCGTCGTTCGCAGGGTGGTGAGACGGCCAGCGAATTGCTTGGCTGTGTTGCATGCTCAAGCCCTGCCCGCGTCGAATCGCACCCGCTGTGCTCGCCAGTCTCCTCGTCGCGTGCGGCCCCCTGCCGACGAGCGACGGAGGAACGCCGGACATCGACAGCGGCACCCTCGTCACCGATGCCGGCGTGGCCTGTTCGTTGAGCTACAGCGCGTTCAACAGCAGCACGAAGGTCAACGCGCAGAGCACCTCTGCCTGGAGCTGCACCTCGACCGCGCGCACGATGACGGGCAACGGCATTCCTGATCACCCGGTCGTCGGGGGCAACTTCGCCACGCCCATCTCGGCGCAGAACCTCTCGGCGAGCTTCCCCCTCGCGCCCGCGATCGTCGCGCCGGCGGGCACCGCGACGCGCACGCCCGGCTTCGTCCTCAACTCGGTCAAGCTCGACCCCGCGACCGACGGCAGCTGCACCAACACCGCGACCTCCACGATGATGGGCGGCGGTTGCGTGGCGATCATGGGGCGAGACCCCTGGAAGCTCGAGGCCATCGGCGGCGCGTTCGTCTTCGGCACCGACGAGAACAACGCCCACGTGCAGCCCAACGGTCAGTACCACTACCACGGCATGCCCGAGGGCTACGTCACCCGCGTCGGAGGCGGCGCTGGCAAGGTGACGCTGGTCGGCTTCGCGACGGACGGCTTTCCCATCTACGCGCGCTTCGGCTTCGACGTCTCGACCGACGCCACCTCGACGGTGCGCGCGCTCACCTCGAGCTGGCAGAAGAAGGCGAGCCCCGACGCGAACAGGCCGTCGACCACCACGTTCCCGATGGGCACCTTCACGCAAGATTACGAGTACGTCGCGGGCTCGGGCGATCTCGACGAGTGCAACGGGCGCACGGGCGTGACCCCAGAGTTTCCGGGCGGCACGTATCACTACTACATCACCGACACGTTCCCGTTCATCCAGCGCTGCCTGAAGGGCACGCGCTGATGATCACCGCGTTGCTGCTGAGCACGTCGGTCCTCGCTCACATGATGCCGGCGCAGCAGGGCACGTTGAACGTCGTCGACGACTCGGTGTTCGCGGTGGTGGCGCTGCCAGCCTCTGCGTTCACCGGGGTGGACGACGATGGTGATGGGCGCTTGTCCGATGGGGAAGTCGCGCTGCACGAGGCCGCGCTGAACGCGCAGGTGGGCACGCGGTATCGCCTGTTCGACGGTGAGCAGCCCGGCACGCTCGAGCTGGTGTTGGTGCGCGCAGAACACGATGAACGTTCTGAGGCGAGCGTCGCGGGTGCGCCGACGTTGTTGGTGATGCTCAAGGCGCGCTTTGCGGTCACGCCCGAGGCGCTGCGGCTCGAGACCGATCTCTTCGGTACCGCCGCCGCGTCTGAGCAGCTGACGGTCAAGGCGATTCGGGGCACGGAGGTCGAGAGCGCGGTGCTCACGCGGGCGCGCGGCGGGCATCGGTACTTCAAGGGGCCCTGGGCGATGCTCGCCGAGGCGGTGAGGCTCGAGCACCTCGGGTTGATCGCGCTGGTGGCCGCGGTGGCCGGGTGGCGCAGAGCGGTGGCGTAGGACCTGGATCGGCTTATGGTCGGCCGGTGATTCAGGATGCCTGGCGGTCGGAGCTCCTCAAGCTCCTCGAGGTCGCGCGCCTGGGAAATCAGTTTCCCGACGCGGTGAAGTGGCGCTCGCTGCTCGAGCTGCTCGGCCGAGAGAGCAAGCGCCCGCTCGTGGTGGAGCGCTCGGACGTCAGCGGCCTGCCCACGGTGAAGGCGCTGACGAAGCTGCACCGGTTGCAGTTCGTCGCGCGCGAGTTCTTCAAGACGCACCGCAAGCAGCCCCTCAAGGAGTCGCGCGCCTTCTCGATGGCGCTGGCGGCGCTCGAGCTTCCCCCCGTGTCACAGACGCAGGTGCGGCTGATGACCAGGGGCAAGGTGAACCGGTTCGTGCTGACGCATGAGCGCCTCGAGCGGTACGCCGTGCGCTTCACCATCGTGGTGGATCAGGAGAGCGGCGCGAACATCGTGTTGGGGAAGGATCAGCTGGCGCGGTGCTCCGACTCGTTCGAAAAGAGGCTGCTGCGGGCGTGTGACGACAGCGCCTCGTCGGCGCACCGGGTGCTCGAGCAAGTCGCAGGACTCGAGGTGGTGGAGGTGTTGCGGGGCCAGTTCGGCCCGTTCGTCTCGGGCCTGTGGCCTGCACCCGCCGAGCTGCCCGTCGACGTCCGCGCGCTGCGCAGCGTGGTGAAAGAGGCGAACAGCGCGGTGCTCTCCGTTCAGTTGGAGCGCCTCGGTGTCGACGTGGCGCGCACGTCATTGCTCGACCCCTGGGTGGGTGAAGAGCTGAAGGTGAAGGGCAAGCAGCTCGCTCGCGAACGGCGGTTGTTCTGCACGGCTGAGCTCGAGCAGCCGCTCAAGGAAGTCGCCGGCAAGACGGTGCTCGTTCGCAGTCGGTGAGTCGCCAGAGGGCTACTTTGCTAGCTTTACGGCATGGCTGCACTCGCGCTGAGCGTGTCGTGGGCTTCACCTGAAGAATACCTGACGACCTTCACCGCAGAGATCGCTCGGGGCGGACTGCTGGTCAGAGGCGCTTCACTGGTCGGCGTGGAGGCGGGCGCCGAGGTGGTGCTCCTGGCCAGCGTCATCGGCGGCGGCTCGGCGGAAGTTCCGGCACGCGTGGCCGCCGTGGTCCCCGGCGTCGGTGTGGCGGTGATGTTCACCGGCGGCGTGCCTGAGGCGCTCAGGCTTCTGGGCAGCCCGGTGCTCGAGGCCGAAGTGCTCCCCCTGGAAGAAGAAGAGGAAGAAGAGGAAGTGAAGGGCCCGCCTGGTCCTCTGTCTGAACGGCTCAAGAAGATGACCGTCAACGAGAAGATGCAGCTCGCGCTCACCGGTACGCGCGACGAGCGCATGGCCCTGTTTCGCGACACGAACAAATCGCTGCACATCTTCGTGCTGAAGAACCCGCGCATCGGTCTCGACGAGATTCAGGGCGCGGCGAAGTCACCGATGGTCTCTCCCGACGCGCTCAAGATGATCGCTGAACACCGGGAATGGGGCAGCAACGCGATCGTCGCCGCTTCTCTGGTGCGCAACCCGAAGACCCCGATGCCGCTGGCGATGCGCATGCTCGAGAAGGTCCCCATGAGTGACTTGAAGGCCATCGCCAAGGGCGGCGCGCGGGACCAGCTCGTTCACGCGGCCCGGAAGAAGCTCGCAGGGTGATCACACCCCCTATGGGGAGAGGGAGACAGAGGGGCCCTGAGGAGATACAGGCTCGCGGGTGACGTTGCTTCGTGCGTTTGACCTGAACCTTTCCTTCGGCAGCCGGACCCTCTTTTCCAACCTCGAGCTGGTGATCGAAGAAGGCGAGCGTGTCGGGCTCGTCGGCGTGAACGGTTGCGGCAAATCGACCCTGATGAAGGTGCTCACCGGTGAGGTGAAGGCCGACTCGGCCACCATTCAGGTGCAGCGTGGCATGCGCACCAGCCACCTCGCGCAGGAGCCCGAATTTCCGGCGGGCTCCACGCCCTCCACCGAGCTCAGCGTCGCCCAGCAGCCGCTGCGTGACGCGCTCGAAGAACACGCCCGGCTGTCCGAGTCGCTCGAGCACACCTACGACGAGAAGGTGTTGGAGCGCCTGTCGGTGCTGGTCGAGAAGATCGATCACCTCGGCGGCTGGGACACCGCCTTCGAGTCGCGCAAGCTGCTCGACCGCCTCGGCGTCGATCCCGCCACGTGGGATCAGCCCATCGAGCTGCTGTCCGGCGGTCAGAAGAAGCGCGTCGCCATCGCCCGCGCCCTGCTCACGCACGCAGACCTCTTGATGTTCGACGAGCCCACCAACCATCTCGACGCCGAGACGGTGGAGTGGCTGCAAGACGAGCTCGATTCGCGTGAGTCGGCGCTGCTGCTGGTCACCCACGATCGCTACTTCCTCGACGGCCTCGTCGACCGGATCATCGAGGTCGAGCCGCACGTCTCGGAGCAGCAGCCCGGCGGGCTCGTCAGCTACTACGGGAACTACGAGGCGTACCTCGAGCAGAAGTTCGTGAAGCTGCAAGACCAGTCGACCGGCGAACACAAACGCCAGATGTGGATCGCGCAGGAAGTGGCGTGGCTGCGCAAGGGCCCCAAGGCCCGCGCCACCAAGTCGAAGGCCCGCATCGATCGCGCGCGCAAGCTGCTCAGCGAGCGTGGGTTTCAGCGGCCCAAGGTGCCCGACCTGCAGCTCGCCGCGGCTCCGCGACTTTCGCAGACGGTCATCGAAGCGACGCACGTCTGTAAGTCGTTCGGCGAGCTCAAGGTGCTCGACAACGTCAACGTCATCCTCCAGCCCGGTGAGCGCATCGGCCTGGTGGGGAAGAACGGCGCCGGCAAGACCACGCTCATTCGCACGCTGCTCGGCGAGATGAAGCCTGACTCCGGCACGGTGCGCATGGGGCCCAAGACGAAGGTGGTGCACTACGACCAGCTCCGCACGGCGCTCGATGAGGACAAGACGGTCTACGAGGCCGCGTGGGACGACGACTGGATCACCCTGGGCGACAAGAAGATGCGCCTGGCGGAGTACCTCGACGATCTCCTCTTCCCCGTGCCGATGCAGCGCATGAAGGTGAAGGGCCTGTCGGGCGG
>JBKJSE010000174.1:0-5534 GCA_046595925.1 Archangium sp. | reverse complement strand
CGGCCTAAAAGCCCGCCTTCATGAAGCGATATTTCGGGATCATCGTGGCCGTCCTGGGTGTCTCCGCCGGCATCGTGTTCGCGATGCGGAAGTGGGACACCAAGACCGCTGAGTCGGCGCGCGACTTGAACGTGGTGCGCATTCGCGCCGAGTACCTCGAGCGAGCGCCCTGGCTCCGCGTCATTCCGGACCAGAAGGCGTACATCGACGAGCAGCAGACGTTGATGAGCTGGTACTTCAAGGAGGTCACCAAGCACTTCAATCAGCACGGTGGCAACCGCGACTTCGACGACTACTTGAAGGAGCTCGATGAGCGCTCCTCGAAGAGCAAGAAGGACGACGACGGCACCGGCAACGACAAGAAGAAAGAGGTCTACGCGTACACGCGCAAGGTCTTCGACCTGCTCAACAAGAGCGGCGCCTACTCGCCCTGGTGGACGGCGACCGACAAGGGCATCCGCCTCGACATCCTCTCGGCCGACACGGGGCCGGACGGCCGCATCCACATCCCGCTCGTGGTCTGGGGCTTGCCCCGCGACTCGCGCACGGATGACAAGAACATCACCCGCGTGACCGTCAACGCGAGCTTCAAGTTCAACTGGAAGCTCTACGACGAGAAGCAGAAGCTCATCGGCGAGATCCCCGGCGAAGGTGGCCCGGACAGCCGCGTCGACTGGCCCGACCGCTTCGTGAAGTTCTTCCCCCCGATGACGGTGCTCGGCCACTACGACATCGACAAGCTCCCGGCCGAAGTGAAGACCGCGGACATCGAGTGGACCATCTCAGCGCGCAGCACCACGGGGGGCGACATCGTCGCCACCTACGCGTGGAAGGGCGAAGTGCCGGCCGCGTGGAAGATGGGCGCGGGCGAGACCTGGAAGGGCGCGACCGACTCGATTCGCCCCGAAGACGAGATCAACCCGGTGGCCGACAAGAAGAAGAAGTGATCCAACTCTCTCCCTCTCCTCTGGGAGGGAGTTGAAGAAGGCTTCGAGAATACGAGCGAACACCGTTCCTCCCGAGCAGGGGACCGGCTTCGCCGGCGATTTCGTCCGAAGGAACAGACCCACCGTTCGCATCGAGCGCAGCCGCGCGGCAGGTGACCCCTCGACTTCGCTCGGGGGGAACGGTGCTGTTCCTTAGGAGCAGGGGACCGGCATCGCCGGCGATTTCGTCCGAAGGAACAGACCCACCGTTCGCATCGAGCGCAGTCGAGATGCTACCTCTGCGCCGCGCGGGCAGTGACCCCTCGACTCCGCTCGGGGGGACGGGTGGGTTCTCAATTCCTATTTCAGTCAACCCTCTCTGGGAGAGGGAGCCGCTAGTCGTGAAACCCAACGACCTGCCACGCCGCGCCCGCCTGGTGCAGCACCAGCACCGTCGCGTGGCCCGACAGATTCCCCACGGCGACGTACGTATTGGGCGCCCGCCAGTTCCAGCTGCTCAGCCGAGCGGGCGGCTTGCCGTACTTCTTCTCCATGTCTGCCGGCAGGTACACCTCGAGCGAATAGAGCTTGAGCAGATCCGCCCGGCGCGAACGCAGGCTCTTGCCCCACTGCGTGCGCAGCTCTTCCGGCCGATCGACGCGCCGCGCTTCCATGAAGAACGGGAACCCCGAGCGAGCGACCAGCTTCCCGGTATCTGCGGCGATCAGATCGAGAAAGAACCCGCGCGCCACGACCTCGACCTGCTCGGCCGCGGTGAGCCCCAGGTACTTATCGAGATCGATGTCATTGCCGGGCAGCACCGGGTTCGACTCCACCTGACCGAACTGCCGCGCCAACGCCTCGAGCGCCGCGTTGCGCTCTTCGGGCTTCATGTTGGGCAGCTTGGCCAGCAGCCGGTTGACCTCATCGGCCCCCTTGGGACGAGCGGGGCCGGCGGGTGCAGCGGGGGCCGCGGTGGGCTCACCCGCTGCAGCAGGGGCAGGGGCCGTTTCAGAGGGGGCCACCTCGGGCTCCTGACTGAGCGCGAGGCAAAGGGCGTAGGCGGCGACGTTCATCACGTCGTGCGTCTTACTCCGTCACGGCCTCTTTCGGCAGCGCTCGCGCGCTGAACGTCAGGTGCGCCACCGCGACGGCGAGGCCCACCCCGAAGCACCCGAACCACAGGGCCCGATGACCTATCACTGGAATGAGCGACGAGCCGATGAGCGGCGAGAGCATCGCAGCCGTGCTCCACGTGATGGTGAACGCGCCCTGGTACCTTCCGCGAAGATGGGTCGGTGAGAGCGTGGCCACGATGCTCGCGTTGACCGGAGAGAAGAGGATCTCGCCCCAGGTCCACACCGCCACGGTGAAGACGTAGGTCGGCAGGGTGGTCGCGAAGGTGGTGAGCCCGAAGCCCAGGCCCGTGAGCGCAGCGGCGATCGCCAGCACCCGCGCCTTCGAGAGGCGTGATGCCCAGCGCGTCGCCAGCGGCTGAAAGAGCACGATGAGCAGGCCGTTGGCCGCGATGCTCAAGCCGAACTCTTCGGTGCTCAGCCCCTTGAGCCGCATGTCTTCAGGCAGCGACGAGAGGTGCTGAAAGAACAGCAACGCCACCAAAAAGTTCAGCAGGAGAAACGGCGCATACTTGGGGTCGGTGAACGGCGTGAGCGCATGACCGCTCGGAGCCGGCTGCCGCGGATCGGTGCTCGGTTCAGGCCTGCTCTCGGGGATCGCGCGCCACACGATGAACGCGAGGATCAACGTGGTGATCGCGTCGCCGATGAAGAGCGTACCGAAGTTCCGCTTCGCCATGAAGCCGCCGATCACGCTGGCGAAGGTGAACCCTAAGTTGATGGCCCAGTACTGCATGCCGAACGCCTTCATCTGGTGCTTGCGCGGCACGATGTCGGCCACCAACGCCTGGCTCGCCGGGCGGTAGGCGTCGGCGGTCAGACCCAGCAGGCACGTCGCGATCGCCAGTTGCCACAGCTCGACAGCCAGCCCGAGGATCAGCAGGAAGACCGCTCCCACGAGCAGCGAGGTCAGCATGGTGAAGCGTCGGCCGAAACGATCGGCCATCACGCCGCCGATGAGCGAACCGCCCAGCGAGCCGAGGCCGTAGAGCGAGGTGATGGCGCCAGCCAATGGCAGCGGCAGACCGCGCGCCTGGGAGAGGTACACGAAGAGCAGCGGCATGACGAAGCTGCCAGCCTTGGTGATGAAGGTGCCGATGAGCAGGGCCCAGAATGGCCGAGGTATGCCCTCTGAAAGCTGCTCCCAACGACTCTGCCCGGACACGGTTGCGGGGTTCATGCCGCGCAGACGCGCTGCATACAAGGCGGCTGACGGCTAAGTTGTCGGCACCAGATGTCGGAGATTCGAAGGTTACTGAGTGACGCGCAGGACGCTGAGCGACGCGGCAAGAAGGAGGAGGCGAGCCGATTCTTGCGCATCGCAGCCGCCTGGTACCGCGATCGGCAGATGCTCAAGCGGGCGGGCCAGATGCTGAGACAGGCGAGGCGGGTCGAAGGCGTGGTCGAAGAAGACGAGTCGGGTGAGGCCGTGTTTGGCTTCGAGCAGGAAGATGAAGCCACGCCCGAGGTCGCCGAGCCCAGCGAAGGCCGCATGTTGGTCGAACAGCGCGCGCCTCAGCTCGCCGATCCCGCGCTCGATGCGTGGTGCTCGTTCTGCTGCAAGCCGAAGGCAGAGGTGGGGCCGTTGGTGGCAGGGCCTGCCGGTGCGTACCTCTGCGCGAGCTGTCTGGGCCTCTCGGCGACGTTGCTGGGTGGTCCACCGATCAGCACTACTCAGTGGGAGGTCAGAGCGCTCGCGTTCGAGTTGGCCGCTCAGCGCCGGGCTCGTACTCGCTTCACGCGCAGCCGCTCGCGCCTTGCGCTGGTGATTGGTCCCGAAGGCACCGGCAAGTCGGCGTGGTTGCAGTCGCTGGGGGCTCAACCCGATCTGCGGCAGCTCGAGATCGGCCGGCCGCTGAGCCCCGATGAAGAAGATGAGCTGCTGCGGTGGCTCGAGCCTTCAGGTCGCAGCGCGTTCCTGGTGGTGCGTTCGGCGGTGCCTGCGCCTGCGCTGGTGCTGCAGGGCGAACACGGTGAAGAGCCGCTCCACGACACCGCGTCGTTAGTCGATGCGGTGCCGCAGCTCTCGCCTCGGGTGCTCGCGCGCGTCGATGCGGTGATCCCTTTCGAGCTGCCCAACCCCGAAGAGCTCGTGTGCCTCGCGCAGGCGATCGCCGAGGCCCGGGGCGTCTGGCTGCCCGAGAGCGCGTTGACCCAGTTGGTCGCGATCTCCTTGAAGGCCCAACGGGGTGTGCATGAGCTGGCGACCTTGATCGCCCGAATTCCTCCGGGGAAATACGGCCCGTGAATCCCCCCGTCCAATGGCACCGGTTGGGCCGCGTCGAGTACGGCGATGGTCTCGAGCTGCAGCGGCAGTTTCAGGAAGCGCGGCGCGCGAATGAGGTGCCCGACACGTTGTTGCTGCTCGAGCACCCGCCGGTGCTCACGCTCGGCCGGGGCGCGAAGGAGAACAACATCCTGTCTCCGAAGCCGCAGCTCGAGGCGCTCGGGGTCGAGGTGTTCGAGACCGATCGCGGGGGCGACGTCACGTACCACGGGCCTGGGCAGATCGTCGGCTACCCGCTGATTCACCTCGGGCCGGGCCGGCAGGACGTTCGGAAGTACGTGCGCGCGATCGAAGAGCTGATGATTCGCACGGTCGCCGATTGGGGCATCACCGCGACGCGGTTCGAGCAGTGGCCCGGGGTGTGGGTGGCACAGAGCCGGCGCGGTGGGCCGCGGAAGATCGCTGCGCTCGGCGTGCACCTGTCGCGTTGGTACACCAAGCATGGCTTCGCGTTGAACGTGCGCACTGATCTGAGTCACTTCGAGTTGATCGTGCCCTGCGGCATTCGTGAAGCGGGCGTGACGTCGATGCGCGATGAGCTGGAGCGGGACGTGTCGGTCGCGGAAGTCGAAGACCGCATCGCTCATCATTTTCGCGAGGTGTTCGATTGCGAAGTGACGGCCGCTGAGGTGCCTCGCCAGACGGTGTCGGTCGTGGTGACGCGAGAAGATGGGCGCGTGTTGTTGCTCGAGCGCACGGCTTCGCGCGGCGGGTTCTGGCAGCCGGTGACGGGCAGGGTGGAAGCGGGTGAGTCACCGGTGCAGGCGGCTCAGCGGGAGCTGCTCGAAGAGACCGGCCTCGAGAGCGTGGTCGAGGCGCTTGGGTACGAGCACTGCTTCCCGTTCGGCGAAGCGCACCCACCTCAGGTGTTTCGGGAGACGGCTTTTTCTGCTCGAGCTCTCGGCGAGGTTCGCATTGATCCCAACGAGCATTCGGCTTGTGGGTGGTTCACTCGCGAGGACGCGATCGCCAAGGTTCCTCATGCGGGGTTGGCTCGGGCGATCAGGCTCGTTCGGCCCTCACCCTGACCCTCTCCCGAAGAGGCTGGTGAAATAGGGCAGCCACCGGTCTCCCCGAGCAAGGAACCAGCTTCGCTGGCGATTTCGACCGAAGGAACACACCGGTCCTCCCGAGCGGAGTCGAGGGAGTACTTCTGCCTCGCGCGGCAGGTCACCCCTCGACTTC
>JBKJSE010000443.1:0-3432 GCA_046595925.1 Archangium sp. | reverse complement strand
CCCGTGCAGCCCGATGGTGGTTGGCTGGGCCCTCGCGACAACACGTTGCAGGCGTCGAACGTGCTTGCGGTGATGCGGGCGCGGCCCGAGGTCGACGTGTGGGGCTTCGAAGAGGTCGTGGGCACCGCTGAGTTCCAGAGCGTGGTCTCGGGCCTGACGGGCTTCGACTCGGTGGTGTCGACCGAAGTCCAGAGCGGCACCTTCTATTACGGAGCGGCCGAACAGAAGCTCGCGCTCGTCTACCGCACCTCGAAGGTGTCGGTGCTCTCGGCCCAGCTCATCCTCACCACGTCGAACTTCGACTTCGCTGGCCGGCCGCCGCTCGAGGTGCGGCTGCGCATCGCCGGAAACGGGGTGTCGCGCGAGCTCTACGTCATCGTGCTGCACATGAAGGCCTTCGGAGACGTCGACAGCTACGACCGCCGGCTCGCCGCGAGCAATTCACTCAAGCAGTACCTCGACAGCACCCGCGCCGCCGACAGCGTGATGGTCATCGGTGACTGGAACGACGACGTCGATGTCTCGACCGTCACTCCGAATGCGTCGCCGTACGCGAACTTCGTGATGGACGTCACGCGCTACAAGTTTCCCACCAAGGAGCTCTCCGATTCGAACCGGCGCACGACCGCGTTCAACTCGTCGGCGATCGATCACCAGCTCTTCAACGCGCCCATGCTCTCGGCGTACGTGACGGGCTCGGCGTCGGCGACCGTTCCGTCGATCAGCAACTACGCGAACACGACGAGTGACCACTATCCGGTGACCACGCGCTACGTCTTTCGCTGAGCGCGCCGCAGCATGAGCGCCAGCGCGAGCAGCATCGACCATTCCGGCGCAGCGCCACAGCCGCAGCCGACCACCAGCACGTAAGGCCCGCGCTCGCTGCCGCCGTCCGGTTCTTCGAGGCCTCCGTCGTCTTGCGTCATGCTGCCGCCCGCGTCGGGCTCGTTGCCTGCGTCGGACCTCGAGCCTGCGTCGGGGCTCGAGCCTGCGTCGGTGCTCGAGCCTGCGTCCGGGTCGCTCCCGGCGTCGACCGTTGTGCCTGCGTCGGTGAGCTGTCCCGCATCGAGCGGCTGCGCTCCTGCATCGAGCCCCGCGTCGGGCGTGCCTGCGTCGGGCAGCGTCCCTGCGTCGGGCAGCGTCCCTGCGTCGACGCCACCATCAGGGCGCGCGCCGGGGATCGGAGAAGGCGGCTCGGTCGGAACCGGAAACTCCACGTGCGCGAAGACGCTCGTCACTCGGAGCACGCGCGCGTTGTTGTCTGCGTCCACCACGCCGATGCGCAGATCGTCGAGCGCAGCCGCCGTCCACGGTTGGCCTTCGGGCGTGCGGGCCGCGACGAGTGGAACGTTGAGGTAGCCGTCGTCGCGATTCGAGTACCAGCTCGTGACGGCCGCTGAGACGCCCGGCGAGGACGCCAGTGCACCGGCCGCACCGGCGCGCAGGGTGACGCCGATGGAACGGTTCGTGGTGCCATCGGCCGAGAAGCGCACGCCCACCATCACCAACGACGCAGGCGTGCTCAGCGCGATCGGCGGCGGCGCCCTGACGGTGTACTCGTCACTCACCCGCGCATTGGTGCGCGACTCGAGCATCGTCACGCCGTCGTCGGGCGGCAGCTCACTGACCTGTAGCCAATTGTCAACGGCCGGTGGACCTCCGTCGCCGTTCGTCCACGCGGGCGTTCCGGCCTGGCCGTCGGGTCGCAGCATGAAGACCTGGCCCGGTTGCGGGAAGCCGTTCTCGTCCGTGCCGACCGTGCCATTCACCGCGATGTCGTCGAACAACATCACGCCCGAGCTCGCCGTCTCTGCGTTCACGTTGAGCCCGACCTCGATGGTGTCGACGATGTGAGAGAGCGCCAGGTTCTCGACGAGCAGCACGGTCTGGCCGTCCATCGCGAGCTGTACGAGGTGTGAGCCACTGGGGGTGCGCTCGTCGACGAAGATGTCGAAGCGGTGCCACTGCCCGACGGTCAAGCGCGCGATGGGCGGATAATCGGTCACCCACACGCGTGGGCGCACGAAGCCCTGTGAATCGACGGTCAGCCAGCTGATGGCGGGCACCGCACCCGAGCGACGCACCAGCAGGAACATGGTGGTCGCGTTCACCGGCTGCTCCAGCCTCACGTACACGCGCGCGAACATCGCGGGGTTCGCGCTGACGAAGTAGTGGCGAAAGCTCGAGCGCACACCGGACACCGCGACGGCTCGCGCGACCGCTTCACCACCGTGCACGGGAGACGAGTCGATGAAGGTCGAGCCGAGCACGTCGCCTGGGTCTGTCTCCACGCCGGCGCGCATCGACTGCAGCTCGTAGCCACAGACCAGCAACCGCTCAGCGAGAGCGGGGCTGCTGCACAAGAGGCACAAACCGAGAACAGCGCGCACGGGTGTGGAGAGCCTACTTCTTTGCGGGCTCGGACCACTCGTTGGGCAGGAAGCTGCCCTCGAGGGCGGGCTCGGCGTCGACCCCGGGGGCAGGGACGGGCGGGGGAGGTGCGGGGGCCGGCGAGCTCGGACGAGGTGATGCGCTGCGTTGCATCGCGCCGATCTGTTTCTGGAAGAAGACGATGTCGATCTTGAGGCGATCGCGTTCGCCGGTGACCTGCACCAGCTCTTCGTGCGCCGTCTCCGCAGCGGCCAGCCGGGCCTCGAGGGCTTCGTTGCGCTGCCGCAAGTCGACGATCTGCTCTTCGAGTTTCCCTGCGTGCGCCTGGAAGCGCCGCGCGGTCATCTGCTTGTCGGCGGCCACGACCTCGGCATCACGGAGCAGGTCGGACAGGTCGGCGGTGGACTTCTGCCGCTTGCTCTCGCGCTTCGACATTTGATCGATGCGGCTGACCAGCGCGCCCTTGGTGCTCGAGAGGTCGGTCACCTGGCTCTGAATGAAGGCGAGGTCGCGCACCATCTCATCGCGCAGCGTCTGCTCTTCTTCGAGCTCGGCCTGGCGCTCGGCGAGGGTCGCCTTCTCAGCGGCCAGCGCGGTCTCGAGCGCAGTGGCGCGCTGCAGCTCGGTCGCGAGCTTCTCGGAGCGCTCTTTGGTCAGTTGTTGCGCCAGGTCGAGACGGGAGCGCAGGTCTTCTGCTTCCTTCTGCGCGTCCGCGAGTGACTGGGTGAGCTCGGCGCTCTGCGTGGTGCTGGTGGAGAGCTGGGTGGTCAGCTCGGAGACGCGCTGCGAGAGCGTCTCCTTCTGCGTCTCGGTGCGCTTCTGTCGCTGCGAGAGCACCGCGTGCACTTCGTTGAGCGTCTCGAGCTCGGCGGTGGCGGTGGCGAGCGCCGGTTCGACGGTCTGCAGCCGCGTGGCCTGCGCGTCGCGCTCTTCCGTGATCGTCGCGAGGGCGCGGGTGGCTTCACCGAGGTTCGCTTCGAGCTCGAAGACCTTCCGGCTCTCGGCGGCCACGCGCTCGGAGATTTGACGCGACAGCTTCTC
>JBKJSE010000130.1:0-4748 GCA_046595925.1 Archangium sp. | reverse complement strand
CCACCTGTCGCAGTGCCGCCACCCGTCGCAGTGCCGCCACCACCACCCGTCCCCATCTGCGAAGGCACCGTCCCGTACCGCCACGCACGACTGATCGCGACCTCATCCAACTCGCCCGCGAACGCGCCATCACCCGTCGGAGGACACGCCGGCCGAACCCCAGGCCCACCCAACGTGAGCGGCTGACTCGTGCCCTCGAGCAACGCCGGAGTCCGCGTCACACGCGCCGTCTCCACGCCATTCACCAGAAAATTCATCACGCCACTCGCCGCGTCGTACTGAAACGCAACGTGACTCCACTGCCCTACCGGCAGCGTGGTCATCGATCGAAGGTCGTACTGCACCGCGCCGACCACCTGCACCCGCGCCTGCAGACTCAGGTCATCCTCGAGCACCAGGCTGTACGCGCCGTTGATGTTCGGCTTCCCCAGCAGCAGCCGGTAGTTGTTGTTCGCGTCACAATCCGGCGAACCGGCGGGCCGCACCCACGCCTCGATGGTGATCGCGTTCGTCGGCTGAAGACTCGCCGCGTGCGGCACCTCGACCCGCCCACTGACCCCATCGAACACCACCGCCTTCCCCAACTGCCCATTGTTGCGCAGCGGAAAGCTCGCCCCACCCCGCAGCGTGCCGGTGTTCGAGTACCCCGAGCTGTCGGCGGTGCGCGTGCGATCGTAGTTCCCCGCCGCGTTGACGAACTCGTTCAGGTGCCAGATGCCCGCGTACCGGCCATCGAGACCGTCATCGAAGACGATCTCTGCGTAGTTCTGCGTGTTGCTCCCGAAGAACGGCCACACGTCGCGGCCAACCGTCACCGGCAAGGGCATCGCCCCCGCAGGCCCCGGAGACGAGAAGAACAACCGCACCGTGTTGTCCGTATCGGGGTTCACGGCGCCATCGATGTGCGCGAGCTGCCAGTTGGTCGGATACCCCATGATCGCCAGCGCATTGCGGCGCGGCCCACACCCGGGCGGATCTTCGTTCGGAGGTCCAGTCCGGCACGGCATGTTCACCGCGGTGAAGTTGAGCGCCTCGCCATCAGGGAAGATCCACGGGTACCCGCCGTAGACCAACTGCGTCGCCGTGAACGCCACCCCCGCAGGATCGCGGAGCGGCCGCTCAGCCAGGCGATACCGCCCCACCACGTTCGGATCAGTCGCCATGCCCGCGATGCTCTTCGGTGCCGTCCACCCGCTCACCGCGCAGGCCGTCGTGTTGTACGAGTACACCACCGTGTCGATGTTGCCGTTGTTCGCCGGCAGGCCCTGCCACACCAGCAACTTCCCATCGCGGGTGACGCTCGGCTCGATGCCGCGCAACGTCGTCTGCAGCGGCGTGAGCGTCGGCTCAGTCCACGTGAAGCTGGAGATCCCCGACTGCGCGGTGTTCGGCGACGACACCACCACCTTCAGGCGGCGGCGCCTCATCACGTTGTTCGGCGCGGGCAACGTCGCGTCGGAGTCGATGACGAACACGTCGTAGCAGGCGTGACTCCCCGCTCCATTCGACGAGCCATCGGGGTTGCACCTCGTCGGCTGCGGCGTCGCTTCGCACAAGGCCAGGGCGTTCTCGCCGTTGACGTCGTTCTGCACCAGCACCGGCGACGAGAACGAAGCGCCGAGATCCGGCACGCCCGCATTCACGGTCACCGCCTCGCGACGAAGCATGCGGGCTTCCCAACCCGCGCCGGTCCGAACGACGACGAGCCGGCCATCGAAGCTCACGTTGTGCCCATTGCCACCCATCGGGCTGCTCACCACGACGGGGCTGGTCGCTGCGAAGACGACGTTCGCTGCCACGACGATCATCACGGGTGCGCGCATTTCTGACTGCGTAGCCGAGCCCGTCGAGCCGATACAATGGGCACAGGAATGCTCACTGAGAACTCGCGTGCACAGCTGTTCGCCGCCTTCTTCTTGCCTATGCTTGGCAAATTGCGTCCCGCCCTGCTCGCCTGTGTTCTCACGCTGCTGGGGTGCGGGTCGCCCGCCGCGCCGGACGACGCAGGCATGGATGCGGGCGCGCTCGACACCGCGCTCACCGAGGTCCGCGTCGAGCACAGCCTCTTCTGGGGCGCCGACGCCGGCGTGCTGGATGACGCGCAGGTCGTCTCGTTCGCGCGCCTGATGGCGCTGGCCGCCGGCCAGGGGAACGGCGGGCCGCTGATGCTCCAGTGGTTTCACCGCTTCTCCACCACCGCGCACTCCGAACGCGCCCTGCCCGCGCAGTTCATCGACGCGGTGATCGCGGAACAAGGGGCCGACCCCACCCAGTGGGATCTCTCGCGGCTCCCCTTCAAGGTGACCGGCCTTCACAACCGCGTCGATCTCGCCGCCCTCTCGCCCACCGGTCACTGCGGAGAACTGCGCGCCTCCATCTCGAGCTCCGACGTGACCTTGCAGCCGTTTCACGCGCTCTTCCTCTTTCGCCAGCCCATCGGCGAAGGCGACGTGGTGGCCGGAGTGGTCACCTGTGAAGGCACCGCGCGCCGCTGGGTGGCCTTGAGCGGGTTGGAAGGCGAGGCCTTCGAGACCGCCCTGCGCACCCTGCTGATGCAGGGCCTCACCTCGGCGCGTTTCACGATGCTCGAGACGGTAGAGTTCACCCTCGCGCCCTGGGAGTGGCGGCAGTGGGTGCCCGCGCCCGATGGAGGCCTGGAGAACCCTCCGCTCTTCCAACAGCTCGACGTCGAGAAGCTCAACCTCGTGGGTCCCTCGCGCACCGAGTTCCTCACCTGGGTGGACGCCAACGCCGCACAGCTCGCGCAACGCCGCCTGCTCATCCCCGAGCGGTTCCGCACGCAGTCAGTGCGGGTCACCCAAGGTGTGATGCGCCAGCCACTTTCTCTTCAAGGCGCGAGCGCGGCTTCGACTTTTCCCGACCTCGGAAAACAGCTCGAGCTGGTGGGCTGCGCGGCCTGCCACACCAGCGACGCCGAGTTCGTGCAGACGCGCAACGACCGCTCGGTGAGCCCGTTCTACGAGAAGGAGCTGCGCGCCAGAGCCCTGCATCTCGCCGCGCTCGCCCGGGGCGATGCACCAACGCCGCCCTTCGGCCCGCTGCAGGTCGACCCCGTCCTTCCTCCGTAGCGCTGAGGGGCCACCTGTCGACCTAAGCCGCGTCGGACTTCCGGTAGTTGTCCACGACGGTGTACTTCCGCGCGTAGAGCGCAAACGCACCCGCTGCGACGAACGCGAAGCCTGCAAAGAAGTACATCTGCGTCGCCACCACGCCCCAGCCTTGTTCAGTGATCCGCCGGGTCACGGTCTCGTTCTTCACGCTGGCGTTCACCAACAGCACCCAGAGGTTCCCGATGGTGACCGAGAGGCTCCAGAAGCTCATCAACACGCCCTTCATCCGTCGAGGCGCCTGGCTGTAGGCGAACTCGAGCCCCGTGGCCGACACCAACACTTCGCCGAACGTGAGCAGCGCGTAGGGAAGAATCTGCCAGAGGATGGGCAAAGACTGCCCTCCGTCGATCGCCAGTTGCAGCGAGCCCACGACGATCCACGCCAGCCCCGAGAACGCGATGCCCAACCCCATTCGCCGCAGCGCCGTCGGCTCGACGCCCCGCTTCTTGAGGCCCGGGTAGAGCACCAGGTTGTTGAAGGGAATGAGGAGCATCACCAACAGCGGGTTCAAGGCCTGCATCTGCGAGGCGGTGGTGAACCAGCTCCAACCCGGCAGTTGCATCGACTTGGCCTGAAGGATCCAGGTGGAGGCCTTCTGATCGAACAACGACCAGAAGGGCGTCACCAGCGCGAAGATCACCAGCACGCGCAGCACCGCCTTCACGCCGTCGACGTCTTCATCGGGGTGAACACCCCGTGCGTTCTCGGCCCGCAACCACACGCCTGCTCCAGCGAAGCTCAGGAAGATGACGATGGAAAGACAGGCCGTGGCCACCAGCCCCAGGGACTGCCAGAGAAGGAGCGCGCCCAGCGCGCCGAGCGAGCCAAGGCCCACCAGCACCGAGCCCGCGTTGAGCCCGCCCCCGCGGAAGAGCGCCGTGATGCACACCGAGAGAAACCCGTTGGGGTCTTTGCCTGCCGGCGTCACGTGCACGTACTTCTTGCGGCCGGCGAACAACACCACCGTGCTCACCGCCATGAGGATCGCCGGCACCCCGAAGGCCCAGCGCGCGTGCCCTGACTTGAGCAGCGGGGGAATCAGGAGCGACGCGAAGAACGAGCCGAAGTTGATGATGAAATAGAAGGCGTCGAACACCACTTTGGCCAGGTGCTTGTTCGTCTGGTCGAACTGGTCGCCCACGAAGGCCGAGACGCACGGCTTGATGCCCCCGCTCCCCAACGCGATCAAGAAGAGCCCCGCGTAGAAGCCCTCCTTCGAGTCGATGCTGTACGCCAGCAGCGCCTGGCCCACGCAGTAGACGATCGAGAGCCAGAAGATGACGCGGTACTTCCCCAGGAACCGATCGGCGAGCCAGCCGCCCAGCAGAGGGAAGAAGTACACGCCCATCACGAAGATGTGGAAGACCTCTTTCGCGGCAGGCTGACGGTCTGCTTCGGCCAGCGAGATCAGCAGGTAGCCCACGAGGAAGTCCGTGAGCACGTTGCGCATGCCGTAGAAGCTGAAGCGCTCACACGCTTCGTTGCCGATGATGAAGGGGATCTGCCGGGGCATCGTGCCCTGCGGTGCGGGAGCTGCTGCCAGAGGTTCTCTCATGTCAGGGGTCAGGCGGCGCGAGCGGTGGGCACGATGCCCTGATCAGCCAGCCAACCCAGCGC
>JBKJSE010000318.1:0-7071 GCA_046595925.1 Archangium sp. | reverse complement strand
GAGCGAAGTCGAGGGGTCACCTGCCGCGCGAGGCAGAAGTACTCCCTCGACTCCGCTCGGGAGGACCGGTGTGTTCCTTCGGTCGAAATCGCCAGCGAAGCTGGTTCCTTGCTCGGGATGGACGGTGTGGGCTCCCGATTTCAGCAATCCCGCGAGCTGAGTCGTAGCCTTCTTCAACACTCTCCGAGGGGCAGGGGGCAGTCGCTTCCCCGCCTCACCTGAGCGAACGGGCATCCCGACCTGCGACTCACCGAGTAGGGTGCGTCAGTTCGATGTCGGAGAGTCTCGGCCGCTACCGCCTGCTGAAGCTGCTCGCCACCGGCGGCATGGGCGAGGTCTTCCTCGCGCGCCAGGAGGGCCCGGCCGGCTTCACGAAAACGGTCGTCATCAAACGAATCCTCCGGCACCTCGCGAGCGATCAGAACTTCATCGATCTCTTCCTGAACGAGGCGCGGCTCGCAGCCCAGCTCCAGCATCCGCACATCGCTCAGGTCTTCGGCCTGGAGAACGAGGGCAACACCTGGTTCATCTCGATGGAGTACGTGCACGGCCGCTCCTTGCGCGACATCATCAGCGCGGCGCGAGAGCAGGGCCTCAAAGTCCCGCCGCGAATCGCAGCGAGGCTCGCCTCACAAGCACTCCAAGGCCTGCACTTCGCGCACGAGCTGACCGATTCACGAGGCCGGCCGCTGGGCATTCTCCACCGCGACGTGAGCCCGGAAAATCTGCTGGTCGCGTTCACCGGCGTGGTGAAGCTGGTCGACTTCGGAATCGCGAAGGCGATGAGCGGAGCGGTGACGCGGGTCGGCCGGCCCAAGGGCAAGCTTTCCTACATGGCGCCCGAGCTGACGCTGTCCGGAGCCGAGGTCGATCGCCGGGCCGACGTCTTCGCGATGGGCATCGTGCTGTCTGAGGCGCTGACCCTGCAACAGCCGCCGAACACGCCCAAGTCGCTCGAAGAAGCGCAAGGGCAGCGGCAGCCGTATCAACCCGACCCCTCGCTGCCGAAGGGCATCAACGACATCCTCACGCGAGCGATGTCGCCCGAGATCGACGGCCGCTTCACGACCGCCGCGGCCATGAGCGAAGCGCTCGAGGCCTGGTTGATGACGAGCGCGCAGACGGTGGTGCCCGGCGACATCGTGGGGTTCCTCGGGGCGCTCTTCGGGAACGCGGCGATCGAAGCGAACGTGGGCGTCACGCTGGACGACGGAGTGCTCGGCACCACCGGCGTCCTCACCGCGCGAAGGCCGGGAACGCAGCCGCTCTCGATTCCGTCGCTGCAGCCGGTACGGGCGGTCTCCGAGCCGTTGCCTCGAGACGAGGGACCGCGCAGTTTGATCTGGCCCATCCTCGTGGGGAGCAGCACCGCGTTGCTGGTCGGCTTCGTGCTGCTGCTCGCGTTGTGGCCGCGCGCGCAGGTGATGCCGCCGGTGGTTGAAGTGGCCCCCGTGCAAGGCGAGGTCGTCATCCCCTCGCAGGTGGAGTTCGACGCGCCGTTGCCCGTAGAGCTCCCCGATGCAGGCGCGCAGGCGAATGGACCCGTGAAGCCGCGGCCCGTCGTGAAGCGCGCGGCAAAGACGGGGAAGGTCACGGTGCGGGTCAATCCGTGGGCGCAGGTGATGTTCGGTGGAAAGAATCTCGGCACCACGCCGCTTCCGGCGATCGACGTGCCCGCCGGGACCGCGACGTTCGTGCTCAAGAACGATCAGCTCGGCGTGACGCGCAAGGTGTCGGTGAAGGTGCCCGCGGGTGGATCCGTGGTGCTCAAGGCCGACCTCTTCAAGAAATGATCACGCCATGAACCGATGGACGGTGGTGATCGGCGCGCCCGGGAGGACCTGGTCAGTCGAGCTGCCCGGTGGCCGCAGCGCCGTGGTCGGCCAGGCCAAAGGCAGCGCGTTGGAGATCCCCGACGCGGGGCTCGCGGATCGTCACGTGTCGTTGTTGCCGCGCGATGAAGGCGTGGTGGTCGAGCCGCTGCGAGGTGGCGGCGAGGTGTTGATCAACGACGTGCCGGCCAGCGCGCAGAGCGTCGTGCGCTCGGGAGACGAGCTCAGAATCGGTGAAGCGCGGTTGCTCTTCACGATCGTGCCGACGGCGCCACAGCCCAGGCCGCGCATGACGGGGCCTGAAGAGCTGATGAGCCGGCTGGAAGAAGAGGTCCGGCGCGCAGGCATCGCCCGCCCTCTCGGGCTGGTGCTCGTCGCTTCGCCCGGGCTGAACGTCGCCGCGCGACAGGCGTTGGTGCGCCGCGTGGTCGACGAGGTGCAGCGCGCGGGCGGCACCGCGTGTTTCGGAGAGCTCACCAGTGAAGTGCTCGCGGTGGTGTTGCCTGAAGTCGCGGCTACCGCATTGAGCACGTTGTTCACGCGCTTGCCTGAAGTGGTCGGACCGCGTGCAGCCGTCGCCGTCGCGCGCGCGCCTGAAGAGGGGCTCGACGCGGAATCGCTGCTGGGCGTCTGTTGGGATTCGCTGATGGGCGAGGCGGTGGAGCGGGGCGAGCCGGTCTACGCCGACGCGTCGATGGTGCGGCTCGCGGGGCTGTTCGAGTCACTTGCGGGAGATGAAGGCGCGGTCTGCGCGGTCGGTTCTCCTGGCTCAGGGCGGCGCACGTTGCTCGAGGGGCTCGCGAGGGCTGCAGGGCGACGGCTCTTCGTGGTCTCCGCGCTCGACGCGCCTGCTCTGACGCGCGCCGTGTCGAGGCCCGGTGACTGGGTGCTGGCGCGCGATGTCGATCGACTCGAGCCCGCGGCGCTGCGTGAGCTCGTTTTCAGGACGAAGACCCGCCTGCTCGGCACGGCCACGCGAGCGCCTTCAGGGAATCACTTTGTCCACGTGATCGAAGTGCCGCCTTTGAGTGCGCGACGTGACGACGTGTTGCCGCTCGCTGAGGCGTTCGTCTCGCGAGCGCGAGTGGCTGTCGGGCGGCCGAGGCTGACCTTGAGTGCCGAAGCGCGAACCATGTTGCAGGCCTGGCGGTGGCCGGGAAACGTGCGCGAACTGGCGAACGTGCTGGCCCGCGCCGCGAGAGCCGCCGTACGCGACGAGATCGGCCGCGATGCGCTTCCCGCACGCATGTCGAACGAAGCGCCCGCCGATGATTTCCGAGGCGCGATGGAATCGGCTGAGCGCGAAGTGCTGTTGGAGACGCTGGCAAGGACGCGCTGGAACGTGTCCGCCGCGGCACTCCGTCTTGGAATGCCAAGGCGAACTATCGTTCACCGCATGGCAAAGCTCGGCCTCAAACGTCCATCGCGGTAACTCAGCTGGATCCAGCTAGTACATCTCTATATGTCGTAGACATTTCATTGAGAAATTCATGCCATTTACCATAGAGTCTTTGTTCATTTAGTTCGCGACTACCAAGATCCGCCTCGTCCGACGGCATGTATCGAACAAACCGCGCGACACGCTCAGGATATCCAAAGTCAGCATAAACTTCTTCGACAGTTCCCAGCGGATCCGAGAACCGTGTCTTGTTGGTGAACACCCAATCCAGCACCAAATACAGAAACTTGGTCTGAATCTCGTCTGGATCCTGCGGTTGCTCGGCGCTCGCCAATACTTCCACGTCCGGATGCGTCGAATCCTCTCCTCCTAAAGTGCTTAGATTGATGAGTGGCCGTTCCTGGGATGCGAGTCTCCCCAGTTGCTCGATCGCCATTTCCACAGGAACCGTCGGGTCAAGGAGTTGATTGTCCAAACCGAACAACACATCTCGCCACGACAGATGCACCCTTAGGCGAGCGAATTCATACGGAATGCTTAGCTTGATAAGCTCCACTTGTCTCCTCAGCGAACAGTCTGATTGGGCGTACCTGTAAGGACACCATCCCTGATAAGTCGCTGATGCGAGACGGCGCCGGAGGGCTCTGACAGGATTTCAAAGATACCGGCTTGGCCATTCATCTGGCCAGGAACCTGCAGCAACGTTCGCTTGGCGGTCGGAGCCCAGCTTTCTCACCACCACAGATAGCCGACACCCAGCGTGGCCATGAGGCTCAGCGGTGCGCGCGGTTCTGCAGGCAGCGACTGCCGGTAGCCACGCCCGTTCACATACGCGTAGCCCGGCATCACCTCCGCAAAGAACACCAGCCCGCTCCGGCCGACCTCGGTCACCTTTCGGCCGAAGGGAGCGACGACCAGTCGAAGGGGAACTCCCACTGAAATGGCACTCGGCGCCTCGACGCCCGAGATTCCGCTCCATGCCACGCCTGCACCGAGCGTGAGGACGTCGGACAGCGCAGCGTCGAAGCCGAGACCGAAACTGAACCCGGTGAAGACGACGGCGGTGAACCCGGTGGCCCGGGCGACCAGCGAGTACCTGTCTTTGAAAACAGCTCCGAACTCGACTGACAGTCCGGGGCCCAACGCGACCGCACCCGTCTGCACGCCGAGGCCGGCCGCGGCTGCGAAATGAACGCCTGCGCGAAACCGAACTGCTTCGCGCTGCTCGACGGTCGCCGTCGTGCCCGGTCCCGGTGCACCGATGGATTCCGCGGCACTGAGAGCAACGGCAAGGACCAGAGGGAGCATTCCTCTTCAAACCATACTCAGCATCGAGCTGTCACTTCCGCCGGCCGACGGCTCAGGCCCAGCGGCAACTTCACCCGAGAGGCGGATCGATCGGCGCACTCCTCCGAACAAGTCAGGCGAAACGGTACGCAGTGAATGGACGCAGGCTCGACCTGTTCGAGCGCGAAGCAACGGTGCTACTCGGCGCGCCATGAGAACCGCGCTCCTCGTGCTCGTTGCGTCACTCGCTGGTGGTTGTGCTTGCGGTCCGGATTCCGAGGTCGACGCTGGGCTCGAGGTGGACGCTGGCGCCGGCTTCATCGACGCGGGGACCGACGCGAGCGTCGACGCAGGCACTGATGCCGGCGCTCTCGATGCAGGTCCCCTCGACGCGGGCCTCGACGCTGGTGTGGATGCGGGCGTCGACGCAGGCGTGGATGCGGGGACCTCGGGACAGATCTGCACGCCGGACGGTTTCTGCTTCGAGCACCCGTCCGCTTTCGGCATCGCGCTCAACGGCGTCTGGGGATCCGCTTCCAATGACGTCTGGGCGGTCGGCTACAGTGGCGCGCTGTTGCACTTCGATGGCCTGGCCTGGTCCATCCGCACGTCCCCCACGCGCAACACCTTGCAGGCGATCAGTGGAACCTCCGCGTCGAACATCTGGGCAGTGGGAGAAGCGGGCACGGTCATCCACTACGATGGAACCACCTGGGCCATCATCAACGCGGGCGCGACGGGAGCGCTGCACGCGGTCACCATGGCCAGCGCCACCGAAGTCTGGGTCGCCGGATACCAGTTCATCAGTCGTCGTCTGCCCAACGGCACCTGGCAGGCGCTGACTCCGCCGTATTCGCCGCAAGACTCCGTGCTGCTCCACGCCACGGACGCCACTCACGTCTGGCTCTCCAGCGGCGACATCGCGCAGTTCTGGAATGGGATCACCTGGGCCACCGCCGATCTCGACATCAGCACCGGCTCGCATCGCGCGATCAATCTGAGCGGCGTTTCCCCAGCGGACGTCTTCATCTGCGTGACCTCCGAGTTCCAGCCGCTCCGCCGTTGGGATGGCGCGAACTTCGTGCGCGTCACCTTGCCCGAGCCCGTTCGACAGCTCGGCCTCAACGGGTGCGCGGTGCTCTCGGTCTCAGCCAACGATGTCTGGCTCATCGGAGATCACGGCATCGGCCACTTCGACGGCAACACCTGGAGCGTGCTCGACACGAACATTCGCAGCCCGATCCTCGGAACCTGGAGCAACGGCACCGCGGCGATGGCCGTCGGCGCAAACGGGTTGGTGCTCGAGCGTTCCGGTGCCGCCTGGCAGGAGCAGAACGCGGGCTCGGCGCTCAGCTACACCTTCGCCAACAGCATTCGCGCGAAGGACGGCGTCGAGTGGACCTCCGTACCCGGCGCGATCCTGCGTCGCACCAATGGACCCTGGGTGCGCACGCCGCACACGGCGATGGAAGTAACCGGAATTCTCCCCGTTGATTCGACCCACGCGTGGGCGGTGAGCACCAACAGCGGGACGAGCGCCGTCCTCTATTGGGACGGCACCGCCTTCGAGCCCAGGGCCATGTCCCCGGCCACCTATTGGATGAACAACAGCTGGCAGAGCCCCAGCACGGGCGAGCTGATCTTCGTCGGTGATCAAGGCATCACCAACCTCGTCGGAGGAACCTTCACGCGCCTCGTCACGGTGGGCACCTACGGCAACGTGCTGGACGTCGATGGCGTGGCTGGCTCCGACGCGTGGGCCGTGGGTTGGGAAGGCAAAGTGTGGCGCCGCTCGCTCCCCGGGGCTTTCGCCGTGGTGGACGCGGGCGTGGGCGCAGCGATCGACTTTGACGCGGTGCAGGTGGTGAGCGACTCCGAGGTCTACGTGGGCGGCGATCAATCGACGCTCCTTCGGTACGACGGCTCTACCTTCTCCCCCATCGCGCTCCCTCCGCTGCGCTTTGGCAGTCGTAACTATCGGCTGGTGATCGACATCGCCGGCTCGCTGAACGGCCCGCACGGCCTCTGGGTGCTGGTGAGTGGTGGCGAGGTGATCGAGCTCCACGCCACGGGCGCGCCGATCGTGCACTCGCTCTACTTCGAGGGAAACAACCTCACCTTCACCAGCCCCAATGAGCTGGTGGTGGTCGGCAACGCTGAGTCCATCGTGCGAAAGCGATTCTGAATCGGGCCCGGGCGGGACGTCACTTCCGCCGGCCCACGGCGAGCAGACTGAGCCCCACCGGCAACTTCACCTGAGCCTCGAGTGACGCGAGCGTCGGCGCGAGCAAGTCGTACAGCCGCAGCTGCAGCGGGGGCAGCACGCGCCGCTTGAGCACCCTGCCGTTCAAGAACCACCCGGGAATTCCCACCAGGTTCATCCACTGAAGCGCTTCCACCTCGAAGCCATTGGCCTCGAGCACGGAGCGCAACGAATCAGGGGTGTAGCGCCGGTGATGCCCCACGGCCTCATCGAGCGAGCCGAACAGCGCAGGCAGCGCGGGTACGAACAGAATCAGCGCTCCACCCACGGGCAGAATCTTCGCAAACTTC
>JBKJSE010000270.1:0-38182 GCA_046595925.1 Archangium sp. | reverse complement strand
CCTTCCTGTTTCGACAGATCGCTCAGGACTGCTTTCAATCGCTCCTCGAACTCGCCGCGGAACTTGGCGCCGGCGATCAGCGCGCCCATGTCGCGCGCGAGGATCCGCTTGTTCTTCAGCGTCTCGGGCACCTCGCCGTTGATGATGCGCTGGGCCAACCCCTCGACGATGGCCGTCTTGCCGACACCCGGCTCGCCGATCAGCACCGGGTTGTTCTTGGTGCGGCGTGACAGCACCTGGATCGCCCGGCGGATCTCTTCGTCGCGGCCGATCACCGGGTCGAGCTTTCCCGCCCGCGCCAGCTCGGTCAGATCCTTCCCGTACTTCTCCAGCGCCTTGTACGTGCCCTCAGCGTCCTGGCTGGTGACGCGCGAGCTGCCCCGCAGATCCTTGATCGCCGCCGAGATGCGCTCCTTGGTGACGCCCGCCGACTTGAGCAGCTCACCGGCCGTGCCCTTGTCTTGCGCGAACGACATCAACAGGTGCTCAGAGCTGGTGAACTCGTCCTTGAGCGCCTTCGCGTCGTCTTCCGCGCGCTCGAGCAGTTGCACGATGCGGTTGGACAACGACGTATTTGCGCCCTTGATGACCGAGAAGCGACCGAGCGCCTCATCGACGCGCTGGCCCAGCAGCTTCACGTCAGCGCCGATCTTCTGGAGCATCGGCTGCACCACGCCATCGTGCTGATCGAGCAGCGCGCGCAGCAGGTGCTCAGGCTCGTAGTTCCCGTGGTTCGCACGGCGCGCGAGCGACTGACCTTCTTGAACGGCTTCCTGCGCTTTGAGCGTGAACTTGTCGATCCGCATGTCATCGACAGTAAGGGTCGATGCCCCACAAGCAAGGTGGGCCCACCCGCCCGAAATCACCTCTGGAATCCATGAGTTCGGCTACTCACGGCGCATCGCGTCACGAAAAACGAGCGAAATCGTGGGGTTCCGGGCTGTCTGTGCTTGTAGTGAAAGGCATCCTCGGGTAAGGGCGGCGCGACTTCTGCAAACGGCCCTTGGGGGGACCCACTTGGAATCGCACGGCGGATATTTGTGCCAGTACTCGGATGTCGACGCGGCGTGGCTGCAGCACATCGCCCGTCTGTCACTCGAGGAAGATGGCCAGTCGGGCGACGATGCCGGCTTGTTGGTGACGGTGCTCGGCGGCCCGCGAATCGCGCGCTTCGCCTGGGACGCGCCGTTCACGTACGGACGTCAGGGAGCCCGTTGGTACCTGACGCACCACGCACTCGCGCGGCGGCTCTCTGAGCACCTGCGCGTCACTGTACATGCGTACGCCTTCGACCCCGATGAGGTCGAGCAGGTGATCGCGTACGCCAACGGCCGGCGCGTGGGTGGGGAGATGCTCCGCTACGAAGACGCCGAGCTCCCCGAAGACGAAAACGACGACCTCGCGTTCGAGAAGCTGCAGCAGAAGTGGCCGCTGGGCTACGTGGCGCGCGTGTTGGGCATCGATCGCGAAGAGCTGCTGCGCATTCCGCGCAAGTCGTCTGCGCTCATCGATCTGAACCGTCACCAGGAGCCCAGGCCGTTGTGGCAGCTCTTCCCGGAGCGGGTTCAAGCCCTTCGACCTCTCCCGCTCTTCGAAGGCCCCTGAACCTTCGAAAGCTCAGGGCTCGGCGCGCGCCAAAGCGGTGCGCAGGGTCTCTGAGCGGAAGTAGTTTCCCAGCGTCATGAAGCCCGCGACGATCACCAGCGTCCACCCGGCGCTGGCGACGGAGCAGATGAAGATCACCACGCCCGACATCGCCTCGGCGTCGTGCACGCCTTCACGCACGATCGCCTTGCCGACCTCGGTGAAGACCGTGCGAACAATCACCAGGTTCTGGGCGCCGTCGATCGAGCGCAGCACCGCAGCCGCCAGCGCCGCGATGCCCAGCTGCTGAGCCGTATTGGGGCGGGCCTCCTGCGTGACGCGCAGTCGCATGCCCAGCACGAAGACGAGCCCTGAGGCGATGGCCAGCAGCAGCGAGCTGACGATGCGCCAGGGCACGAGCGACTCGAGCGCCGTCTGATGGCCCGACGTGGCGGCCAGCACGATCTGCCGCTGGGCGAGGGGAGAGAGGCCCAGGCCGGGCAAGGCCGACTCGCTGCCAGTCAACGAGGGAGGGTCAGCGTGGTTGAACGCGGCCTGCACGTCGAAACCCGCGGCCAGGGACACCTGGAAGCCGACGACCACCGCGGCCACGAGGGCCCAGCGATACGAGCCGGGGAGCGGGTTGGGGGTGCTGCTCACTTCAGGGCTTCGCGTTGCTCTTCTCGACGAAGCGCAACCTGAGGTCGGCGAGAACGGAAGAGAAGAGCTGCTCTTCTTCGGCGCTGAGGTTGCCGCGCGTCTTCTCACGCAGCAGCGCCAACACGTCGATCGACTCACGGGCCTGCAGGAGATCGACCTTGATGCCGCCCGTGTCGGGGTTCTGGTGAACCCCGAGGTGAATCAAGGCAGACGAAGCGAGACCGAGCACGAACGCGCTGAACGTCAGCTGCTCGCCGCTCTGCTGCATGGTGAAGGTCTCGCCCGCCTTGCCCGCCATGATGATTACTCTGCGCCTTCGTTCAGGTCTTCGTCGAGGATGTACTCGTCAGCCTCGGCCTGCACGCGCTCGCCCTTTTCGGCGACGTCGGGCAACGACTTGAGGTGCTTCTCGAAGGCCTTCTCGTCGATGAGGCCAAACTTCATGTAGCGCTCCACGGTGCGCTTGTCGGTGTAGCGAGTGTCGACGTCGGTCACGGGGTACTTCTCCTTGGGTGGGGCAGACCCGGGGGCTTATAGCAGGGGCGCATGCCTCACAAGCTCCCTCGTGGGCTGTACGCCCTGCTCGATGATTCAGTCCGCGCCGAGCTGCCGATGGTGGAAAAGGCGCGCGCGGTCATCGAAGCGGGCGTCGGCGTGCTGCAACTGCGCCTGGAGCAGACCGCCGATCGGCTCGCGCTCCCCTTGATCCGCGAGGTGGTGGCGCTGGCCCGCCCTGCACGCGTGCTGGTGATCGTCAATGATCGGGTCGACCTCGTGCTGGCGGGCGGCGCGCACGGCGTGCACCTGGGCGCTGATGATCTCCCGGTGAACGTGGCCCGCAGGCTCCTGGGCCCCGACGCGCTCATCGGCGCGACGACCCGCTCACTCGAAGACATCGAGCAGGCGAGGGCGCTGGGCGCCGATCACGTGGGCCTGGGGCCGATCTTCCCTACCACCACCAAGAAGGTGGCCCACGCGCCGCTGGGACTCGAGCTCTTCGCTTCGATCGCCCGGAAAGCGACGTTGCCGGTGGTGGGCATCGCGGGCGTCACGCTCGAAAACATCGGTCAGGTGGCGGCCGCGGGTGCCTGGTGCGCCGCAGTTGCGGGCGACCTGCTCAGATCAGAGGACCTGGTTTCTCGCGCTCGTGCGCTGCAGGGCGCATTCTCGGGGTCCAGATGATGAAGCACCACGCTCACCCCCGCCGGCCGTCGATCGCCATCACTCCCGATTCGAGCCTCGCCACGCCCGAGTCGCCGTTCGTGAAGTACGACCTCAAGGCGGCCTACGCCGACGCCGTGCTGCGCGCAGGAGGGCTGCCTTTCATCTTGCCGTACACCGATGATCGTTCGCTCATCGAGCAGTACCTCGATCGCGTCTCGGGCCTGCTGATCACGGGCGGCGCTTTCGACATTCCGCCCGAGGCCTACGGCGAGCAGGGAAAGCCGGGCCTGGGCGTCTTGAAGACCGGGCGCACGAACTTCGAGATGGCGGTGCTCAAGCTCGCGCTGCAGCGCAAGCTGCCCGTGCTCGGCATCTGCGGTGGCATGCAGCTGCTCAACGTGGCCTTCGGAGGCACGCTCATTCAGGACATCGCCACCGAGCTGCCCACGGCCAAACCCCACGAGCAGAAGCACGACCGCACCCAGCCGCACCACCCCATCGAGGTCAAAGACCAGACGGTGTTGGCCGAGTGCCTCGGGGGCAAAGGTCAGCTGATGGTGAACTCGACGCATCACCAGGCCGTGAAGGACGTGGGCCCGGGCCTCATCGCGAGCGCCAGCGCGCCCGATGGCGTGGTGGAAGCCATTGAAAGCATTGCGAAAGACCAGTTCGCGCTGGGCGTGCAGTGGCACCCCGAGTTGATGCTCGACACGGTGCCGCCGCAGCTGGGCATCTACAAACTCTTCGTTCACCGGGCCCGCGATCGTCGTCACTGATGCAATACTGCCGGCTGGTCGTTCGGGGCCGACGACCTGAGGTTCACACCATGTACGGATTCAACTTCGCGTCGCGTTCACGCTTGCTGTCTTCGTGTGCGCTCCTCTTCATCGCCGGTTGTGAATGCACGCCGGTGAACCCAAACGTGGGCGACAGCGGCACGGGAGGCGGGAACGGTGGTGGCGCTGAGCTCGGCGGCGGCACGGGCGGCAGCGGCAATGGCCTGGGCGGCGGCACCGGGGGTGGCCAGGGTGATGGCGGCACCATCGACCCCACCGATCCGAACAACGCCTTCAAGGACTCCGACTGCGATGGCCTGAGCGATCAGGACGAGTTCAGCAACATCTACGCGGGCGGCATGCGCACGAACCCCGGCAACCCCGACACCGATGGTGACGGGATCCTCGATGGCGTCGAAGCGGGACGCCTGACCTCGGTCGCCCCGGCCTGCGCGTACGCCGGCGATCCAGACCCGATCTCGCGCACCAACCCCACCGTGGTCGACAGCGATGCCGACGGCATTTCCGACGGCGTGGAAGACACCAACAAGAACGGCCGCGCCGAGCCGACCGAGACCGACCCGACGAACCCCGACACCGACATGGACGGCCTGGGCGACGGCGTCGAAGACGTGAATCACAACGGGGTGATCGACCTCACCGAGACCGACCCGCGCAAGCGCGACACCGACGGCGACTTCATCGGTGACGGCATCGAAATCAACACCACGATGACCAACCCGCTCTCGCGCGACAGCGATGGCGACACCTGCTCCGACGGCGCGGAAGACTTCAACCAGAACGGCAACGTCGACCTGGGCGAGTCCGACCCCAACCTGGCGGGCGACTGCGGCCCTTCGGTGAACCCCGACACCGACATGGATGGGCTCCCCAACCGCATCGAAGATCGCAACGGCAACGGCATGGTCGACCCGGGCGAGACCGACCCCGCGCTCGCCGACACCGATGGCGACGGGCTGAGCGACGGCGTTGAAGACGCGAACCGGAACGGCCAGCGTGAGGGCAACGAGACCAACCCGCTGCGCCGCGACACCGACTGTGACGGCCTGCTCGATGGTCCGACTGCCGGCACCGTGGGCGGAGAAGATCAGAACGCGAATGGCATGGTCGACGTGGGCGAGACCGATCCAAGGCGCGCTGACTCCGATGCCGACGGCATCTCGGACGGCGTCGAGAAGGGCCTCATCACCGCCAACATCGCAGACACCATGAACTGCACGGGCGTGAAGATCGACGCTGACCCGACCACGACCACCAACCCGACCAACGCCGACAGCGATGGCGACGGCATCAACGACGGGGCCGAAGACACCAACCAGAATGGCCGCGTCGACCCCGGTGAGCTCAACCCGAACAACCCGGCTGACGGCGTGCTGCCCGATGGCGGCGTGGCCCCGGCAGGCGCGGTGTGCACTGTGATGAACCTGCGCCCGGTGCTGTTCAAGGCCGAGGGCGACCCTGACATTCAGCTCGGGCTGCCGGCTGGGTTCACCGAGGTGAACACCCTGTCGGTCGCGGGCGTGAAGAAGGGCCTCATCGGCTTCGACCCCACCACCAACGTCGCGTTCATCGCGTGGCGTCAGGCGGCCCCCACGGGCGCCACCAACCCGACGGCCGACGAGAACGCCCTGCGGCCCACCTTGAACGGCATCGGCGCGCTGACCAACGCCACCACGCAGACCTTCACCAGTTGGGACAACCTGCCCGCGCTGCAGGGCTTCTACGACATGGCCGGCGGCGCAGACTTGAAGGCGCGCGCCAACGCGATCGCCGACGGCCTGGTGGGCGCAGGGGCGGGCACGCTGGCGGGCATGGCTGGCATGACGGGCCCGTTCAAGATGCAGGTCGAGTACCTGCACCGCACCAACGCCGCCGTGGTGGTGATCGTCGCGTTGACGCCGCTTTCGAACTACTCGGGGGCGCCGCTCTTCAACATGAGCGACACCTCGGGCGGCTCGGCGCTGGCGCAGTTCGGAGATCCCAACGCGTACCAGTGCGAGGTCTTCGCGCCGGGCAGCGGCAAGGTCGACTTCCTCTTCGTGGTCGACGACAGCTGCTCGATGGCGACGTACCAGAACGCGCTCGCCAGCACGGCCGCCGCGGTGCAGACGCAGTTGGCCAACTCGACGCTCGACTGGCGCATCGCGATGGTCTCATCGGCGTACGCCTACGGCGGCAACACGCTCAATCAGAACGTGGTGCGCGGCTTCACTCGCGACATCAACCAGTTCAGATCGTGGCTGACCACCAACTCGACCTGTAACGCGGGCGTCTGCACCAACGTCACGGGCGCGATGCCTGCGTGTTGGGGCAGCGGCGCGAACAACGGCTGCTGGGTGGGCACCGGCGGCAACGGCACCGAGCTCATCCTCGAGTCGGGCGCGCGCGCGATGACCACGCTCACCCCGGTGCCAGCGGCAGGTCAGCCTGACGTGGCGGGCAAGTTCCGCAACGGAGCGCAGGTGGTGGTGGTGCTGCTGGGCGATGCAGACGATCAGTCGCCGTACAACGCGACGCAGTTCTCCACGTTCTTCGGCACGCTCAACGCGACGCTCGGCGCGCACACCAACCGCATCGGCCCGGTGGCGGTGCACGGCATCATCTGCCCCAACGGCCAGAACTGCGGAGAAACGCAGAACACCCCGCGCACCAACCCGGTGGTGATCACCGCGCGCAACGGCATTCGCGGCGACATCCCCACTCCGGCGGCGATCACCAACGCCGTGGGGTCGATCATCAACTCGGCCATCGCCTCGGCCGGTTACCGCATGCAGAAGCCGCCCATCGGCGCGTCGGTGAAGGTCGCCATGGACGCCGTCGAGAACGGCACCCTGTGCAACAAGGACAACATTCCCCGCAGCCGCGCGGACGGCTTCGACTTCGACGGCATCAACCGGTCGATCTCGTTCTTCGGCGCGTGCCGGCCGGGTGTCGCCACCACCGCGGCAGCCGTCTCGTACCGGTACTGGGTCGACAGCACGCCGAACGCAGGCGGTAACCCGGCGCCGTGCAGCACGGACACGACCTATTACGACCCGACCGACCCGGACTTCTGCCGGGGGCGGCTGGCGTGTGATCGCACCACCAACACCTGCGAGTGCCCGGCAGACTGCGGCGGCAACGCGCCCCCCGGGAAGGTCTGCGACACGAACAAGCTGGTCTGCGACTTCGTGTGCACCAGCGACTGCGCGGGCTCATGCAGCCAGTTCCAGGTCTGTGACGTGGCGAGCTGCACCTGCAACTGCCGCCAGGCCGCGTCTTGCCCCGTGGGCTACACCTTCCAGAACACCGGCAGCGTGTGCGGCTGCGCGTGCGACACAGCGGCGCTCAACTGTGGGCCGACCTACACGGCTGACCCGCTCTCGTGCAGCTGTGCATGCAAGTCAGACTGCGGTGGGTGCGCCGTAGGCACGACCTGCAATCAGTCGACGTGCAGCTGCTCGGGCGGCATCAACTGAAGAGAACTCATTGCCCTCTCCCCGAGCCCAGTCGAGGCCTCAGGAACAGCCCCGTTCCCCCCGAGCGAAGTCGAGGGGTCACCTGCCGCGCGGCGCAGAGGTGGCATCTCGACTGCGCACGATGCGAACGGTGGGTCTGTTCCTTCGGACGAAATCGCCGGCGAAGCCCGTCCCCTGCTCGGGATACTGTCCCGAAGAGAGAGGGAGCTCAGGAATCTAAAAGCGGATGGTTCCAGACGGTTTCTTCTCGAGCTCGAAGGACACGTCGATGGTCTTCTTCTCGGGGTCGACCGTGGTCTGGGGAATGATCTCGACCGCGTGACCCTGCAACTGGGCCCGTGCGCGCAGCTTCTCCATGTCGCGCTGAAGCACGGCGCGAGAGAACACCGCCTTCGGCTTCGCTTCCATGCCCTTGAGCACGTCCTTCTCGACGCCCAGTGAGAAGCCGGTGAGCTTCACCTTGCCCAGGCGGAACACGTCGCCTTCCTTCACCTGGAACACCACCTCGACGGCGCCCGGAGGACCCTGCAGCGCGCGCGTAGTGCTCGCCACGGCGACGTTCACCATGCCGTAGTCGAAGTACACGGTGGTGATCGCCAGCGTGTCGCGCTCGGCCAGCTCCTCGAGGTAGGGCAGGCCGACCGACGAACGGATGACCTTGCGCAGCTCGGCTTCGGGAAGTTGCTTGATGCCTTCGAAGGCGACCGCGCCCACCTTCACCTGCGGGCCTTCTTCGATGGCCAGCGTCAGCTTCGAATTTCCACCACCGAGGCTCTTCACCACGGCCGTGGCCTTCGCGTCCGGGTAGCCGAGCCCCGCGTAGAGCGCCTCGACCGCCCGGGTGAGCGTCTTGAGCAAGAAGGGGTTCGCGCGAATGCCCGAGTGCGCGAGCTCCTTGAAGTCCTCCAGCTTCACCGCGTGCACGCCCGTGTACTCGACCTGGGTGATCCACTCGTACTCAGTGACCCCGTAGATGAGCATCACGCTCTTCGAGGGGAGCGGCTGCGCCACCACCACCACGTCGCGCAGCAGGTTCTTCTCGAACATCAGCTCGATGTCGGCGCGCACCATGCTCGCATCGACGACGTTGCCTTCGCGCGGCGCCACCAGCTCGTGCAGTCGCAGGTAGCTGTCTTCACTCGCACCGACCAGGCACACCTTCTCGACGATGACCCCCAGCGCGCTGGCCGCCTCTGAGTACGGCACCGCCGCAGTGGGGCAGACCGCGGCCGCCGGAGCAGCAGGCTTCGGGGCGGTGACCTCTTCCTTCTTCGCCGCACCGGTGGTGGTCGCGCAACCCGCCAGCAGCATCAACCCGAGCACGGCCCTCATTCGCGCACCTCGATCACGGCCGTGGCGCGCAGCTCGGCGATCAACCTGGTGCGCTGACTCATCAGGAACGCGCCGCGGTCGGCCTCGGCTTCGGGCTCGGCCATGCGGTTCGACCGCACGTTGAGCCACTTGAGCTCGAGGATCTTCTGTTTGAGCACCGCGCGATACGAGTCGTTCTCGAAGCCCTGCCGCCGGGTCTCGGCGATCAGCTCGGCGACTGAGATTTGATTCTGGCGCGCGACCTCTCCCAACGCGGCCTCAACCTCTTCGTCTCTGACCTCGAGCTTGAGGCGCCTCGCGTCCTGGAAGATGAGCGCGTCTTCGATGAGCGAGATCAACGCTTCACGGCGAACCTGAGTCTTCTGAGCATCGGTCTTCGGAGCGGGAAGCAGCGTCCGGGCCCGCTCGTCGACGGCAGAACGGGTGATCGCCTGAAGATCGACGACGGCGACGATGCGATCGACCAGCAGCGCATCGGCACGCGCCACCAGCGAAGCCACGGACAAACAAACCAGGAGCAAGCGCACGACAGAATCGTAACACCAGCCGCCCCTCATGCTCAGCGCGCTCGCGCGACGCGAGGACCCGGTGCGCGAAGGAGCACGACCAGGAACGCACCCGCGCTGATGAAGGTGAGCACCGCGATGAACTGCGAGGTGGACAGCACGCCCACCTGGCCTCGCTCGCCATCGGCGCGCAGGGTCTCGATGAGAAAGCGCAGCAGCGCGTAGCCCATCGTGAACACCACCAGCGACTGACCTGAGAACCGCCGCCGCCACTGCACGGCGCCAAGCAGGATCAACCCGACCGCCGCTTCGTAGAGCTGCGTGGGGTGCACCGCGAGCGACGTCACCGCGCCGGGCGGCAACAGCCCCTGCATGCGCTGCGTGAGGAACGCCTGAGAGCCCGCGGGAAACTGCACCGCCCACGGGCCGTCCCACGGCGCTCCGAAGTCACAGCCGTTGAGGAAGCAGCCGACCCGCGTGAGCAGCAACCCCGTGCACAACGAGGGCACCGCGCAGTCGGCGAACTTCAACAGCGAGACCCGTTGGCGCCGGCAGTAGATGGCAGCGCCAACGAAGCCTCCGAGGAAGCCCCCGTAGGCGACGAGGCCCCCGTTCCAGACCGCGAGCACGTCACCCAGCGAGTCAAAGCGCCCGGTGTTGGTCACCACCGACAGCAGCCGCGCCCCGGTCAACGCGGCGATCGCCGTACACAACACGCCCAGGCTCATCTGGCGTGCTGCCATGCCCTGCCTCACGCAATGAAACAGCGTGAGGTGCCAACCGACCACCAGCGACAACCCGAGCAGGGCGCCGTAGCTGTGAATCGGTACGCCGAACAGGTGGAAGAGGACCGGGTGCATGGAGCGCTCTAGAGGCGATTGACGATGCGCACGAGGCACGACTGGGTGGTGACGTTGCCCGCGAGGTCCACCGCGCGCACCGCCCAGCGGATCTGATCGTCCACGCCGCCGCCCTTCGGCAACGTCAGCGTCGCGCCCGAGAACGTGGCGCCGCACGCCTTCGCCTTCTGAACGATCTTGCCGTTGGACAAGACCTGGAAGCACTCGACCTCGGTGATGGTCGCCGCCACGGTCGCGTCGCAGACGTCGGTCGCGCTCGCGGTGAAAGACTGGGGCGTCCTGGGCGGAATGAGGGTCGCGGGGCTGTTGCACGCGATCACCGGCGGCGTGGTGTCCACCACCGCGACCCCCACCGAGTCTTCATCGGCCTGGCCTGCACCATCGATGGTGCGCAGCACGTAGGTCGCAGTCGTCGCCGCGCCCTGCACGATCGACGCGTTCGCCTGGTGACCGATGATGGCCCCCGAGCGACTGCCAGCGAACCAGGTGAACGACGCGAGGTTGGAATCAGGGTCGGTGCTCGCCGAGCCATCGAGCCCCAGCTGCGCGCCGCCTGTCTGGTTGCACTCCACGGTCTGGTCGACGCCCGCGTTCGCGCGCGGCGGCTGATTGACGAGCGGTCCGTCGACGGTCATCGCCATCGTCACGCCCACGTCCTCGAGCTGCACGCAGTTGCACACGCCATCACTGCAGGCCGGGTCTTCACCGCAGTTGACGTCTTCGTCGCAGAGCTCGTTCGCGTAAGGGCCGGCGTTCTCGCAGCGCTTGAGGTCCGGGTCGGCCACGCCGATCAACGCGCCGTTCACGTGACAGGTGGCCGCGCTCCAATCGACCGTGATGGCCAGCGCATCACCGTTCGCGCCCACCACCGCCTGCTCCGTACTTCCACTGCGACCGTGCGCTGAGAGGCCATTCGAGCCCGGCGCAAAGAGCCCGGCACCCGCTGAGCTCAGCGGCGCTTCCATGCCGGCGAACGACTCCGAGAGCGCGCCGAGCTCGCTGAACGTGCGCGAACCGAAGGTGTGGCTGTAGGTGACGTCGGCCAGTTGCAGCTGCGTCGCCATGCCCACCGAGCACGCAGCGCCCGGGCACGGATCTCCGAGGAACTCGATGAGGCCGCTGACCGCGGGGTGCTTGTCCGACTCGTCGGGCACCTGGATCAACCCGGTGCCGTCCACGATGCACGCGCTGCGCTTGCCGAACATCGCTGAGGCCACCGGCGAGTGGGTGGTGCAGACCGGCGTATCACCCGCCGCGTTGGTGGCCGTGGTTCCGCCCGCGACCTCGGGGTTGAAGTTCGTACAACCCGACGCCAGCGGCACCGCGACGCACGGATCGTTGCAGGAGGCCTGGAAGACCGGGGGCGTGACGGTCGGAGTGCAGTTGCACGCGCTCGGGTAGCCGCACGCCTGCGTCAAACCCCGCACCGTGTTCTCCACCCGGCCCTCACAGTCGGCCTGCAGTTGTTCGGTGGTCGGCGTGGCGTTGCCGAGGTTCGGGTTGAGGGTGGAAGGCATGCACACCGGCAGCGCGAAGAGGATCGGCGGGTCGCGGTAGGTGATGGCGAGGCGCGGCGCCTGCGCGGGGTTTTGATCGAAGCTCACTGCGCGCCGCAGCCCCGAGCCGGTGATCAACACCACCATCGCGTTGCCCGCCTTCCAACCCGCGCGATCGACCACGTCTTGCACCAGCGTCTTCAGGTCGAGCGTGCGCTGGTCTGCGCCGGCTTGCCCCACCGTGTTCCAGGCGAGCGGGTCCCAATGAACCACCGCTCCAGTCGGGGGGCGCGCGCTGATGTTGAACGGTGTCGCGGTGAACGCCGGCGCGTCGTCCGAGGCCTCGACGCGGAAGAACAGGGTGGCGGAACCGGACGTGGCGACCGAGTTGGTGAATTGAATCGACGCGGACTGGATGATCGCCCCCCGAGGCAGCCCCAATTGCGGGAAGCGCAGCCCCACCGTTTGCAGTCCTTCGTTCGCCGCGACCATGTCGAGATTGCTGCCATTGAGGCTGATCGCACCTCCCGCGAGCACTTCCTCGGCGTCGTCCGCGCTCTGTTTGGGCGAGGCGGAAGGCGTCAGCGTCAACACCGGCTTGTCACACTCGCAGCCGCACTCGTACGCGTTCTCACCTGGCCCCGCGTCGTAGTCGCTGAGGGTTCCCGCCGTGAAACCACACCCCACAAAAAGTGCCGCGCACACCAGGCTCACGGCCACTCCACACACCAACTGAACGATTCGACGCATGGGACGCCTCCTTGGAATGAGAGGACTTTCCGTGACTGCATCCGATACGCCACGAAGGCGTCACCGCGTCGACCTGCTCATGCAGCCCAGATTCTTGCAGTCAGCGTCGGCGCATTTGCGCAGAGCACGCGGTCGTGCCGGTTCAATCGTATTGACGCGATCCCCTCCATCAACCTGATGGGGTGAACGGGCTGGGGGCACTCGAGGCGCTGTCCGTCGAAACTGCGGCGGTCGTAATGCTGCTACTCAGAGAGCACCCATGTCGCCGCGCCCCCTGGTCCCAGACCCGCTGATCGGCCAGAACGTGGGCGGCTACATCGTCGAAGAGGCCCTGGGTGAAGGCGCGATGGGGCTGGTGTACCGCGCGCGACACCCCACGCTGAAGCGCCACTTCGCCATCAAGGTGCTTCGACCCGAGATCGCCTCTGACGCCGCCTCATCGCGCAACTTCGCCCGCGAAGCGCAGACGCTCGCCAGCCTCAAGCACCCCTCGATCATCAACATCATCGACTTCGGGCCCATGAGCGGCGGCCGCCAGTACATGGTGATGGAGTTTCTCCTCGGCAACACGCTCGAGCAGGAGCTCTTCGAAGAGGGCCGGCTGGATCCCGAGCGGGCCCTTCGGCTCTGCGACGAGGTCCTCGACGCGCTGTGTGCCGCGCACGCGGTCGGGGTGATCCACCGCGATCTCAAGCCCTCGAACGTCTTTCTCGAGAAGGTGTCCGGCGGCCGTCAGGTGGTGAAGCTGCTCGACTTCGGGCTCGCCAAACAAAGACCCACCGTGCTCGGGCTTCAGGTCGGCCCCATCGAAGACACCAGCATCGCCGGCACCCCTGAGTACATCGCGCCCGAGCAGGCCTGCGGCCAGGCGGCCAGCCGGCAGAGCGACCTGTATTCCTTCGGCGTGGTGCTCTTTCGCATGCTCACCGGCGCGCTGCCTTTCAAGGCCGACCCCAACCTGCCCGACGATCAGCGGGTGCTCGCGCTGATGAAGCAGCACGTTCATCAGGCGCCTCCCACGCTTCAGGAGGCGGCGGCCGGGGTGCACTTTCCCGACGGGCTCGCTGAGATCGTGGCCGATCTCCTCAAGAAGCGGCCTGGCGATCGCCCCTCGAGCGCCGAGACGGCGCGGAAGCGCCTGAGCCGGGTCCTGCGCAGCCTGCAGCAAGAGGCGACGCAGGCCCGGCAGAACCCGCTGCTCACCCCACCCCTCGTGCAGAAGGGGCGCAGGTCAGGGTGGCTCGTCGGCGCAATGACAGTGATGCTGCTCGTGACCCTGGGGGGCGCCGCCTGGTGGTTGGGCCGCGCGCCGCGGGTCGTCGCGATCGTTCTGCCACCGCCGATCGCCGTGCTCGCGGTCGCGCCCGTCGAAGCTGAGGTCGAGCCGGTGCTGCCCGTCGACCCGCCGCTCGAAGAGCCGCTCGAAGAGCTCTCAGGCCTCACCCGGATCGTGAAGGCGAAGAAGCGGCTGGCTGCACCGGTCGCAGCGCTCGCCGTGGTTGCTGCTGCCGCGCCCGCCTGCGCGCCCGACGCCGATTGGAAGAAGCGCGCCCGGGCAGATCTCAACGAGCTGATGACGCGCGCCGCGAAGTCGAGCCCCGAGCTGACGTTGTGGGCTGCTGATCGAGAAGGTCCGCTGAGCGCAGCGATCGAAGGCGCGACCAGCGAGCCCGATTGCCGGGTGGTGGGTCTTCAGCTGGAGACGCTCAAGGAAAAGGTGACTCGAAGATGAGCCGTTCAATGCGGGTCGGTCTGATTCTCTGTGCGAGCGTGGCCGCCGCGCAGCCTGCGCTGCCTGAGCTGGCGCCCTTTCCGTTGGAGATCATCAGGACCTCAGACGACTGCACCACGGCCGATCGGGAAGAGCTCAAGAAGCTGTTGCCGATGATGCTGCGCACCGCAGACGTGACGGTACCCGGGAGCGCCCGGCTGACGGCCGCGCTGGCAGCGCTGCATCGGGAAGACTGCGATCGCGACGACGCCTGTCTGGCGCAGCTGGGCAAGCTGGCGGGCAGCCTCTATGGGTTCTACGGCCAGGTCGACTTCGATCTCGACGGCAACGTCGTGGCGAGCGGGCGCGTGGTGCGTGACGACGGCAGGGCCGTACGCGGTCCCCTGACGGTGAAGATCCCCAGCGCGACCGCTCGTTTCAAGGTCACAGCCCAGGTCGCCCTCAAACAACTGCTCACCGAGCTCGACGTCGCCGGGCTTTCCCCGGTCAGGCCGCTGGAGCCCGTGGCGGAAGCGCGGGCCGAGCCCATGACGGTGTCTTCCACGCGTCGACCCTGGAACGGCGTCGGCGTGGCCGGCATCGTCGCGGGTGCGGCGGCCGTGGGCGGCGGAATCACCCTGTTCGCGACCGCGGGAGAGGCACGCACCAACACCAGCCAGGGGGTACAGCGCGTCTTCATCGAAGATGCCGACAAGGTCGCTGGCATTCAGCGCTCACAGGCCCTGGGCGTCGCGCTGCTCGCGGCGGGTGCGGGTCTGGCGGTGCTGGGCGCGGGGCTGATTGTCCTGGGGCCGGTCGAGACGGTGACGACCGTGGTGCCCACCAACGGCGGCGCGGCCGTGATGATGACGGGGCGGTTGCCTTGAAGCACTGCGTGGTGGTGCTGATGATGTTGACGGGCTGTTTCCAGCCGACGCGCTGCACGCAAGACTCCGAGTGTGGCGGGCCGGGTGGCCGCTGCGAGCTGAGCCTGTCGTTCTGCGTGACGACGGACGAGGTCTCTGACGCCGCGGTGGATGCGGGTGGCGGCGCTGACGCAGGCGCAGGCGACGCCGGCGACGATGCGGGTATCGACGCCGGAACCGACGCAGGGGAAGACGGGGGCTTCGACGCGGGGGGCGATGCGGGTCCGCCGCCGACGGTGGTCGCGACCACGCCGCTGCGACTGTCGACGAACGTGCCGATCGAAGTGAGGCCCACCGCGACCTTCAGTGAGGCGATGGACGCCTCGACGATCTCTGCCCTCTCCTTCACGCTGATGCAGGGCGCACAGCGCATCGACGGAGGCGTCTCCTTCGACGAGGTGACGAGCATCGCGACCTTCGCTCCGGTCGTGCCGCTGCAGACCAACCTCGACTACACCGCGACCATCACCACGGGAGCGAGGAGCGCGGGCGGGGTGCCCCTCGAAGCCAGCCACAGTTGGACGTTCAAGACCGCGCTGCTCGCCCTGCGAAGCGCGCAGACGTTCTCGGTGCTGGGCGCCGCGGTGAGCAACACGGGCGCGACGACGCTGAGCGGAGATCTGGGCGTCAGCACCGCTGCGCCCATCACGGGTGGGGCGCTCATCGTGGTGGGGGGCGCGACTCACGCCGGCGATGCGGCCGCGACGCAGGCGCGCTCAGACGCGTTGCTGGCCTACAACGCCGCGGCCGCCCTCACCCCGAGCATGAGCCTCGCGACGCTCGATGGGCGCACGCTCACCCCGGGCATCTACACCTCCAACTCGGCCGCGCTTTCGCTGAGCACCACGCTGACGCTCGATGGCGAAGACAACCCCGACGCGGTCTTCATCATTCAGGTCAATGCCGCGCTCGATACCGGGGCCACGACCAGCAACGTGAGCCTGGTTCGGGGTGCCCGCGCGGCCAACGTCTTCTGGCAGGTCAGCGGCGCCGTGACGCTCGGCGCGACCTCGACGTTCAGGGGCACGCTCCTCGCCCTGGGCGCGATCACCATCGGCGCAGGCACGCAGCTCAATGGCCGCGCGCTGAGCATCAATGGTGACGTGACGCTGGCGAGCAACGTCATCGCCGACTGAGCGGGGAACTCAGCTCGAGGGAAGGGCGCGGTTCGCGGCATGCGGAACCATCCCGGGCCGTGAAGCCGCCCTAGAGTAGAAATCATGACGCGCCTCCGAGCGGTGGCCCTGTTCACCGCACTCCTCGCCGGGGCCTGCGCGCCGCCGCGCGTGGTGCCGACGGGAGAGATCTCCACCTTTCCTGCGCCCGAGCGCCTGCCCGAGCTCGACGGGCTGCCTGAGCTGCGGCGGGGCCATGACGGCACCCGCGTCGAGACCGCAGAGGACCTCGCGACCTGGCGCGCGAAGGAGCTCCGCGCGCTCTTCTCGCACTACCTCTACGGCGTGGCGCCGCCGGCCGTGCCTGTCACCGTGCAAGAGCGCGGGCCCATCACCATCCTCGACGGCGCGGGCGTGTACCGGGAGCTCGAGGTGGTGCTCGACGGCGATGGGCCCCGTCTGCACGTGGCGCTCTTTCTTCCCGCGGGCGTGGAGCGGCCGCCGGTGCTGGTCGGCCTCAACAAGTGCGGCGCGCAGACGTTGCTCGAAGACCCGGCCATCCGTCAGACGACAGGCTTCGTCGCCGCGGCCTGTGAAGGCGGCGCGCGCGGCTCGCAGCTCGCCCAGTGGTCCATCGCCTCGGTGCTGGCCCAGGGGGTCGCGGTCGCCACCTTCCACGACAGCGATGCTGCGCCCGACGACGCCTCGCAGCCCTCACCCGTTTCAGCGCGCTTCGTGCCGACCGCGCCGACGGCAGCGTCATGGGGCGCCATCGCGGTGTGGAGCTGGTCGGTCTCGCGGGTGGTGGACGCGCTGGTGGTCTCGCCGTGGGTCGACGGTTCACGCATCGGCGCGTTCGGACATTCGCGTCGTGGAAAGACGGCGCTCTGGGCCGCGGCGAACGACGCGCGCATCTCGCTGGTGGTGGCGCACCAGTCTGGCCTCGCCGGCGCGGCGCCCTCTCGCAGCGCGCAGGGCGAGACGATGCAGTTCATCAACGCGCTGTTCCCGCACTGGTTCTGCGGCAACTACAAACGCTTCATCGGCCGGGAAGCCCGTCTCCCCGTGGACCAGCACGAGCTGCTCGCCCTGCTCGCGCCGCGTGCTGTGTTGATCACCGACGGCGACGACGACGCCTGGGCCAACCCGCCGGGCGCGCTCGCTGATGTTCGCGCGGCAGATGAGGCCTGGCAGCTCTTCGGTGACGAGGGGCTGGTGGAAGATGAAGGTGCGGCCCGACCCCGCACCGACACGACGCTCGTGTGGAGAAGCCGACCCGGCGGGCACGAGACCACCACCGCCGACTGGGCGACGTTCTTGTCGTTCGTCAAGCGCCACTGGCCGTGAGCTGCGCACGCGGTGCCCTGGGTTCACGTGCACGCCCCGGCGCACTGAGCAGCGTCCTGCACAGCAGCCGATCCCCCAACCACCGCACATCTCATGTCCGCAGCGGCGCACCACTGTTTGCACAGAGCAGCTCCCATGTGCATTCAAGGTGCGTCGCTCGTCATCGTGTTGCTCTGCGCCGCTTCGGTCGCTCGCGCTGAAGAGTCTGTCGTTCGCGCTGAAGAGCCCGTCGTTCGCGCGAAGAATCCCGGCTGGGACGTCGCGGCCGAGGGGCAAGTCGCTCTGGCCCTGCAGCGACTGGGCGCGCTGACAGACCTCAAGCTGCGGGCCCGGCACGAGCTCTACTCTTCTGACTCCGAGTTCCTGTCCGACAACTTCGTGAGCCTGGGCCTGTCTGGGCAACTGGCGCCGGTCTTCGGCCACGTGGGCGCGCAGGTGGACGTCCAGCCGGCGTCGTTCCTCAAGCTCTCGGGCGGCTATCACTTCGTCGGCTACTTCGGCACCATGGGCAGCCTCCGTTCGCCGACGGGCTGCGCGAGCGTCTCGGGCTTCACCCCGAACGACGCGAGCTGCGACTTCCACCCCATCGGCTTCGAAGACAACCCGCCCGGCAACACCGCCACCGGCCACCGCTTCTGGCTCGAGGCGACCGTGATGGGCCGGGTGGGCAACGTGATCGCGGTGGGTGGCGCCCGCGCCGAGCGGTGGTTGATGAACGCGACCGCCGGCGAGTTCTGGGTCAACGAGCTCTACGGCGTGCCCCAGGCCCGCAACGACACCACGCTGACCGGGGGCGGCGCGCTGCTGTACGCGGTGCTCAACCCCGAGGGTCGTCGCCCTGAGCTGCTGCTCGGCGTCGCCGATGAGCTCGCCTGGAGCGTCGGCACCGACGCCTTCTACAACCGCGTCGGACCAGTGGCGATGCTCCGCGTGCCCCGGTGGGGCGCGATGCGCGAGGTCACCGCGCAGGTGGCGGTGCTCTTCTACACCCACGAGCGCTACCTCGCAGGCCTGCCTTACGTGGCGCTCGCCGTCTCTGCCGCGACCCCCGACTTGACCCCCTGATTTTCCCTCACCGAGGCCCCCCATGATTCGATTCTTCTGCAGCAGTGTCCTGCTTCTCTCCGCGCTGAGTTGGAGCGCCACACCCGACGCCTTTCGCTGGAGCGGCGCTTCGACCCTCACCGACAAGAAGGGTCAAGAGCTCACCTGGACGGTGGCGCGCGTCGACGGTGAGGTCCACATCACTGGCGCGCACCCGAAGTGGCACGTGGAGCACCACGCCAGACCCGACGGCACCCCGCTGAGCACCGTAAAGAAGGCCGGGGGCATCACCACCCGGGTCACCTATTCGAGCACCGGGGCGGTGGTCGAGCGCACCGACGCCTCGGGGAAGACGAGCCTCGTCACCGTCAACGAGAAGAATCTCTGGGACGGCGACACCCTCGACGCGCGCCTCGCCGGCATCGCCTGGACGGCCGGCCAGAAGCTGAAGCTGCGAATCGTCGCCATCGATGAGGCCGACGGCAGCACCTACCCCATGGTGGCGGAATACGTGGGCGCCGAGACGTGCAGCGGCACGCCCTGCCACCACGTACGCCTCGCCCTCGACGACTTCCGGCGCCTCTTCGCCCCGACCTTCGACTACCGCTTTGCCACCAGCGCAGGCGCGAAGTACCTCCGACACGATGGAGACGGGATGACGTTCGTCGCCCCGAAAGAGCTTCCATGAGCCGCGACCTCTCGACCCGTGCAGGGGCCCGCGGCAAGACCAGCGGGTATCGCTGGGTGGTCCTGGTGCTCTTCATGCTGGTGGCGGGCCTGAGCCAGGCGCTCTGGCTCAACTTCGCGCCCCTGCTCACCACCGTGCAGACGAAGTACGGCGTGAGCGAAGGGCTGGCCTCGGTGCTGCTGCTCGTCTTTCCCCTGGTCTACGTGCTGCTCTCGGTGCCCGCGGGCCTGCTCACGGATCGCAAGGGCTACCGGTTCTCAGTCGGGCTGGGCGCGGCGCTGATGGCCGGCTGCTCGCTCTTGCGCATCAGCGAGGCGAACTTCTGGGTGCTGCTGATCGCCCAGACCGGCATCGCCATCGGCCAGCCGTTCGCGGTCAACGGCATCTCGAAACTGGTGGGTGACTGGTTCACCCCCGAGCAGAGCGCCCTCGCCACGGGCCTTGGCACCATGGGCTTGTTCGGGGGCATGGCCCTGGGCATGGCCGCCACGCCGCCCCTGGTGGAGGCCCTTGGCTACCAGGGCGCGATGGTCGCCTTCGCCGCGGGCTCGATCGCCATCTGCCTGGGCTGGCTGCTGCTGGCGCGGAGCAACCCCGACGCGCAGCAGCAGGCGGTGGTGCAGGCACCTTCGATGTTCTCCCTGCTCAGGAACCGGAAGCTTCTGCTGCTCTTCAGCGTCGCCTTCCTCGGCCTGGGCTTCTTCAACGGGCTGACCACCTGGCTCGAGCCCATCCTCGCGCCCAACGGTTTCGACGCGGTGAAGGCGGGCCTGGTGGGCGGGGTGTTGATCGTCGGGGGCATCGTGGGAGCGGTGGTGGTGCCGGCGCTCTCTGACAAATTCCAGATGCGCAAACCGTTCCTGGTCGGCAGCGTGGTGCTGTCGCTGGCCGTGCTGCCCGCGGTGTGCACCTCGCGCGACGGGACCGTGGTGATGATCAGCGCGTTGGCCCTGGGCTTCTTCTTTCTGCCTGCCTTCGCGCTGCTGCTCGACATGTGCTCGACCGTCGCCGGCGAGGCCGCTGCGGGGAGCGCGACCGGCTTGTTGATGCTCTTCGGAAACGGGGGCGGGGTGATGGTGATCATCGCCATGGGCGTGGTGAAGGGCGACGCACCCACCTTCGAGCGCGCGGTGTATTTGCTCTACGCGGTGATCGGGGTAGCCATCGTGCTCGCGCTGGGCGTCAGCGAGACGATGGTGCGCAAGCTGAGTCGGGCGGCGCGGGTCCATCACGCAGGCTGACGGAGCCTGTCGCGAAAGCGAGCGGGTGCACCGATAACCCATGGTTATTGATTGATAGCCGCTTCGTGACTGTAGCGTATCGTCGAGCCACCTAAGGTGGACCGCATGATGCTGCTCGCTGCGATGCTGTTGTGCGTGGTGGTTGACCCGGAGCTCAGGGCGGTCAAGGCCGAGCCCCTGGTCCGTGCGATGAAGTTTCTCCACGATGGGACGGCAGCGCCGCTGATGCTCGCCGCGGAACCCCTGAGCCCGGAAACGCGCGACCTGTGGCGGATCAATGCCGACGACTCGCTGACCCGGGTCGAGGTGCCCCTGCTGCCCAACGAGCACATCCTCGACGCAGACGCTCGAGAGGGCCGCGTCTGGTTGCTCACCAGCCAGAGCTCGGTGCTGCGACTCGAGGCAGGGTCGTCGTGGCGCAGAATCGAGCTGGGCCCCCCGCGAGAAGGCGAGGCACGCCCGCCGACCTGGGTGGGGCACGCCCGCATCGACGCCACGCCCGACGGAGCAGTGGTGGCCCGCCCTTTTCGGGAAGGTTCGACCCAGCCGTCGAGCCCCGCCTTTCTTGACCTGGTGGTGCTCGACCTGTCGACCGGGGCCCGGCGGCAGGTGCTCGACGGGTGGCTGGAAGAAACGACTGCCTCTCCGTGGAGCGCGCAGCTCGACCCATTCAAGAAGGGCGGGCCCTTCGTCGCCTGGCAAGAGGGCGAAGACTTCAAGATGGCAGGGCTCGACCTCCCCAGCGCAGCCGGCGGGGCGCAGCTCGTGCGCGACGCCGCGGGCCAGGTGTGGGTCGCGTCGATCGGCACCCGTGCCAGGGGGCGCCGCGACCGCCTCGTACGCACCGCACCGGGGCAGGCGGTCGACCCGGTGCCGCTGCCTGCGCAGAGCCACGTCAGGGCCCTGGTGCCTGCGCGAGCCCAGGGCGTGCTGGCGCTGCTCGACGTAGGGGGGGACCAGACCGTGCTGCTTCACCTGGGCGGTGCGCAGAACGAAGCCGCGATACCCGTGCCCATCGCGCGCGTGAATTTTCGGGGGGAACTGCCGCCGCTCATCACCGAGCCCATCGAAGGCGAGCTCTGGGTTCAGCCTTCCGCGATGAGCGGACGCGAGCTGGTTCGCCTGCGAGAGGCGCACTGGCAACACTTTCGGCTCGCCTCGGACCTCGCCGTCGAGGCCTCGCTCGACGAGCGCGCCCTTCAGGTGGCCCGCATTCGTGCCGTGCTTCCCTGGCTCGAGAAGCTCAGGCCATTCGCCCTGATCGCGATCGAGCTGGGCTTGCTTCTGGGCGCGCTGCTCACCTTCCGCTGGCGCCAGCAGCAGCCCACCCCGCGGCCCATCGCGTGGATGGTGCTGGCAGCAAGCCTCGCGGCGCTGGGGGCCTTCGTCGTCAACCCGCTCCTGCAGTTGGGCTCAGACCGACACCTGCCTCAGTCGTTGGCCCCCTCGTTCGACTTCCTCGAGTGGTGGCTCGAGGCGCTCGTGCTCGGCTCGGTCGCGGTGGTCGTCGGGTCGGTGGCGGCAGGCACCACCGCGCGACTTCGTTTCCTGGTGTTCAGCCTGGCGAACCTCGTCGTGTGGGTGCTCGTCTGGAGCCTCTCGTCAGCCGGAACGCTCGGAGCTGACGGGGCCGTGGCGAGCCTCGCGCTGACGCCGGTGCTCACCGGCTTGCTGCTGCGGCGCTTGACTGACCGGTAGCAAGGAAGCCGGGCGTGGGTGACGCGCCTCAGTCGCGGGTCAGCTTGAGGTCAAGGCGCGCGCCCTCGGCCGGTGAGAAGCCCCACGTGTAGTCGCCCAGCGGCAGAAAGGGCTCACCGAAGAAGTCCATCGGCTGAAGCACGTGGCGCGCCCCCCCGATGATCGCTTCGCTGAACGCGTACCGGTGGGCTGCCTGCACCGTTCGGTATTCGCTGACCGCGCCGGGCTGAAGCGTGCCGTAGTGTTCCTCTTGCTGCATGAATCGGACGGTGAGGTTCTCCATCGGCGCGCCGCCCAGATTCCGCACGCGGATCCGCAACGAGGTCGGCTTCGGCGGAGGCGACGGCGAGGGAGGTGCCACCACGACGGGCGGCGCGGAGATCGGTGGCGCTTCTTTTTCACGGCAACCGACCAGCAACACCACCAGCAGGACCCAGTTCTTCAGGTCTCGACCTGGCCCGTGAGCAGCCCGGCCAATTCGCCCGTGCGGGTGCGGCCGACGATGAAGGTCGAGATGGAGATCTCACCGAAGCGGTACACCTTCACGTCGGTCAGCTGCGAATCGATGGCGGTCTTGAGCGCGGCGAAGCGGGCAGCGCGCGCGGCCGAATCGGGATCACCTGGATCGTGGTCGACGGCGAGGCTGTTGAGGAAGTCGTTCGCGTTGCGCTCTTCGACGACCGTGTGCGTGCTCAGCGGAATCTGCGACGGGTCCATCCACATCACGTCGGCGATCATCGCGTCGTGCTGCGCGCTGAGCTGCGCGCGAACGAGGTCGGCGGTGATGGGCGCGCCGTTGAGCTGCGTACCGGTGAGGAACTTGAACTTCGCGTCGGTCTCGCTGGGCATCCAGAGGCCGTCGGTGGCCGCTTCGAGCTTCGTCTTCACTTCACCAAGCGCGCTGCCACCCACGGGCGGCGTGGTGCCCGGCACCGTCTTGCCGCGCAGCATGAAGAAGTCTTCCTTGAGGTCGTTGGGCAGCTTCGCGCCGTCAGCCAGCGAGAGCTTGCCGTCTTTGCCCGCGGCGACTTCGGCGGCGCGCAGGGCGTAGGCCTTCGCAGAGGTGGCGAGCACTTCGACGCTGACCGACTGCTTGCCGGTCGCCTTGAGGTAGTTGATGGCGTTGTCCGCGAACACCTTGTCGGCGTCGGGCCGCGCGGCGAGCTTGGTGGCTTCCGACATCGTCAGGCGACCGTCTTTGCCGGCGGCCTTCTTCACCGCCTCCTTGAAGTCGGTGCTCCAGGTTTCGGCGAAGACGCGAGGCGAGGGGGTCGTGGGAATGCGAGCCATGGCCCATTATCGGCGGGGATGTCGCTGAGTTGCCTACATACTGAACTCAATTAATCCGGCGGCTTGGGAGCATCGGAGTTAGCTCTGGGCCGTGTCCTCTCCTCTTGCTGTGACCCAGCCCAGTGACCGCCGCGGCAGGCGGGTGACCGTGGTCCTCCCGTGGGATCAGGACCCGACGCTGGCCGCCTTCCCCAGGACGCCGGCCGAAGGCGACCTGCTGGTGCTCGAGACGAAGGCGAAGGTGCACGCGCTGCCGTGGCACCGGCAGAAGCTGACCCTGGTGGTGAGCTCGCTGCGTCACTTCGTCGAAGAGCGGCGCGCCGCGGGCTTTCACGTCGAGCACCGCGTGGCCGACGACTACGCGCAAGGCATCGCGGCGTTCGCTGCGTGGGCGAAGCCATCGTCGATTCACATCACCGCGCCGCGTGAGTTCGCGATCGATGCGCGCATTCGAAAGATGAAGAGCGTGACGGTGCATGAAGACGGTGGCGAGGGTGGCCACTTCCTCATCACGCGCTCCCAGTTCGCTGATTGGGCGCGCACGCAGAAGGGCCAGCTGCGCATGGACCGGTTCTATCCAGAGATGCGCAAGCGGCTCGGCCTGCTGGTCGACGCGAAGGGCAAGCCCACCGGCGGCAAGTGGAGCCATGATGCCGAGAACCGCGAACACGCGCGCGGCGTGGTGATGCCGAAGGTGCCGTGGTTTGCGCCCGACGACATCACGAAGAAGGTGATGCGCTGGGTGGGCGAGGTCGGCGCATGGGGAAAGCTCGAGGGCTTCGGGTGGCCGGTGACCCGCACGCAGGCGCTGAGCTGGCTGGATCACTTCATCAAGGTGCGGCTCTCGAAGTTCGGGCCGTACGAAGACGCCATTCGCAGTGACGAGCGGTTTCTCTTTCACTCGTTGTTGTCGGTGCCGCTCAACCTGGGGCTGCTCAGGCCTGAAGAGATCGCGCGCGCTGCCCACGCTGCGTACGAACGCGGTGACGTCACGCTCGCCTGCGCCGAGGGCTTCATTCGCCAGGTGATCGGCTGGAGAGAATTCGTGCGCGGCGTGTACTGGCAGTTGATGCCGGGGCTGCGCAGCGCCAACCAGCTCGAGGCCACCCTGCCCCTGCCCGACTTCTTCTGGGAACCCGAGCGCACCCAGATGCAGTGCGTTCGCGAGGCCGTGCAGTCGGTGGAACAGACCGGGTACACGCATCACATCGAGCGGCTGATGGTGTTGTGCAACTACGCGACGCTGGCGGGCCTCGACCCGCGCGCGGTCTCGCACTGGTTCTGGGCCGCGTTCGTCGACGCGTACGAGTGGGTCGAGCTGCCCAATGTGGTGGGCATGGGCATGTTCGGCACCGGTGCGTTCACCAGCAAGCCGTACATCGCGAGCGCGGCGTACCTGAAGCGGCAGTCAGGCATGTCGGCGAAGGGTCGCGGTCCGAAAGCGGCGCTGAACGAGGCGCCGTGTGCGCGGTGCGCGTTCGACCCTGATCAGCGCGTGGGCCCGAAGGCGTGCCCGTTCAACACGATGTACTGGGACTTCCTGGCCAGGCACCGCGAGCGGCTGAAGGGCAACCTGCGCATGCGGCAATTGTTGTCGACGCTCGATCGGTTCGGCCCCGAGCAGGTGAAGGAGATTCACCAGACGGCGGAGGCCCATCGGAAGACGCTCAAGCCGATGAAGCCCGCATGGAAGTTCGACGAAGACGCTGGCTGACCAATTGTCTCCCTCTCCCTTCGGGAGCGGGTTGGGGTGAGGGTCGAACATCGATGGTTCAACGGCGCGGACCGCTCAGCGAACGTCGACGCGAACGCGCGACGACGTGAGCCGATCGACCACGGTCTGCCGCATCGGGTGGCCCAACGCCGCCAGCGAGCCGCCCACCCCCAGCAGGAAGAGCAAGGTGGCAACGATCGCCAACACCTCTGTGAGGCCACCGCCGCTGTACGCCGCGCTGATGAAGAGGGAGCCGAACACCAACCACCCGTGCTGCAGCCCCAGCCGCATCAACAACCTGGGCATCGGCACGCGCTCATCGTCGAGCGTGCGCAGGCACAACCGCATCATGTACTGACCAGGCGAGCTGCCCGTCACCGCCGCGCCCGCGAGCCACCACGCAGCCAGGGTCGCGATGGCGATGAACGGAGAAATCTTCAGCGTCGAGCGCGCCACCACGGCGAAGACGCCAGCGTCGATGGCCCACGCCAACACGCGCACCGTACTCGAGGCGGTGACGACGGGCCGGGGCCGCGCGGCTTCGAGCGCTTCGATCAACTGCTCGTACGACTCGAAGCGTTTGCCCTTCTCGCGCTCCATGCAGCGATCGATGACTGCGGCGAGCGGCTTGGGGACGCCAGGCTGCAGCGTGCGCAACAGCGGGGGCGGCTTGCCTTGGTGAAACGCCTGCAGCGAGGCCAGCGTGCCCGCTTCGTTGGGGGAACGTCCGCCGAGCAGCTCGTAGAACGACGCACCCAACGCGTAGATGTCGGCGCGGTGATCGAGCTCTTCACCACGCGCCTGCTCCGGCGCCATGTACGCGGGCGTGCCCATCACCATTCCGAACTGCGTCAGCTTCGGCAGGTTCGCGGTGGTGGTGGTCGCCGTCGTCTCGTCACCCAGCGCGACCTCGAGACGGGTCGCGTTGACCGGAGCCGCGAGCCCGAAGTCGGCGAGGTGAGCCACGCCGTTGCGATCGAGCATGATGTTCTGCGGCTTGATGTCGCGGTGAATGATGCCCAGCCGCGCGGCTTCTTGCAGACCCTCTGCAATTCCCAACATGTGCTTGAGCGCGTCACGCCAGGACAGCAGGCCCTTCTGCTCGACGAGGGTGGCGAGGTCTCCGCCGTCGACGAGCTCCATCGCCATGAAGGCGGACTCACCGGCCTGGCCGACGAAGTACACCTGCACCACGTTCGAGTGCGCCACCTGCGCCTGCGCGCGCGCCTCGCGGAGGAAGCGGTCGAGGAACCCGGGCTGCTGCACGAACTCGGGCCGCACCACCTTGATGGCCACCGGCCGCTCGAGCTGCGTGTCGTAGCCGAGGTACACCTCGCCCATGCCGCCGCGCGCGAGCAGCCGGTCGAGCCGGAAGTGCTGGAGGAAGTCAGTGCCGACAGCGGGCCGATGCTGCGGCGTGGCACGGGTGGGCAAAATCACGAGTCTCCAACTTAGGAGGCCGCCACTCCCGCCGCTCATGAATCCTCTGACCGGGCTGGTTCGTATCGGGGACGCTTTCGCGTAAAGAGAGCCCGTGCGCGCCGATGCTTCCCTCGAGCTTGAAGTTCCCTCAGTGGGGCTGCACCGGCTGATCAACGCCCGCGGCTGGGAAGTGCCCACCCGGAAAGATCCCCGCATCCCCTTCGCGTCGCTGCTGGCGATCTACGCGATCCTCGGCTTCACGCTGCTCGGCTTCAACCGGCAGTGGTGGCAGATGGCGCTCATCGTCGGCTCAGGCTGCGCGCTCGAGGTGATCTTCAGCTGGGTGTTCACCAAGCGGAAGATCGTGCCGCTCTCGGCCTTCATCAGCTGCACGTCGTTGGGCATTCTCCTCAACTACTCGCACCACTCGTGGGTGTTGTTCTTCCCCGTCTTCCTCACCATCGGCTCGAAGTACCTGCTCACCTTCCAGGGGCGGCACGTCTTCAACCCGTCGATGTTCGGGGTCGCGGTGTCGCTCCTGCTCAGCCACGAACTGATCACCGCGGCGCCTGCGTATCAGTGGGCCGGTGCCTCGTTGACGATGTCGATCTTCATCGCGGCCGGAGCGCTGACGCTCTTCATGTCGCGGGTGGGCAAGACGCCGTTGGTCTTGAGCTTCTTGTTCTTCTACGCGGTGCAGACGGCGATCCGCGCGTTCATCATGCGGCATCACCTGCCGTGGCAGACGCTGTTCCTCGGCACGCTCGAGTCGCCGCCGTTCTTCCTCTTCACGTTCTACATGATCACCGATCCCGCGACGTCGCCGAAGACCACGCGCGGCCAGATCATCCTCGCGCTCGCGCTGACGATCATCGACGGCGTGCTGCACTTCCGCGAGAGCGTCTACACCTTCTTCTATGCAGCGCTGACCGTCGGCACCGCCCGCTTCGTCTTCATGCACGGGCGCGCGCTGTGGCAGGGCAAGGGCGCTCGGCTGAAAGCGCTCTTCGACTTCGACTCACTCAAACGAGCCGGCATCGTCGGAGGCCTCGGCCTCACCATGCTCACCGCGTGGACGTACGGGCTCTCGCCGTACGATGCGCCGGCTGACGTGGGCTTCAAGCTCGAGCCCGTCACGCTGGCGCACTCAGGCCTGGGCTCGACGATGGGCAAGACGCTCGAAGAGGTCGACCCGCGACTCCTTCACGTGGCGAAGTGGATCCTCTCGGTCGGTGACGCGGTGGCCACCGCTGACGTCGACGGTGACGGCACGCTCGATCTCCTCGTCACGCACCCGCTGGCGGTGCCGCAAGACCGCGTGGGGCTGTATCTGAACCGCGGTGACCTCCGCTTCGAGCGCGTGCCGCTGCCGGCGCTCGAGTCGTTGATGAACGACCCCTGGAGCCACGGCATGGCGGGCGGCGCCGTCTTCGTCGATGACGACTCAGATGGAGATCAAGACCTGCTGGTGTCCGTCGCGTTCGGCAAGACGCGGCTGCTGCGCAACCGGCGCATCGAGACGGGGACGCTTTCTTTCGAAGACGTCTCGAAGAGCGTGGGCCTCGACGAACACACCGTCTCGCTCGGCGCGACCTTCGTCGACTTCGACAACGACGGCGTGCTCGACCTCTACGTGATGAACGCGCTCACCACGCACCTGCCCGGCTACGAGCAACCCACGCCGCTCAACGTCTTCAAGCTGCCTGCGCCCGCATACGAAGGTGATCGCCGCGCGCTGCGCTTCATGCACAACGGCTGGCACGACGCGGACAACGGGGGAAAGAATCACCTCTACCGCGGCAAGGGCGACGGCACCTACGAGCGCCTCGACCAGGACGCGATGGGCATGCCGCAGACGTATTGGTCACTCGCCGTCGGCACGCAGGACTTCAACCACGACGGCTACACCGATCTCTACGTGGCCAACGACTTCGGGCCCGACGATCTCTACCTGAACGAAGGCGGCAAACACTTCCGCCGGCTGATGGGCGACCGCTTCGGAGACATCGGCAAGGACACGTACAAAGGCATGAACGTGTCGATCGCCGACTTCGATCGCAACGGCTTCTCCGACATCTACGTTTCCAACGTGCACCACGCGCTGCAGTCGGAAGGCAGCATCTTGTGGATGACGCGGGCCTCGAACGATCCCTTCGTGCCCGAGTTCAACGACGAGGCCACGCAGCGTGGCGCGCTCAACGAACGACGCTTCGCGTGGGGCGCGGCAGCAGGCGATCTCAACCTCGATGGCTGGGTCGATCTGCTCCAGGCCAACGGCATGGTCGACGCGCGCCTCGACCCGGTGGTGCTCAGCACCCGGCGGCGCGACTACTGGTACGTGAACCAGAAACTGATGCAGTCAGGCCCCGACATTCACACCTACGCCGATCGTTGGGGTGACATCCGGGGGCGTGACTTGTACCCAAACGAAGCGCGGCGCGCGTATCTCAACCGTGGGCTCGCCGGGCCGGGCACCTTCGTCGACGTGGCGAAGCAGCTCGGAGTGGATGCACCCGACAACTCGCGCGGCGTGCTGTTGGCGGACCTCGACGACGATGGAGATCTCGACGCGTTGATCACCAACCAGCACGCACCTCTTTCTTTGTACCGGAGCACGCTGCGTGACGGCGCGCTCAAGCCGCACTTCATCGGGCTGGCGCTCACGGGCAGCGGGGCGACCAACATCGCAGCGCTGGGCACGCGCGTGACGGTGGCAGGGCAGACCAAAGAATCGCAGTTGATGGCGGGCTTCGCGGCACAGGCAGACCCTCGGCTGCTGTTCGGCCTGGGTGCGAACGCGCCGCAAGAGGTCGAGGTCACCATCGCCTGGCACAACGGCCCCACGGAGACGCGGCGGCTGGCGATCGATCGCTATCACGCGATCACGCTGGCTGAGCCCGCGGTGCGATGAAGCAGCTCCTCGTCGTCTTGGGCGTGCTGGGTATTTCGGCGTCGTTCATCGTGCTGCTCTCGGTCAAGCAGCTCACCCGCCAGCCCCTCGAGGTGGAGGACTTCGCGCACCTGCCGCGCTCGGAGAGCCCGCCCGCCTTGTTCCCTTCGCCTGACTTCAGCTTCAAGGCCCAGACGGGTGAGCTGGTCACCAGGGGCGTGCTCACCGGCCAGCCGTACGTGGCGAACTTCATCTTCACCACGTGTCGCACGGTCTGCCCGCTGCTCACCTCGAAGATGGTGCGGCTGCAGCGAAACCTGCCGGGCGTGCCGATTCACTTCGTGAGCTTCTCGGTCGATCCCGAGCACGACACCGTCGAGGCGCTCGCGACGTATGCGAAGCAGTGGAACGCGGACGAGAAGCGGTGGCTGCTGCTCGAGACCACCACGCCGGGGTTGGCGGAGATCGCGCGCGGCTTCAAGATCACCGCCGAGCGCACCGATGGTGGCATCGATGCGGTGATGCACAGCGCGGTGTTCGTGCTGGTCGATCAGTACGGCGTGGTGCGCGGCGTCTACAACTCGGAAGCGTCGGAAGACTTCAAGGCGCTCGAGCGCAACGTGCGCACGTTGGTGGGCAGCGTACCGGCTGCGCCCGCTGCGAAGGCGCGCTCGGGTGAGGTGCTGTTTCACGAGCTGTCGTGCGCGAACTGTCACGAGCACCCGGAGCTTGCGCCGCCGCTGGGCGGGTTGATGGGTCAGCGGCGAGAGCTCGAGACCCGACTGCTGGTGACGGCTGACGTGGCGTACGTGAAGGAGTCGATCGTCGCGCCGGTGGCCAAGCGGGTGGCCGGGTACCCGTTGATGATGCCGTCGTATGCGGGGCACCTGTCGAATGAAGAGCTCGATGACCTGGTGAAGTACATCGCCGCGCTGCCGCCGCCGATCGTCTCGCCTGATGTCGCGGTGGAGGTGGACCCGGTGTGTCACATGAAGGTTCGGGTGACCGCGAACGCGCTCACGCTCGATGCGGGCGAGCCCCATTATTTCTGTTCGGAGTGGTGCAAGGCGCGCTTCGCCGAGAACCCTGACGCCTATCGCTGAGAACGCTTCGACAATACGAGCGAACACCGTTCCTCCCGAGCAGGGGACCGGCTTCGCCGACGATTTCGTCCGAAGAAACAGACCCACCGTTCGCATCCAGCGCAGTCGAGATGCCACCTCTGCGCCGCGCGGCAGGTGACCCCTCGACTTCGCTCGGGGGGAACGGTGCTGTTCCTCTAGGAGCGGAGTCGAGGGAATACCTCTGCTTCGCGCGGCAAGTGCCCCCTCGACTGGGCTCGGGGAGACCGGTCGGGTTCTCAATTCTTATTTCGGCCCACCCTCTAGAACCGGACGGCCAGCGACCCGCGCTCATCAAGACTGAGGGAAAGCTCGCCGGGCCTGCTCGAGACCCTCACGATTCCCACGACGAGCAGCGGTATGCCCACCACCGCCAGCAGCGCGCCGATGCCGAAGAAGGTCCACCCCAGCACCGTGAAGATGGTGCGCTCGTTGCCCATGAGCGCGCTCGCGCTGATCAACGAATACAGCCCGCCCGCACCGATCGCCCCGCCGAGCACGGTGAGAATCGAGCCGGACACGATCTGCTTCACCCCGCCATACACCTCGCCACCTCGCGAACCCGCCACTGCGGGCAACAGCACCCCCTGCGGCGCGATGAGGTGCGTCTCATAGAGCTCCGGGCGAAGGGGACTTCCCGAACTGGCCAGGGTCAGCAACAGCAGGGCGATGGGCATGTTCTGATCTTCTCACACCCCTACGTGGATCTGCGTATCCCACCGTGTGGCCCGCGCCCTGATCAGCCGCGGAATTTGCGCGTGACGCACGCTGATCGCAGCGACTGCGCGATTTCGCGTGGCAGCTCGCCCCTACCCGAACGTGGCATCCCGCGCGCATGGGGAACTCGCGGGAGGCGTTCGATGGTTCTCACAGCTTTGTTGACGCTGACCGCGACGGGCGACGACGACGGGCAACATCTCAATTCCGTGAGGCAGCGACGCGTCGCCGAAGCGCTCCTCCCTTTCCTGGCCAGGTTACCGTGACCCCGCTCCTCTTCCTTTCGCGTCTCAAGCTGTGGCGCTGCGCTCAGATCGGCAAGCGCGTCGAAGTGCTCGGCAGCGTCTACGTCATCGGCGGCGGGCACATCGAAATCGGAGACGACGTCATCCTCGACGGCCGCGCGGTGCCGATCGAGCTGCACGCCGAGCCCAACGCCGTGTTGATCATCGGTCACGGCTGTGTGCTCGAAGGCGGCGTGTCCATCGAAGCGCAGCAGCGCATCGAGATCGGCCCCGGGTCGCGCCTGCGCGCCTTCTCCAAGCTGATGGACAACAACTTCCACCCCGTTCTCGGCTCGCGTCACCGCAGGCCCGCGTCGCACCCCATCAAGCTCGAGGAAGCAGTCGAGGTCGGCGAACGCGCCATCGTGCTGCCCGGTGCCTGGCTCGAGCGGAAGGTCACCTTGGGCCCCGGCGTGGTGGTCGCGCGCCGCGTGAAGGCCGGGTCAACCGTGCTCGTGCCCGTCGCGCGACCGCAGCCCGCTCCGGAAGTCGAGGAACAGAACCAGGAAGAAGCGACCAGGACGGCGGTGAAGAGCAGGGCGCTGCGGCCCTCTGCGCGGCCGCTGGTGCAACTGCCGGTGGTCGCCTCATGAGCATCGCGATGCTCGAGCTCATCGATTGGCTCGAGCTCCAGGCGCCTGCCTTCAAGCGGGCTCACCGCGCGATGGCACTGGCCCGCAGCCACGTCACGCTGGCCGGCTGTGAGCTGGGTGACTCGGTGCTGGTGCACGGCGAGTTGCAGCTCGAGCGCCGGGGCCGGGTGCGCGTGGGCTCTCAGTGCGTGTTCGTCGGAGGCCCCTTCCCCACCGCGTTGCGCGTGGAAAAGGGCGCCACCCTCGAGCTCGGGGAGCGCTGCTACTTCAACTACGGCGTGAACTTCGAAGTCAAAGAGTCGGTGCGCATGGGCGAACGCTGCATGTTCGGCTCGTACGCACGCGTGACCGATGCGCCTGGAAAACCGGTCGTGTTCGGCAAGGACGTCTGGGTCGCCCACGGCGCGGTGATCAACCCGGGCGTGAGCATCGGTGACGGCGCCGTCGTCTCCGCAGGAAGCGTCGTCAACACCAACGTACCGCCGGGGATGCTCGCCATCGGCAACCCGGCGCGAATGATGAGTCAACGACTCTGCACCACTGGAGGATCTCATGCTTGAAGAGACACGCGGAACGGCGCCCCGCCTGAGGAGCTGGATCGAAGACACGTTCTTCGTCGACGGCTTCGACGACGCCACCTCGTTCCTGAAGAACCGGTTGATCGACTCGACCGGCATGATGGAGCTGGTCGTCTTCATCGAGGGCGAGTTCGGCTTCAAGGCCGACGACGCTGAGCTCGTGCCCGACAACCTCGACTCCATCGACAACCTGGTCCGCTACATCGCGCGCAAGAAGGGCGGACACGTCGAGGTGGCCCGGCCGCTGATCAGGCGGGTCGAAGGCGCGGATCGGGTCGAGGGCGGGTGACCCATGTGCGGAATCGCCGGCTTCACCACCACGCCGATGGAGCCGCGCCCGGCCGTCGAGCACCAGCTCCGCGCGATGGTCGCCTCACTGCATCACCGCGGCCCTGATGCCCAGCGGGCCGTGGTGCTCGACGGCGTCGCGCTCGGTCACACCCGCCTGTCCATCGTGGATCTCGCCTCGGGGCATCAGCCGATGCACGACCCCGAACGCGGGCTCACCGTGGTCTTCAACGGGGAGATCTTCAATCACGTCGAGCTGCGCGCGCAGCTCACCGGCTGGCGTTTTCGCACCCGCAGCGACACCGAGGTGATCCTCGCCGCGTTCGAGGCGTGGGGCATCGACTGCGTGAAGCGCTTCGTCGGCCAGTTCGCGTTCGCGCTGTGGGACGCGCGCCAGAAGCAGCTCTGGCTCGCCCGCGATCGCGTGGGCATTCGCCCGCTCTATTACGCGCGCACCGTGGAAGGCGGGCTGGGCTTCGCTTCCGAGGCCAAGGCGCTCTTCGCCGCGCGCGTCGTGCCGGCCCGCCTCGATCCACTCGCGTTGGCGCAGACCATTCAACTGTGGGCGCCGGTGAGCCCGCGCTCCGCGTTCGAAGGCGTGCAGCAGCTTCCGCCCGGTCACGTCGCGCTGTTCTCACGCGGCGTCTTCACCGAGCGGCGCTACTGGAGCCTCAATCTCTCGGAGGAACGCATCGACCGCTCGATGACCTTCTCCGATGCGATGGGCGCGCTCGAGCACACCCTCCACGACGCGCTCCACCTGCGCCTGCGCGCCGACGTGCCGGTCGCCGCCTACCTCTCGGGCGGCCTCGACTCATCGCTGCTCTGCTCCCTGGCGCAGGGCCAGCTGGGCGGCTCGTTGCAGACCTTCTCGGTGAGCTTTGAGCAGGCGCGCTTCGATGAACGCACCTTCCAGCAGGAAGTGGCCGACGCGCTGCACACCCGTCACGCGGCCGTGCCGGTGAGCGACGCGGACATTGGAGAGCTGTTACCGAAGGTGGTGTGGCACGGCGAGCAGGTGCTGCTGCGTTCGGCGCCCGCACCGATGTTCGCGCTCTCACGCCTGGTGCGCTCGCACGGCACCAAGGTGGTGCTCACGGGTGAAGGCGCTGACGAGGTGTTCCTCGGCTACGACCTGTTCAAGGAAACGGCGGTGCGTCGCTTCTGGGCACGCGCCCCGGGTTCCACTTCGCGGCCGAAGTTGTTCTCGCGGCTCTACCCGTATCTGCCCGTCTCGTCGCAATCGCCCGAGGTGTTGCGCAGCTTCTTCGGGGTCGGCCTCGAGCACCCTGACGCGCTCGACTTCTCGCACCAGGTGCGTTGGAGCAACTCGGGCCGCGTCGCGCGCTTCTTCTCGCCCGAGTTCGCCGCGCGGCTCAACGGCTTCGATGCGGTCGAGTCGATGCTCGCCACCGTGCCCGAAGCGGTGCGCAGCTGGCGGCCGCAAGCGCGGGCGCAGTACCTCGAGTTCAACACGCTGCTCTCGGGGTACCTGCTCTCGGCGCAGGGCGATCGCATGTTGATGAGCAACTCGGTCGAGGGGCGTTTCCCTTTCCTCGATCACCGGCTCATCGAGCTCGCCGCGCGCATGCCCGACTCGTTCAAGCTGCGCGGGCTCGACGAGAAGTTCATCCTGAAGCGCTTCGGCGCGGGCCGCGTTCCTCGCCGCGTGCTCGAGCGCACCAAATTTCCGTACCGTGCCCCGGCGGCCGAGGCGCTGGTGGGTGCTTCGGCGCCTGCCTGGTCGCAAGAGCTGCTGAGCCGCAAGGCCGTGAACAGCGCGGGCGTCTTCGACGGCGGCAAGGTCGAGAAGCTGCTGGCCAAGCTGCGCAAGAGCGCCGGCGCGCCTTCCGAAGCCGACGCGATGGCGTTGATGGCCGTGACCTCATCGCAGCTGCTCTGGCGGCAGTACTTCGAGGCGCCGCAGAAGATCCCGCAGGCGCACCTCGACGCGGTGCAGTTCCTGCCCGTCTCGCGCGCGACCGAGAGCTGGGGCGAACACCTGGCCCTGTCGCGCCCGAGCCTGGAGAGCCAACCTTGAGCGGTCCCGTGAGCTGGTTGCGCGAGCACGCCACACGCACGCCCAACGCGCCGTGCATCGGTACGCCCGATGGTTGGGTGACGTGGGACCAGGTGCAGGCCCGGGTCGACAAGGTGCGCGCCCAACTCGCGAACGCGGGCGTCGTACCGGGAAGCCGCGTGGTGCTCGCGCTGCCCAACGTGGTGGCGACGTTGGTGGGCTGGCTCGCGGTGCAGTCGCTCGGCGCGACCAGCGTGGAGCTCGATCGCGAGTGGAGTCAGAGCGCGTTGGCCGAGGCCGTGCGTCAAGCCAGGCCCCGCCTCGCGTTGATCAGCGGCAAGGATGCACGCAAGTGGTTGCCGTTGCCGGTCGACCGCTTCGTGGTGGTGCACCCCGCGCAGCCGCCCCAGGCGCTGCGGTTGCCGCTGGGTGAACGGTACCTGGGGTGGATCAGCGAAGAGGGTCTGACCGAGTTCGCGGGCGAGGGCCCAGACGTGGTGGAGCCCGACGTCGCGCAGGTGGTGTTCACTTCCGGCAGCACCAGCACGCCGCGCGGGGTGCTGCAGACCACCCGGAACCTGTGCGCGAGCACGGACGGCGTGGTGGCCTTTCTTGCGCTGACCGCGGCCGACCGGGCGATGTTGGTGCTCCCGCTGTTCTACGTCTACGGCAAGAGCGTGTTGCTCTCGCACCTGCGGGTGGGCGGCTCGGTCTTTCTGGATAACCGCTTCATGTACCCGCGCCTGGTGATGGCGGCGATCGGCTCGGAGCGCTGCACCAACTTTTCCGGCGTGCCGCTCACCTTCGAGAGCCTGCGGCGTCGGGTGGAGCTCTCGCAGATCGATCATTCGAGCCTGCGCTTCGTGACGCAGGCCGGTGGCGCGATGCAGCCCGAGACCATCGCGTGGGCGCGCGAGGCCTTCGCCCCTGCGCAGTTGTTCGTGATGTACGGCCAGACGGAAGCCACGTCGCGGCTCAGCTTCCTGCCCCCGGCCCTGGCGTCGGACAAGCGAGGGAGCGTCGGCTGCGGCATGCCGGGCGTCGAGCTGCAGGTGGTCGACGAGCTGGGCGAGCGCGTGGCACCCGGTGTCGAAGGGCAGTTGATCGCGCGCGGCGAGGTGATCATGCGCGGCTATCTCGACGCCCCCGAAGAGACCGCCAGGGTGCTGCGCGACGGGTGGCTGTGGACGGGCGACCTGGCCACCCGCGACGCCGACGGCTTCGTCTTCCTCACCGGGCGCGCGAAGCACGTGCTCAAGCTGGGGGGGCACCGCGTGGCGCCGGCCGAGCTCGAGCGCGCGTTGACCTCACGTGCGGGCGTGCGCGAGGCGGTGGTGGTGGGTACGCCCGATGGGCTCGAGGGTGAGGTTGCGATCGCCTTCGTGATCAGCGACGACTCGCAGCTCGATTCGGGAGCGCTGCTCAAGCACTGCCGCTCGCTGTTGCCCGCGCCGCGCGTGCCCCGCCGCGTGGTGTTGGTGCCTGATTTTCCCCGCAGCACGTCCGGCAAGGTGCTGGTCGGTGAGCTGCAACGCCGCGCCGCAGAGCTTCACTCAACGGAGGTCCCTTGAGCACGTTCCACGAGACCGTCGAGAAGTTGGAAGCGTTGATCGCCGCGCGAAGGCTCGAGCCGGTTCGACCTCGCCCTGAGCGGCCCGTGCTCGTGCTGATGAACCCATTGCGCCCGCGCGCAGAAGCATCGATTCCCCAGGAGGCACCATGACGGCGTTCAACAAAGACGTGCTGAAGCTCGATCTCGAGGCGAAGGCGGAAGACCTTTCCGAGAAGTTGCAGACGGCCGTGCTCAAGACGCTCAAGCGGCGTGGCCTGGTGGTGGCCGTGTCGGGCGGCATCGACAGCGCGTGCGTGCTGGCGCTGGCCGTGCGCGCGCTCGGACCCAGGCGGGTCTTCGGGCTGCTGCTGCCGGAGCGCGACAGCTCGGGCGAGAGCTCTGCGTATGGCCGGAAGCTCTGCGAGAAGATGGGCGTCGAGTATCAGCTCGTCGACATCGCGCCGATGCTCGAGGCGTCGGGCTGCTACCAGGTGCGCGACGCGGCGGTGGCCTCGGTGGACGAGGGCTTCAAGCCGGGCATGCCGTGGAAGATCGTCTCCAACGGCAACCGCCTCGACTCCGACGCGGTGAACGTGTTCTCGGTCGTGGTGGCACGGCCTGACGGTGAGCTGGTCAAGACGCGGCTGACGCCGAAGGCGTACCTGGAGATCGTCGCGGCGACGAACTTCAAGCAGCGCACGCGCAAGATGATGGAATACTTCCACGCGGACCGGCTGATCTACGCCTGCAGCGGCACGCCGAACCGGCTCGAGTACGACCAGGGCTTCTTCGTGAAGCTGGGCGACGGCGCGGCTGACGTGAAGCCGATCGCGGGGCTCTACAAGACGCAGGTGTACGCGATGGCGCGGCACCTCGGCGTCATCGACGAGATCCTCGAGCGTGAGCCGACCACCGACACGTTCTCGCTCGCGCAGTCGCAGGAGGACTTCTATTTCTCACTGCACTACCGCTCACTCGACATGGTGCTCTGGGCGATGAACCACGGCGTGCCCGCGGAGAAGTGCGGCGAGGTGCTCGGCTTCAGCGGCACGCAGGTGCAGCGCGTGTACGACGACCTCGAGCAAAAGCGGCGCACGACGGCGTACTTGCACGCGCCGCCGGTGTTGCTCGACGAGGTCAAAGAGCTCAAGCCCTACGCGCTCTGATTCGTTCTCACAGGGTCGGGGTTGGCCGAAATAGAAATTGAGAACCCCACCGGTCCCCCCGAGCGAGGTCGAGGGGTCACCTGCCGCGCGGCGCAGAGGTGGCATCTCGACTGCGCTCGATGCGAACGGTGGGTCTGTTCCTTCGGACGAAATCGCCGGCGAAGCCGGTC
>JBKJSE010000090.1:0-10266 GCA_046595925.1 Archangium sp. | reverse complement strand
GTCGAGGGGTCACTTGGCGCGCGATGCAGAGGTGGCATCTCGACTGCGCTCGATGCGAACGGTGGGTCTGTTGTTTCGGACGAAATCGCCGGCGAAGCCGGTACCCCTGCTCGGGAGGACCGGGGTGCGTTCCTTCGGATGAATCGCCAGCGAAGCGGTCCCCCCGCCCGGGATCGCGGTCGCTTCCCAGCGGTCCGGGCGAGTGGCCCGGGAGTTCACAGCCGCCGGGCATCGTGACCTGCTGGTCCACACCCGGCCCGCGCCAAGTTCCGGGAATCACCACGATTGAGGGTTGGCCCCGTGCGTGCTCTGCATGCCGCGCAAGGAGCCACACCATGAATCGCCTCATCGCCTTTGCTTCGTTGAGTTTCGTCGTCGCCTGTACGCCGTGCCCGGTTCCTCCTCCGCCTGGCTGCACTGCCGACGGCACGGGCACCATCGTGGTCACCTCCACCGGGCTGCCTTCCGGCGTGACGGGCACCATTCACCTCACCGGGCCGACCGCGCAGACCGTCACCTCGAGCCGCACGCTGATGGTGGGCTCGGGCGCCTGGAGCGTCACCGCCGACCGCGCGACCGCTGCTGATCGGTTCGTGCGCACCGTGTACCTGCCGACCGTCACGCCTGCGAGCTTCTGCCTGACCGCGGGCAGCACGCAGGACGTCATCGTCACGTGGGCGCCCGTCGCCACCAGCAACAAGCTCTGGGCCAGCAACTCGAACGCGACCGGCCAGTTCCTCGGCTTCCGCTCGGCCTCGCTCGCCACCAGCGCGACGGTCGCAGCCGACGTGGTGGCGCGGGGCGGCTTCGGCACCGACCTCGCCTTCGATCGGGATGGCAACGTCTGGTCTCCCGGTGGCACCACGGCCGATGCTGCGCTCCAGCGTTTTCCGGCCGCGCGCTTCGCCACTTCCGCCGCGGTCGAGCCGGACCTCGAGCTCGGCCTCGCCGGTAGCAGCTGCCTTCCGCTCATCGCCGGCGTCGCCTTCGATGCCGCGGGCAACCTGTGGGTGAGCTCGCCTTGCCGGAACGCGGTGCTGCGCGTCGACGCCGCCAACCTGAGCGTCAGTGGTTCGGTGATGCCTTCGCTCACCATCGCGGTGGCCGACCCCAGCGGCATCGCGTTCGATCGCGCCGGGAACCTCTGGGTCGCCTCGCGCATGGACAACCACGTGTGGCGCTACGACGCGGCGCAGTTGGCGGCGGGCTCGGTGGCGAGCCCTGCGTTCAAGCTGGGCGGCCTGGCCACCAGCACCCCGATGGACGGCTCGCTGCTCACGGCCAACTGGCTGGCCTTCGATGCGCGGGGCGATCTCTGGGCCAACGACTTCGGCGGCAACATCTTCTTCCGCTTCGGCGCGGCCAGCCTGCGCGCCACGGGCACCTCTGACGAACAGCCCCAGGTGCGCATCACCCTGGGCGTCCTGGCGATCCTCGAGGGCTTCGCGTTCGATGGTGAAGGCGGCTTGTGGAGCGCGGGGCGGGGCGGAACCGTTCTGCGCCTCGCGCCTGCTCAGCTCGACGTCAGCTCGACCGCGGGCATGCCCACGCTGCCCGAGACGGTCTTGACCAGCGCCGACCTCGGCTCGGCCTCGAACCTGGCGTTCTACCCGGCGCCGGCGGGGCTGCCGCTGTTCCACGCGCTGCCCTGACGCTCACCTGCGCTCGAGCGCCATGCCGCAGACGGCACAGGTTCCAGGGGTGCGGCTGACCTGCTCGGGGTGCATCGGGCAGGCGTAGCTCGCGCCCACGGCATCGCGCACGCGCTCCATCAAGCCGTCGACCTCGCCGCTCGCCTCGAAGACCACCACACCCGCCGGGCTCACCAATCGCAGTCGCGGCAAGACCGAAACCCCGGGCAACTCGCGGAGCGCGATCGGCGAATCGAAGTCGACGATGTTCACCCGGCGAATCGCGACGTCGGGCCCCAGCTCGCGCAGCTCACGCTCGAGCACTTTGCAGGCGTCACACCAGGGCGCCCAGAAGTCGAAGACGGTCCACTTGCCGGCGACCGGACCCAGCGGGGCGAGCTCACCGCCCCGCACCACGTCCTCGACGTCGGCTGCGTTCGAGCCCGGCGCGTCTTCGTGGCCGCCGCGCTCGAAGTGGAAGAGGCGGCCGATGCTCAGCTCGAGCACCACCGGCATCGAGAGCTGCGCGTTGACGGTCTGGCCCCACGCGCGAATGCGCACGTCGGCGGACACGCTCCAGTCTCTGGCGAAGGTCCACGTGAGGCCCGGGCCCACGTAGAAGTCGGTGCGCCCCTGGTTGCCGTCTTCGTGCGGCACCTCTCCGTCCCATCGCTCGGCGAACTCCTGGGTCAGCGCGGTGCTCAGGCGGAAGACCGGGCCGTCGAGCCCGAACCCACTCGAGGCGACGAGCCCACCCGCAAGGCGTGTACCCGCCTGAAGCCCGCGGGGCCCCTGGTAGAGCGGGAGCTGCGTCTGAAAATACGCACCCAGCGTCACCGGCCCCAGGGGGCGCGTCAGGTCGGCGCCGAGAATCGGGTCGAAGGTGCCGGTGCCGAAGCGCAGGTGTTGGTGCGCGAGCCCTGCGGCTCCGAGCACGAAGGGGTTGGGGCTGACGTTACCGGTGGGGAAGCTGAGGCCCGCGCGGCCGCTCAACCGGAAGTCACCGAGCCTGACGGCGGCGTGCAAGAGCAACTGGACATCGCCCAGGCCCGCGAGCGTTTCGTCGCGGTGGTGAAGGTTCTCGTAGTCGAGCACCACCGGGCTGCCTGCGAGGTTGGTGAAGAGCGTCGTGGTGCTGATCAACCGAACCGGCACCACGCCCTGCAGCGCGAAGTTCTTCGAGAGCCCGAGCTCTCCGAGCACGCGCGCTTCGGTCAGCCACAGGGTCGTGTGGTGTTGCTGCGCTGGTTCTTCGCGCACCGCGCAGACGGGGCCGATGTCGGGACACTGGGCATCGTGAGCCGACTGCGCCCGGGTTCCGGACAGAAACACGTCCAGTCGCAGGTGCGACGGCTCGACGGTCAGCGACTGTGCGCCCCCGACCGGGAGCGAAGGGTTACTTCACCCCGCTCAGGCACCGCTGGCCCGGGCAGGGAGGCCAACGACGAGCACGAGGGCGAGCAGGCAACGGAGCATGCCTGTCCCGTAGCAGCTTCTCCTCGGTCGACGCCACATCACAGGGCACTGCGTGACCCTGCCTCAAGAGACTCCTTCCTTGAGCCGGTAGCCCACGCCGGGCTCGGTCATCAGCAGCCGCGGCCTCGCGGGGTCAGGCTCGAGCTTGCGCCGCAGCTGCGCCATGTAGACGCGCAGGTAGTGGGTCTGCGCCGCGTGACCCGGGCCCCAGACCTCCTTGAGAATGTGGCTGTGCGTCAGCACCTTGCCCGCGTGTTGCGCGAGCAGGCTCAGCAGCCGGTACTCGAGGGGCGTGAGGTGCACGTCGACGCCGTTGAGCTTCACTTCGCGGCGCGCGAGATCGAGCCGAAGCGCTCCGGCTTCGAACACAGGCTCGGGGGCTCCGGTGGCCTGCGTCGCGTGCCGGAGCGCCACCCGCATGCGCGCGAGCAGCTCGCTGACCCCGAAGGGCTTGGTGAGGTAGTCGTCAGCGCCCGCGTCGAGCGCCTCGACCTTGCTCGCCTCGCGCCCCCGCGCCGAGATGACGATGATGGGCACGCGCAGCCACTCGCGGAGCCGCCGCGTCACGCTCACGCCATCTTCATCAGGCAGGCCGAGATCGAGCAGGATCAGCTCGGGGTTGTGACTGGCCGCCAGCGAGAGGCCTTCGGCGGCGGTGCTCGCTTCGATCAACTTGAAGCCGCTCGCGCCCAGCGAGGCGCGCAGGAAGCGGCGCATCTGCACCTCGTCGTCGATCAGCAAGACCGTGGGCGCAGGCGCGCTCATGTCGCGGCCTCCACTTCATGCGGGACCACGGGCGAGACGCCGACCAGGGGCAACGTGAGGGTGAAGCGCGCTCCACCTCGCGCTGAAGCCCCCGCGCGCAGCGCGCCTCCGTGCGCGTCGATGATGCCCTTGCAGATGGCGAGGCCCAGCCCCGCGCCTTGCGTGCCCGCGTTCGCGCCCCGAAAGAACTTCTCGAACACCTTCTTCTCGGTGCCCGGAGCGAGCCCCGGCCCCTCGTCTTCGACCACCACCTCGACCGCGCCCTCGATCGCCTTCGCGCTGATCTCGACCGCGGTCGTCGGAGGGGTGTACTTGGCCACGTTGTCGAGCAGGTTGCGGAAGACCTGTTCGAGCAGCACCGGGTCGACCGGCACCAGCGGCAGCTCGGCAGGCAAGCGGGTGCGAATGGGCCGGGCGCCGAGCGCGCCTTCGACGAAGCCCAGCGCCGCACCGATGACCTCTTCGAGCGGCACCCACTCGCGCTTGACCTCGAGCACGCCCGACTGCAGCCGAGACATGTCGAGCAGATTGCCGACCAGCCGCTCGAGGCGTTCGGCTTCGGAGCAGATGGCGTCGACCAGCTCGGCCCGGGTCGAAAGGTCGAGCGTGGTCGCGCTCTCTCGAAGGGTGGTGGCCGCGCCGGTGATGGCGGCCAGCGGCGTGCGCAGATCGTGCGAGACCGAGCTGAGCAGCGAGCTGCGCATCTCTTCGGTCTGGGCCTTGAGCGAAGACGAACGCGCGGTCTCTGCGAGCGCGCTGATGGACAGGCTCACCACGAAGAGGGTGGCGAAGGTGAGCAGGTGCCGCTCATCGGCGACCGCGAAGGTGAAGTTGGGCGTGACGAAGAAGAAGTCGTAGGCCAGCACCGAGAGCCCTGACGCGAGCAGCGCAGGACCTCGGCCGAAGCGGGTCGCGGCGATGACCACCACCAGCAGGTAGAGCATCACGAAGTCCGGCGAGGCGAAGTGAGTCCGGGCGAGGTGGCCGATGGCCGTGGCCAGCGCGATCATCGCCACCGTCAGCAGCACGTTGCGGCCGATGACGGCGCGGGGCACTTGCATGGGCTCGTCATACAGCGCTCACGGGTCGGGTGCTGCCCGCAAGCGCAGCTTCCACTCCTGCGCGACGGCCCACACGGCGGCGAGCGCGCTGAACGCCCAGAAGGTGAGCACGGCGCGCGAGCCGATTTCCGAGAGCAGCGCAGGCCACCTCGCCGCCACGAAGACCGGTGCCGAGAGCAGGGCGGTCAGGTGCACGCGGCGCGAACGTTCGGCGCGGGCCTCTTCGAGGGCCAGGTAGAGCTCGAGCACGCCTCCGGTCACCTGTGACATGGCCGTGCTGTACCGAGCCACGAATCAAGGCCGCCTCAAATCGCGGGGCGCCTGCATCAGGAAGACCTCAAGATGGGCTCTTGATGTTTCCTTGATGCTCATTGACCGGATTCTTACGTTCTCTTGAGGCGGGCCTCACTATCCCCTGCGCATGCCTGCTGAAGCGCTGAACGACGCCGAACCTGCTGACGAACCTCCACATTCCCGCTCGGACAAGTCTTCCACCCGCTACCTGCTGACCATGTCGCTGGGCGCTTTGGGCGTGGTCTACGGCGACATCGGTACGAGCCCTCTCTACGCCATGCGCGAGTGCTTCACCGGCCACGCGCCGCTCGCGGTGAACCCGGCCAACGTGCTGGGCGTGCTCTCGCTCATCTTCTGGGCGCTGGTGGTGGTGGTGACGCTCAAGTACCTCGCGCTGATTCTGAGGGCGGACAACCGCGGCGAGGGCGGCATTCTGGCGTTGATGGCCCTGGTGCAGAAGGTCTCGAAGCGGGGCCCGAAGCTTCGCCTCGCCGTGCTCGCCCTGGGCATCTTCGGGGCCGCGTTGCTCTACGGCGACGGCATTATCACGCCGGCCATCTCGGTGCTCAGCGCCGTGGAAGGCATCGCGGTGTACGAGCCGGGTTTTCACCCGTTCGTGGTGCCGATCTCGCTGGCGACGCTGGTGGCGATCTTCCTGCTTCAGCGTCGGGGCACCGGCGCGGTGGGGGCGATCTTCGGGCCGGTCACCCTGGTCTGGTTCTTCACCCTCACCCTGATGGGCCTGCGGGGCATCGTGCAGCACCCTTCGGTGCTCGCCGCGCTCAGCCCGGTGTACGCGGTCGAGTTCTTTCTGCTGCATGGGTGGGCGGGCTTCTTCGTGCTGGGCGCCGTCTTCCTGGTGGTCACCGGCAGTGAGGCGCTCTACGCAGACATGGGCCACTTCGGCGCCAGGCCCATTCGCCTCGCGTGGTTCGTCATCGTGTTGCCGGCGTTGGTGGTCAACTACTTCGGTCAAGGCGCGCTGATTCTGAGCGACCCGACCGCGGTGACGAACCCGTTCTATCGGCTGGCGCCTTCCTGGGCCGTGCTGCCCCTGGTGGTGCTCTCGACCGCCGCGGCCTGCATCGCTTCGCAGGCGGTCATCTCGGGCGCTTTTTCGCTCACCCGGCAAGCAGTCCAGCTCGGCTTCTGCCCTCGGCTCGAGATCGTCCACACCTCGGCGACGGAGATTGGGCAGATCTACGTGCCCGCGGTGAACTGGGCGCTGCTGCTCGCCGTGCTGGGGCTGGTGCTCAGCTTTCGCACCTCGAGCAGCCTGGCCGCGGCTTATGGAATCGCGGTCGCCAGCACGATGGTGATCACCGCGTTGCTCGCCTACCTCACCGCCCGCGATCTCTGGCGCTGGAGCGCTCCCGCAGCGCTGGCTGTCTTCGGCACGTTCGTCATCATCGACGCCGCGTTCCTCGTCGCGAACGCGGCGAAGTTCCTCGACGGTGGCTGGTTTCCGGTGCTGCTGGCGGCGGCCATCTTTGCGTTGATGACCACCTGGCGCCGAGGCCGCACGCTGCTCGAGGAGCGCCTGCGCGAGACCGCACTGCCGCTCGAGTCGTTCCTCGAGTCGCTGGCGATGACCAAGGTGGTTCGGGTTCCCGGCACCGCGGTCTTCATGACCGGCAACGCCGACGGCACGCCGCCCGCGCTGCTGCACAACTTCAAACACAACAAGGTGGTGCACGCGCGGGTCATTCTGCTGACCGTGCAGACCGCCGACGAACCCCACGTTCGCGACGAGGAGCGCCTCACCGCCACGCCCATGGAGAGCGGCTTCTTCCGGGTGCGCGCGCACTTCGGCTTCATGGAGACCCCCGCCGTGCCGGTGTTGCTGCAGAAGCTCGCGCAGGCGGGTCTCGAGCTGCGCGAGATGGACACCTCGTACTTCCTGGGTCGCGAGACGCTGCTGCCCACCTCACGTGGCGGCATGCCGCACTGGCGCAAGGTGCTCTTCGGTTGGATGTCGAAGAACGCGCGCCCGGCGACGGCCTACTTCAAGCTGCCGCCGAACCGGGTGGTCGAGCTCGGCACTCAGGTCGAGCTGTGAGGCCCGCTACTTCGCCTTGAGCCCGTACTTCCGCAGCAGTCGGTAGAGATACACGCGGTCGACCTCAGCCTCTTTCGCAGCGAGGCTGACCTTGCCTTCGTGACGCTCGAGCAGTTGCGCGAGGTACGTGCGCTCGAACTGTTCGATCATTCGCTGACGGGCCGAGGTGAGCGAGAGCCCGCTCCACGACGCGGGGTTGCCCTCGGTGCTCGCAGCCGCGGGTTCACCCAGCGGCATCTGCTCGTCGAACAGCATGCAGCGCTCGAGGTGATTGCGAAGCTCGCGCACGTTGCCCGGCCAGTCGGCGCGCGAGAGCGAGGCGAGGAAGGTGTCCTGGAACAGCCCCGGGTGCGTGCGCCGGGTCGCGCCCAACTGCGCCAGCACGGTGCGCGCGATGGCGGGGAGATCGGCCAGTCGATCGCGCAACGAAGGCACGGTCACGCGCACCACCGCGAGGCGGAAATAGAGATCTGCGCGGAACTTGCCGGCGTTCACTTCGGCGCGGAGATCACGATGCGTCGCCGCGAGAATGCGCACGTCGATGGGCGTGAACTTGTTCTGCCCCAGCCGCTTGATCTGCTTCTCCTCGAGCACGCGCAGCAACCTCGGCTGCAGCTCGAGCGGCATCTCGCCCACTTCATCGAGCAACACCGTGCCGCCTTCGGCTTCTTCGAACACGCCCACACGGCGAGCGACCGCCCCGGTGAACGCGCCCTTCTCGTGGCCGAACAGCTCGGCCTCGAGCAACGTCGGAGGCAGTGCTCCACAGTCGACCACCAGGAACGGCTTGCCCGCGCGGGCGCTCTTCTCGTGAATCGCCGAGGCGGCCCGCGTCTTTCCGGTGCCGGTCTCGCCATCGAGGATGAGCGTGGTGTCGGTGCGCGCCGCTTTCTCGAGCACGCTGAACAACTGCCGCATCACCGACGACGGGCCCACCAGCTCACCGAAGGTCGACTCATCGGAGACCGGCAGGAAGTGCCGCGTGCCCTCCAGCTCGAAGCTCACCTCGGCGGTGCCCAGCTTCAGCCGCGAGCCGTCCTTGAGGTACGCCTCGCGAATGCGCACGCCGTCGACGAAGGTGCCGTTGGTGCTGCCCAGGTCGCGCACCAGCACCCGGTTGTCTTCGATGCGCAGCTCGCAGTGAAAACGAGATGCGGTGAGATCGCCGATGACCAGCGTGTTGCCTTCACCGCTCCCCAGTTGGGCGCGGCCGTCGGTGACCAGCACCCGGTCGTCTTTCCAGGTGAGCGCGAAGCCCAGGACTGAAGGGGCCAGGCGGTAGCCCGAGCCGACCTGCAACGTCTTGTCGTCCGGCTTCTTCGGAGGCGCCGTCGGGGCCGAAGGACGCAAGGGCTTGAGCTCGAGCTTCGTCGCCCGGGTCGACTGGTCGTCATCTTCGTCTTCCAGGGGACCCCGCGCCTTCCGCGTCATGCGGCTGGGTATAGCAGTCGCCAGCGGTGGGCTCAGGTAACCTGCTCCGAATGAAACGAATCGCGGTGTTGACCTCTGGTGGTGATTCGCCCGGCATGAACGCTGCCTTGCGCGCGATCGCCAAGCTCGGCGCTGCGCAGGGGCTGCAGGTCTTCGGCACGCTCGACGGGTACGACGGGCTCATCGACGGCCACTTTCGCGAGCTGACCAAGGTGCTCAGCGACGGCGCTGTCTCGGTGGACATCGAGGTCGACGCCGCGGGCGGGCAGGGCGGCACCATCATCGGCTCGGCGCGGTCCGCGCGGTTTCGTGAACAGGCCGGCCGCGCGGTGGCCGCTGAGCAGCTTCGCAAGCTCGACGCCGAGGGCCTCATCGTCATCGGCGGCAACGGCAGCCTGACCGGTGCGCACGCCTTCGCTGCCGAGTCTGGCATCAAGGTGATGGGCATTCCCGGGTCGATCGACAACGACATCGGCTGCACGTCGACCTCGCTGGGGGTCGACACCGCGCTCAACACCATCGTCGAAGCGTGCGATCGCATCAGTGACACCGCGCGCGCACATCGCCGGGCCTTCGTGGTCGAGGTGATGGGGCGTGACTGTGGCTACCTCGCGATGGCCAGCGCGATCGCCATGGCCGCTGACGCGGTGCTCATTCGCGAGTCGGGCAAGACCGAGGACCAGCTCGTCGACGACGTGCGGCAGGTGATTCTGAGTGGCTTTGCGCGCGGCAAGCGGCGCATCTTGATCATCAAGGCCGAGGGCGTCTCGGTGCCGTGCACCCGGTTGGTGCGGCACACCGAAGAGCGCATGAAGCAAGAGCTGCCGAGCCTGGAGATCCGCGGCACGGTGCTCGGTCATGTCGTGCGGGGCGGCAACCCCAGCTACCAGGATCGCGCGGTGGCGGGGCGGCTCGGGTTCGGGGCGCTCAACTCGATCCTCCAGGGCGCGACGGACGAGATGGTGGGCTGGTTGCCCCCGGTTTCGGGCGGCACGCCGACGGCTGACAGCTCGGTGGTGCGCTTCGGGCTCGAGCGCGTGCTGGAAGAGACGCGCGCGCTGATCGATGGCAGTTCGCCCGTGACCAAACGCCGCGTGGCGTTGATGACGCAGGCGTCGGGTGTGCTCGCGCTTTGATCAAGTGAAGAGAGGGCCCCGGTCCCCCCGAGCGCAGTCGAGGGGTCACTGCCCGCTCGAAGCAGAGGTACTCCCTCGACTCCGCTCCTTAAGGAACAGCACCGTTCCCCCCGAGCGAAGTCGAGGGGTCACCTGCCGCGCGGCGCAGAGGTGGCATCTCGACTGCGTTCGATGCGAACGGTGGGTCTGTTCCTTCGGACTCGGGATGATCGGTGTGCGCTCCTCATTTCGATCAACCCTGCGAGCGCAGTCGAGGGATTACCTCCGCTTCGCGCTGCAGGTGACCCCTCGACTGGGCTCCTAAGGAACAGCACCGTTCCCCCCGAGCGAAGTCGAGGGGTCACCTGCCGCGCGGCGCAGAGGTGGCATCTCGACTGCGCTCGATGCGAACGGGGGTCTGTTCCTTCGGACGA
>JBKJSE010000086.1:0-5345 GCA_046595925.1 Archangium sp. | reverse complement strand
CGCGGCGCAGAGGTGGCATCTCGACTGCGCTCGATGCGAACGGTGGGTCTGTTCCTTCGGACGAAATCGCCGGCGAAGCCGGTCCCCTGCTCGGGATGAACGGTGTGAGTTCGTGTTGTCGAAGCCCTTCTTCAACACTCTCCCGAAGGGGGAGATCAGTGCGTGGTCAAGAACGCCTCGACGCTCGCTGACTTCGCCGTCTGTCCGTCGGAGGCCCGGTAGATGGCCAGCGCCTCACCTGCGAGCCGCTTCACTTCATCAGGCTCGAGCTTCGCGGCCGCCTTCGCGCGCGCCAACGCGAACTGCGCATCGGCGATGTACACGCGCCACGGCCGGGTCTCCTCGACGAGCTCCAACGCCTGCTGCAGCGTCTTGATCGCCGCCGCGTTGTCCTTGAGCGCGAGCTCGATCTCTCCGCGCGCGAGCAGCGGCTGCACCAGCTCGGGGCTGCGCTCGCCGACCTGCTTGCCTGCTTCCACCGCCTTGACGGCGAAGCGCATCGCCTCTGCCGTCTTTCCATCACCCAACGCGATGAACGCCCGCACCGCTCCTGCTTCCGCCAGGTACGGCGCCGTCGGCAAGGGCTGCATGGTGAGCACCGACTCGAGCTCGGCGCGTGCTTCTTCACGCCTCGCCAGCGCGAGCATGATCTCCGCGTGCGTGAGCGTGGTGGCCACGATGTAGGGATGACCCGCGGGGTACGCCTTCTTCGCGATGACGGCGGCGCGCGCGACCATGGCCTGCGCCTCTTCGTTCCGGCCGACCTTCGAGAGCGTGTCGCCGAAGTTGTTGAGCGTGACGATCAACCGCGGGCTGTCGGTGCCGAAGAGCTTCTCGCGCGTGGCGAGCGCGCGGCTGAACGCGTCGCGCGAGTCTGAGACGCGGCCCGCGAAGAAGTAGGCGTTCGCGAGCGTCGAGCGCACCATCGCGACCTCAGGATGATCTGAAGAGACTTCTTTCTCCTTCAGCTGCAGCGCGCGCTCGAGGTGAGGCACCGCTGCCTGCGGGTCTCTCGCCGCCACCAGGCTCGAGCCGAGGTCGAACTCGATGCGCCACAGCAGCGGGTGATCATCACCCAACAAGGTCTTCGCCAGCGCCAGCGCCTGCTGGTGCTGCTCGACCACTTCCATCGGCTTGCCTTCTGCGTTGCCCAGTCGCGCGACCGCGCCCATGCGCTCGAGAGACAGCACGTCATCGCCGCCGAGCCGCTCGATGGTGGCGCGCGCGATGGAATCCCACAGGCGGCCATCGGCGGGCCGGTTCAGGTGAAAGCCCACCACCGTGGTCAAGCGCACCGCCGCGAGCGCGAGCAGCTCGTCGAACCCCGAGGCCTGCGCTGCCATCGCCGCGCGCGTCCACGCATCAGCGGCGTCGGCGAACTTGCCGGTGGCCTGGTGCAGGCTGCCCAGCAATGAGAGCGCCTCTGCCTCGAGCGCGCGGCGGTTGAGTTCTTTGGCTGAAGCGAGCGCCTGTTCGATCACCGGCGCGGCGTCGGCGAGCTTCCCCGCGTCGACCAGCGAACGCGCGCGGGCGAGATCGGCCTGAAGCGCCTGCACCTTCACTTCCTCGCCACCGGCCACGATCAAGCGCGGGTCGGCCTTGAGTCGCGCGAGCTGCGTGCAACCGCGCACCGGCGTGAGGCTCCACGCGAGGGTTCCAGCGCGCTCGACCACGCCCTCATCAGCGGTCGAGAGCACGCTCACCACGGCGGCCAGTTCACGACGACGTTGCGCCAGGCACGCGGCCTCGAGCCGGTAGTCCCCCTCGGGGATCAACTTGCGCACGAAGGTCTGCTCGCACGACTGGGTGGCTGCGCTGGTCCAGTCCTTCGCGTGGGCGTCGAGCGCGCGTTCTGCCGAGGCGAGCGCGGCTGCCGCGAAGGGCTTGGTCACCTTGCCGAACGAGGTGGTGAGCTGTGCACGCAGCGTCTCGTCCCACACGCCCGTCAGCTCGCTGCCCACCGCTTCACAACGACCCCGCTCACGCGCACGAGAGAAGAGCTGCGCGGCGCCCACCGACGACAACACCACCACGACCGCCGCCCAGGGGAGCGCCTTGCGTCGCCATTCATCGGGCGCGCGATCGAGGTCTTGCAGCAGCGCTTCCATCGTGGGGTACCGCTTGTCAGGGTCGCGCTCGAGCCCCCGCACCAGCACCGCGTGCAGCCAGGTCGGCACTTGTGTTCCACGAGGGCGGGGCGGGAGCGGACTCTTCAGCAACGCGTGGGTGATCTCAGCCACCGAGGTGCCCGTGAACGGACGGTGACCGTAGAGCCCCTCCCAGAGGCAGATGCAGAACGCGAACTGATCACTGCGCGCGTCGGGTGTCTTCGCTTCGGCCTGCTCCGGCGACATGTAGCCGACGGTGCCGACCACCATTCCGCCGCGCGTGAGCGGCTCTGCGAACGAGTTCGAGTTGAGCCGGCCCGAGTCTTCGTCCATCGTCGTGGGCATCGCCGTGCCGACCGGCTCGATGCTCCCGTCGGCGCGCGCCACGCCGAAGTCGGTCACGCGCGCACGGCCGTCTTCACCCACCAACACGTTGGCCGGCTTGAAGTCGCGGTGCACCAGGTGCGCCGCATGAGCGGCCGCGAGCCCCCGGCCTGCCTGCAGGAAGAGCGAGACCACCTCGCGCCAGGTGCGTTGTTGGGCGCGCTCCCAGCTGCGCAACGTGACGCCGGGCACGTACTCCATCGCGATGAAGATGCCGCCGCGGTGCTCACCGACGTCGAACACGTTGACCACGTTCGGGTGGCTCAGCCGCGCCATCGCCTGCGCCTCGCGCAACATGCGGCCATGCGCGGTGGGATCGCTGGTGGTGCTGACGTGCAGCGTCTTGAGCGCGACGCGGCGATCGAGGTCGGGATCGTACGCGGAGTACACCGCGCCCATGCCGCCCATGCCCACGGCGTCGATGACCACGAAGCGGCCGACGGCGGTGCCGCGCTCGAGGACGGGCGCGGGCTCGAGCGGGCGGGGCAGCTGGGTGGCTGAGAGTTCCTGCGTGGGCGCATCGCGGGCCAGGCGGCGCTTCTGATCATTGACCGCCAGCTGTGGAGAGCAGGTGGGGCAGCCGGCCGCGTGTTCGCGGAGCGCGACCTCTTGTTCGGCGGTCAGTCGGCCATCGGCGAGTGCGAGCCACTGCGGGGGTTCGACGTGGGGCACGAACCAGAGCGTACACCGTTCTCCGGTCAGTCCTTCAATCGACGCAAGGCCGTGGCCGCCGCCTGCTTCGAGTTGCACCCGAAGAGGAGCACCTGCTCACCATCGTCAGGCCCGCCGTCTTCGGCGAGATCCTCCAGCGCGCTGCGGGCCCGTTTGACCTGCAGATCAGCCAGCGCATCGGCCGCCGCGGCGCGCACGCCGCACTTCGGGTGGTCGAGCAACTCGATCAACCGGCCCTCTGCCGCCTTCGCACCGGCCCGGGCCGCCGACGCGTAGTGACTCGCCGCCGAGCTCTCGCCGAGCTTCTCTGCAAGGAGACCCGAGTAGAGGCTGCGCTCCTTCGCGTCTTTTTCCTGCGCGATGAGCTTGCGGGCGACGTCGACCTTCTTGTTGCGCTCCTCGTTCTTGGCACCGGCGGCGTCATCGATGGCGCGGTCGATCGGGTTCTGACCAAACACGAGGTACAGCAGCACGAGCACCACCACGGCACCGGCGCTCAAGAAGCCGAGGCGCCTGCGCGGCATGCCGTTCTTTTCCGCCGACACCAGCGAGCTCTCCACCATGCGGCTGGTGCTCTCGAAGGCCTTGTTCGCGACGTCGCTGGTCGACTCGAACGCCTTGGTCGCCGCCTCGAAGGCCTTGTGCGTTCCCGAGGTGGAGCGCGTGCCTTCCGCCAACCGCGACAGGCCTTTGTTCGCGAACGGGGGCTCACCTGCGACGCCGCCGCGAGTCACCTTGTAGAGCCGGATCTGCTCGGGGATGCCCTTGAGCTCGAAGCGGCCCAGCTCTTCGCAGGCCAGCTCGGCGCGGTTCATCGAGAGGTAGACCGACTCGGTGAAGGTGACCTCGTCGGCTTCGGCCACGCCTTCGACGCGGGCGGCGATGTTCACCGGCTCACCGAAGACGTCGTTGCCCTCGAGGCGCACTTCCCCGACGTTGATCGCCACGCGTACGTGCAACTGCTCTTCGGCGATCGCGGTCTGGTTGTATTTCCACAGCGCGTCCTGCACGGCGACGCCTGCGAGCACGGCCGAGGTGGGCGACTCGAAGGTCACCATGAACGCGTCGCCGATGGTCTTGACGATGCGGCCGCCCAGGCCCTTGAAGAGGGGCGCGAGCAGGTCGTTGTGCGTCGTGAGCAGCTTCTCGTTCTGCTCGAGCGTCTGCTTGCTGGTGCGCTCCGTGAAACCCTTGATGTCGGTGAAGACGATGGCGAGGTTCGCGGTGCGCAAGGCGCGGCCGTTCTAGCAGAGCCTCAGCCCGTCATGCCCAGAACGACGCGGGCCACGGCGACGAAGTGGCAGGCGGCCCCGAGGCACACCAAGGTGTGGAAGACCTCGTGGTACCCGAAGGTCGAAGGCCACGGGTCGGGCTTCTTGAGCGCGTAGGCCACGGCGCCGAGGGAATAGATGACCCCGCCGCCGAGGAAGAACACCACGCTGGTCAGGCCCATCATCGAGTTGAGCGCGGGCATGAAGGGGTAGCTGAACCATGCGAGCGCCAGGGCCAGCACGGCGACCAGCGGCTTGGGCGCCGTAATCCACACCATCGCGCGCAGCACGCCGAGCGCGGCGCCGCCCCACAGCAGCATGAGGAAGGAGCGGGTGGCCTCAGAGGGCAGGGCGACCGCGAGCGGCGTTCCGGTGCCGGCGATGAGGATCATGATGAAGGAGTGATCGAGCCGTCTCCACCACTGGCGCGCCTTCGGGGCCCAGGTGAGGCGGTGGTAGAGCGCGCTGACCGCGAACTGGCCGCAGAGCGAGACGAGGTACACCACGCAGGCCCAGAACATCGTGCCGGTCGCGTGAGTCAGCAACCAGGCGCCGGCGGCCAACGCGATGAAGAACGAGACCTGGTGAAACACGCCGCGCAGGGTCGGTTTGGGCGGGGCGCTGAGAGCCGTTTCCATGGGGGGCATGGTTACTCCGGCAGAGGTCATGGTCATGTCACCGGCCGGAACGCACCGCCGTTCGTCACCGGTCCTCCCGAGCAGGGGACCGGCTTCGCCGGCGATTTCGTCCGAAGGAACAGACCCACCGTTCGCATCGAGTGACCCCTCGACTTCGCTCCTAAGGAACAGCACCGTTCCCCCCGAGCGAAGTCGAGGGGTGACCTGCCGCGTGTGACCTGCCGCGCGAGGCAGAAGTACTCCCTCGACTCCGCTCGGGAGGACCGGTGTGT
>JBKJSE010000069.1:0-2900 GCA_046595925.1 Archangium sp. | reverse complement strand
TACTCCCTCGACTCCGCTCGGGAGGACCGGTGTGTTCCTTCGGTCGAAATCGCCAGCGAAGCTGGTTCCTTGCTCGGGGGGAACGGTGCTGTTCCTGAGGAGCGGAGTCGAGGGATGACGTCTGCTTCGCTCGGGGGGAACGGTTTGGTTCGAAATTCCTATTTCGGCCAACCCTCTGGGGGGGGGCGGGTCAGGGTGAGGGCAGTGACACGTCGGAACCCGCACTCACGGAGGTGCACCCCATGGCGACGCTCAACATCACCTACAACGGTCTGTCGGCTGACTACGCACTCGAGCTCGACGACCACGTCTCTGACGCCGACATCCGGCGCATCGCGGTCGAGGTCGTGCGTTCGGGCAACGTCGCTGGCCTCGCCCTGCCCCACCTGACGGACACCGCCTTCGATGGCTTCGTGGTCGATCGCCTGCAGGGTGGCCATCGCATCTACCTGCGCCCGAAGGTGCCGTTCGGAGCGTGACTTCAGTAAGGGGCTCCCATGCGCATCGTCTTCTGCGGTGTGGGAGCCCTTGGTTCGACGGCCGCTGTGCTCTGCCGCAACCTCGACGCCACGCTGGTCTTCATCGACTTCGATCGCGTCGAATCGAAGAACCTGCTCGCGCAGGCCTTCGTGAAGCAGTCGGTGGGTAAGAACAAGGCCGAAGCCCTCAAGCTGCAGCTGCTCAACTTTCACGGCGTGAAGACAGAGGCGTTCGGCGTGCGCGTCACCGCCCAGAACGTGGCGACGTTGTGCAAAGACGCGCAGCTGATCATCGACTGCTTCGACAACGCCGCCAGCCGCGCGCTGCTCTCTGACTTCGCGCGCGGCTCGTCGACGCCGCTGCTCCACGCTGCGGTCAGCGCAGATGGAACCTTCGGCCTGGTGCGGTGGGATGAACGATTTGCCCCCGACGCAGAAGACGTGGCGGGCCAGGCGACCTGTGAAGGGGGCGAACATCTCCCGTTGCTGGGCCTGCTCTGCGGAGCGATCGCCCGCACCGTGCAAGACTTCGTCAAGGGCGGCACCCGGCGCGATTCGATGGTGGGCCTGGCGGCGGTCACGCCCACTGAGACGAGCGCCGGCAGATGAAGCGGTGGTTGCCCCCAGTCCTGCTCACCGTCGCGTTCGTGCTCTTCAGGGTGCCGGCGCTGATGAACCCGGGCTTCATCAACTCTGACGGGGCGATCGCCGGGCTGCAGGCCAACCGCATGCTCGAGGGCGAGTGGGAGTGGCTGCACTGGGCACGCGACTACCTCACCTCGATCGACTCGGTGATGGCGCTGCCGTTCTTCGCAGTGTTCGGCCCGAAGCCCCTGGTCTTGATGTGCGTGACGGTGGTCGCCCAGCTCTGCTGCGCGTGGCTTGCGTACGCGGTCGTCGCGCGGCGGCTGGGGCCCTGGCAGGCCTTGGTGGTCACCCTGCCCCTCGTCTTCATGACGATCGGCCTCAACATCTATCTCTTCTTCAACATGCGGCAGTGGTGCATGGCGATGGTGATGCTGGCGTTCTTCTTCATCGACCGCGCGGCCGAGTCGGTGCGTCCGTCGCTGCTGCTGGTGTTGGGACTTCTCACCGGCTTCGTCGCGATGTTCGTCGACCTCTTTGCAGCGCAGTTCATTCCCGGAATCATTCTCTTCGCGTGCCTGGCCGCGCTTGACGGCAGCTGGAAGTTCAAGCCGTGTCCGCGGCTGCTCCCGCGGGTGATCGCAGGCATCGGCCTGGGGGTCATCGCGCTGACGGTGCTGCGGCGCCTTGCACACGTTTCCACGGGGCGGGCGCACCTCAACACGCAGCTGATCCCCCGGAACTGGCCGCTGCTGGCCGACCTGTGTCTGCCCTCGGTGGTGGGCTCGAAGCTGTACGCCATGCAGGACAGCACGGTGGTGCTCTCGCCTTCGCCCGCGTGGCTGACGCCCGTGCAGTACCTCGGCATGGCAGTCTTCGTGGCCATTCTCGTCTCGGGCTCGGCGCTCTTCTTCGTCAAGCGCATCCCCTGGCGGATCCGCGTGCTGGGTGCCGTCGGCTCGGGCGTGGCCTTCACTTCGATCTTCGGCTTTCTGTGCAGCAGCACCGCGGTGGACATCATCGGCGCCCGGCTGTTGCTTCCGGTGATCTTGACGCTGCCGTTCACGCTGGCCCCGCTCGCGTTTCTGGCCGTCAGCGCGTCGAGACTGAGCCTCGTGATCTCGCCGTACCTGCTGACCGCCGCGCTGGGAGGCTGGCTCTCGTGGGGCGTCTTGCTCGACGGCGGGGTGCCGCGCGTGACGCAGCAGGGCTCGATGATGGCAGAGGCCGCGCTCGGCGAGGTGCTCAGGTCGCGCGGGGTGAAGTACGCGGCCGCCAACTACTGGATCGCGTACCGGCTGACCTTCATTCTCGGCGAGAACCCGATCGTCGTTCCGGAGAACAGCGAAGATCGCTATCCGCGCTGGCGGGAGGCGTTCGATACGTCGTCACGCGTCGCGTACCTGGTGCACCCCGATTGGCCGGAGCTGAAGCTCGAAGAGGTCGAGTCTCAGATCATCGAGCGGAAGCTCAGGTACGAGAAGCTCACGGTTCAGCGCTACACGGTGCTGATCGTCGAGCAGTAGCCAGCGCTCAGGTCGGCACGAGCTGCGGCGCGATCTTCTCGAGGTCTGACAGGCTGAGCACCGTCACCACCTGCGTCACCGCGCGCGCGTAGTTGGGCATCTCGCTGTCACCGAAGCCCCAGTTCGTCTTCGGCTCGGTGCAGATCCACACCACCCGCTTGGCCTTGCGCTTCAAGTCTTCCAGCGCCCACAGGTGCGGCGCGTTGAAGTTGTTCCGCCCGTCGCCGATCACGAACACCGTGGTCTTGCGCGTGATGGTGCCCAGGTAGCTCTTGGCGAACGTGGAGAGCGCGTTGCCGTAGTTCGAGTT
>JBKJSE010000027.1:0-3335 GCA_046595925.1 Archangium sp. | reverse complement strand
CTGCGGGTCGACCGCGAAGGTGAAGCGGTTCATCAGCACCGGCACCGCGTCGGGGTGCTTCAGATCGGCCAGCTGCTGGAGCGCCTTCTGCCGGGTGGCCGCGTCGCCATACTTCTGGGTCGCCTTCGCCTTGAGGCGCTGCGCCTTGTCAGCCGGAGTACCGCCACCGAAGAAATCGAGCAGGCCCATATCGAGGTCGCCTTAGCAGTCCAGAGTCGAGTTCACAGCGCCAACTTCGCGCGCACTTCGCCGTCGTAGTGCTTCTCGAGCGTCTGCACGGCCTTCCTGGCGGCATCGTCGAGCTGCTCGGGCAGCTTCACCATCACCACCAGGAAGAAGTCGCCCGTGGGCGCCCCCCGCATGCCCGGAACGCCCTTGCCACGAAGCCGCAGCTTGGTACCCGACTGGGTGCCTGGCTTGAGCGTGACCGTGACGGAGCCGCCGAAGACCGGCACATGGATCTCGCCGCCCAGCGCCGCCTCGCCCACCGTCACCGGGAGGTCGAGATAGAGATCGTTTCCCTCTCGGCGCACCAGGGGGTGTTCGGCCACGGTCAGCTCGAGGAAGAGATCTCCTGGAGGGCCACCCCGATCGCCGGGTTCGCCCTGGCCGCTGAGTCGGATCTTCGAGCCGGTCTCCACGCCCGCGGGGACCTTCACCGAGAGGCGCTTGCCGTTGAGCGAGATCTGCCGCTCGGCGCCCAGCACTGCGTCCATCAACGTGACGTCGAGGGTCGCCTGCACATCGCCACCGGCTCGCGGGCCTGCAGGTCGACGCGCGGCACCGCGGCGCTGACCGAACATCTCCGCCAGGATCGACTCGAAGTCGGTGCCCGCGCCGTCGGCGCTGAAGCCACCCGGGAACCCACTTCCGCGGGAACTCCCTCCGCTCCGGTAGGTCCGGTATTGCTCGGCTTTGCTCTCGTCCCAACCGAGCTTCGCGGCGTCTTCCCCGAACTCGTCGTACATCCGACGCTTCTTCGGGTCGGACAGCACCTCGAACGCCTCGTTGAGCGCCTTGAACTTTTCCTCGGCGTGCTTGTCACCCGGGTTGTGATCCGGGTGGTACTGCTTGGCCAATTTGCGATAGGCCTTCTTGACCTCGTCGGCTGTTGCGCCGCGAGCGACATTGAGCCGCTGGTAGAAGTCCTGAACCATGATCGTGCCGCACACTAACCACCCGTTGGGTCTGCGCCACTGGGCAATTGCCCTGTGTCTTTCTGCGTTTGGGGCTGCTGCCCAACCTGCGACCCGGGTGATCGATCGCGCGGTGGCGTCGATCGAAGGCAAGGTGATCGCGTTCTCCCAGCTCGAGTTCGAAGCCCGGGTGATCCTGGTCTCGGCGGGCGGGGTTCAGGCTGCTTTTGCCCCGCTCGATCAAGAAGTGCTCCAGGCCAGCCTCCAGGCGATGGTCGATCAACGGCTTGCCCTGCTCGAGGCCGACAAGCTCGAGGCCTACCCCCTCGAACCCGGAGAACTCGAGCGCTCCATCGCGTCCTTCCGGGCCCGCTTCGAGAGCGAGCAGCGGTTCGCCGAGTTCCTCGAGGCCCACGAAGCCGAGCTCAACGACCTGGCCGAGATCCTCCGGCGGTCCCTGCGGGCCCAGCGGGCGTTGGAAGGGAAGCTGCGACTCCGCGCCCAGGTCAGTGAAGGGGAAGCCAGGGCCTGGCGCACGACTCACCCCGAGCTGAAGGAAGTGCCGGTCGAGAAGGTGAGGGCGATGCTGGTACAGCAGCGGTTCGGCGAGCTGGTGAAGAAAGAACTCTCTGATCGAAGGCGCCAGGTCGACGTGCGGCTGCTCGGCCCGTTTGCTCCGAAGCAGGGGGGCCCATGAGAGAGTTCGCCCCCGACGTGCGCTTGCGCAAGATGGCGTTGGCCGATCTCCCCGCGGTCATGGCCATCGAACACCAGGCGTTTTCGAACCCCTGGTCGACCGAGATGGTCCGCAAAGAGCTCAGCCAGGACTGGTCGACCGTGCTGGTGGTCGAAGAGTCGTCGCCCTCGGGGTGGCAATTGAGGGCGTTCGCCATCTTCTGGCTGGTCGCCGACGAAGTGCACATCTTGAACGTGGCGACCGATGGCGCCGTACGACGCCGGGGTTTCGGCCGGCAGGTGATGGAAGCGGTGCTGGCGACCGGGAAGACCCAGAAATGCCGCATGGCCACCCTCGAAGTGCGCCGGAGCAACGAAGCGGCGCTCGCGCTGTACGGTTCGCTCGGGTTTCGGGCCGTCGGAATGCGCCCCAGCTACTACCAGGACAATAAAGAAGACGCCGTCATCATGATTCTGGACCTCTAAGCTACGTGATCGCTTGACACTCTGAATTCGAGACTGTAAGCGGGCCGCCCTTTCCAGTCTTCCAGCAGCTTCAAGGACGCAATGCCGACCATCAATCAGCTCATCCGCAAGGGCCGTGAGCAGCTCAAGTACAAGTCGAAGAGCCCCGCTCTCAAGTCGAACCCGCAGAAGCGCGGCGTTTGCACGCGCGTGTACACCACGACCCCCAAGAAGCCGAACTCGGCTCTCCGCAAGGTCGCCCGTGTGCGCCTGACCAACGGTGTCGAGGTGACTTCGTACATCCCGGGCGTCGGTCACAACCTCCAGGAGCACTCGGTGGTGCTCATTCGTGGCGGCCGCGTCAAGGATCTCCCCGGCGTTCGCTACCACATCATCCGCGGCACGCTCGACTCCGTCGGCGTGCAGGGCCGCAAGCAGAGCCGCTCCAAGTACGGCGCGAAGCGTCCCCAGTAACCAACTTTCTAAGGACCGACCATGCCTCGTCGCCGAGTACCAAATAAGCGGAAGATCAACCCGGACCCGAAGTTCCAGGACCGGCTCGTTGCCAAGTTCATGAACGACCTCATGCGGAAGGGCAAGAAGTCCACCGCGGAGCAGGTCGTCTACGGCGCGTTCGCGCTGATCGAGGAGCGGGCGAAGGAAGAGCCCCTCAAGGTCTTCAAGAAGGCCCTCGACAACGTCAAGCCGGTGCTCGAAGTGAAGAGCCGCCGCGTCGGTGGCGCCACCTACCAGGTGCCCGTGGAGGTCCGTCAGGATCGCCGCGTTGCCCTCGGCATGCGCTGGATCATCACCTACGGCAAGTCCCGCGGCGAGAAGACCATGATGGAGAAGCTGGCTGGCGAGATCATGGACGCCGCCAACAACCGCGGCAACGCGGTGAAGAAGCGCGAAGACACGCACAAGATGGCGGAAGCCAACAAGGCGTTCGCGCACTACCGCTGGTAGCTCGCTTCTCCGCTCACGGGCGGATCAGGTGAAACAGGCGCTTGCTTCCGCCGGAATTTCGGGCGAAAGCGACGCCTGTTTTTTTTCGGCCGA
>JBKJSE010000326.1:0-10319 GCA_046595925.1 Archangium sp. | reverse complement strand
CAAGTCGAAGCACCGCCGAGTTCGCAGCAAGATTCGCCTCAAGTGGAAGAAGCGCGCCGAGCGCAAGAAGGCCGCCGTGAAGGCCGCCAGCACCGGCAAGAAGAAGAAGTAAGACCGCCGTTTCGGGTCGCCCTCTACGGCTCAGCGCTCATCGCGCTGGGCCGTCGACGTTTCTGGGCGTTGGGTTCAGATGTGGCCTCACGTCGCGGAACGCGCCCAGCAATTCTCGTGGGACTGTTCTAGAACGGCACGATGCGCCAGCTTTCCATCGCGGCAATTCTTGCGACGTCCCTCTGTTTTCTCGGTTGTGACTGCAGCCCGCCGGTAGCGGGTGCCGACGGCGGTGCCGGAGGCGGGGCGAGTGGCGGTGGCAGTGCGACGGTCGGCGGCGGTGCTGGCGGAGGTTCTGCGGTCGGCGGCGGTGCTGGTGGAGGTTCTGCGGTCGGCGGCGGTGCTGGTGGAGGCGAGCCTCTCGGCGGCGGTGCTGGCGGAGGTTCTCCGGTCGGCGGCGGTGCTGGCGGAGGTTCTCTGGTCGGCGGCGGTGCTGGCGGAGGCGATCCTCTTGGCGGCGGTGCTGGCGGAGGTTCTCCGGTCGGCGGCGGTGCTGGCGGAGGCGATCCTCTTGGCGGCGGTGCGGGTGGAGGCTCTCCGGTCGGTGGCGGCGCGGGCGGAGGCAGTGTTGGCGGCGGCGGAGGCAGTGTTGGTGGCGGCGCGGGCGGAGGCAGTGTTGGCGGCGGCGCGGGCGGAGGCAGTGTTGGCGGCGGCGCGGGCGGAGGCAGCGTTGGCGGCGGCGCGGGCGGAGGCAGCGTTGACGGCGGCGCGGGCGGTGGCAGCGTCGGCGGTGGCGCAGGCGGTGGGGGTGGCGGGGCGACAGGGGGCGGCGCTGGTGCGGACGCCGGCATGTGCATCGCGCTGGGCGCCTCATGTGGACCGAATTCCGCCTGTTGCAGCGGGGGCTGTGAGGGAGGCACCTGCCGCGCCACGAACTTCTGTCAAACGAGCGGGCAAAGCTGCTCGGTGAATGCGAACTGCTGCGGAACCACCTGCGTGGGCGGCACCTGCTCGAGCACCGTGTGCGCGGACACTGGGGCGTTCTGCAGCTCGGGCGCCACGTGCTGCTCTCGGACCTGTACCGGTGGGTTCTGCGCTGCGCTCTCGGGGCCCTCCTGCAGGGTCATCGGTCAGGCCTGCACCGTGGGCTCTCAGTGCTGCTCCACCAACTGCAGCGGGGGCTTCTGCGCCCGCGCCTACAGCTGCCAGGCCACCGACGACATCTGCTCCTCGAACGCCGCTTGCTGCAGCAACCTGTGCTCGGTCAATGACGGCGGCGTGGGTCGCTGCAACGTGACCGGCGGCTGCACCCAGGACGGCAATCCCTGCAGCGGCGGCTCGAACTGCTGTTCGCGTCTGTGCGCTGACCTCGGCTCTGGCGCGAAGGTCTGCCTGCCGGCCAGCGGTTGCCGGCTGACCGGCAACACCTGCGACACGGCGCAGGAATGCTGCGGAGGTGGCACCAACCCCAACGGAAGCGTCGCCTGCACCGGCAGCCGCTGCGACAACGGCACCGCCTGCAACCCGGTCGGCAACATCTGCGGCGCCAAGGTGCTCCCGGACGGTGGAAGCATCAACGCGTCCCAGAACTGCTGCAACGGCTTGAAAGAGGTCTGCAAGCTCGACGGGGCCGGCATTCCCCGGTGCTTCGGCGGCTTCAGCGCCAACTGCCCCACCGGGTACACGGGCCAGTCCCCCTGCTGCATCAGCGCGGGTCAGGCTTGCCAGTTCAAGGACCAGTGTTGCAACGGGACCCCCTGCGTACCGGGTGCTGACGGCGGGCTGTCCTGCGCGAGCACCACCTGCCAGCCGCTCGAGGGCAGGTGCACCAACAGCGCAGACTGCTGTTCCGGAGCGGGCTGTCTCAACGGGGCGTGCGCGCCTGCCACCTGTGGTGCCGCGGGCCAGACCTGCTCGCCCACCGCGGGCTGCTGTACCGGGCTGGCCTGCCTCGACGGGGACTTCGGGGGCTGCACCGGCCCGGGCCCCTGCTCGTGCATCTTCAGCGACTGACCCCCGCTGTCGCTAACGGGAAGTGCGCACTGCGGTGAACGTTTCGTTCACCTCACAGGGCTCGCCCGACGCCGGCAGCGTACGGGTGGTGAACGTGCCCTGCAGCCGAACGCCCGCGTCCATGCTGGTCCCTTCGGGGATCACCACTGAACGCAGCCGGTAGCTCAACGCGGCGGCCGACCCCGACAGCACCAGGTCGTACGAGTCGTAGAGGGTCCCGCCGAGGTTCACGTCCTCGATGGTGGTGGTCACCTGAGTGCCGGTCTGCTTCAGCGTCCACGTCGGCACGCGCGGCCCGGGGTCTGGACACACGCCCGCATCGCCGCCCCATGTCACCGAATACACCCCATCGACCGGGGGGCATGTCGTGCAAGGTGCTGAGTTGGGGCCGCAGCTGGCCAGAACCACCAGGGTGATGAACGCAGTCAGTCGCATCCTGAACACCGTAACAGCTAGAACCCGCCCCATGCTTCCGCCTCCCGTGGCCGCGTTGATCGAAACCATCGCCGAGTCCCACGCAGGTCAGAGCGTGGTCTTCGACGCCGACGGAACGCTCTGGCGCGGTGACGCCGGCGAAGACTTCCTGCGGTACGCGATTCACCGCGGCATCTTCGAGGCGAGCTACGACCGCTACGAGCAGCTCCTCGCTCAATCGCACGCGCGCGCCTACGCCTACTGCGTCGAGGTGATGCGCGATCTCACCGAGGCCGAGCTCCACCAGGCCTGCACCACCTTCTTCGCCGAGCGCATTCACGGGCGCATCTTCCCCTTCGTGCGGCCGCTGCTGGCGAAGTTGAAGGCAGCAGGCTGCCCCGTGTGGATCTGCAGCGCCTCGCCCCGCTGGGTGGTGGTGCCCGGCGCCATCGCGCTCGGCATTCCGCCGGAGCAGGTGATCGGCGTCACCTGCGCTCTTCGCGACGGCAAGCTCACCGGCGAAGTCGAGCTGCCCGTGCCCGTCGGCCCCGGCAAGGTGACGTGGCTCGAGCGCGCGAAACTCGCGCCCGCGCTCGGCGTGGGCAACGGCGACTTCGACCTCGACATGCTCGCGTTCTCGAAGCACGCGCTCGTCATTTCTCCCCGCGATTCACGCAACCAGCTCGTTCGCGATGGCCTCTCGCGCGGCTGGCCCATTCTCAGCGCTTGAGAATTCCCCGGTGTGCGAGGGTTGAACACGCGCGGTGAATGACGGCATAAGGCGCGCTCCATGCGCCTCTCGCCAGTCTTCGCGCTCGTCATGCTCCTCGCCGCGCCCGCCTTCGCCCAGAAGGTGGTGATCCTGGAGATCGACGGAGATCCTCAAGGCAAGCTCCGCGCACAGATCGAAGCGTCCGTGCGCTCTGCCGCCGTGGTCGACCTGATTCCCTTGAAGGCGTTCAAGGACGCCGCCGCGAAGAAGAAGATGAAGGGCGCCGCCGCGATGACCCCGGTCGGAGTCGCGCGCGCCGCCAGGTCGCTCAGCCTCGACGCGGCCGTCGGCGGCGAAGTGACCGAGGGCACCTACAAGGTGATCATCTCTGATCGCGCCGGTGAACAGCTGTGGACCAAGGAGCTCCCCGTCAAGAAGGGCGTGCTCAGCGAAGACTTCGCCGGAAAGCTCGCGCGCGCCATCGCCGCCGCTGCAACCCAGGGCGCTGCCCGCACCACCACGGCCGCGGTCGAAGAGACGTCGCCGGCTGAAGAATCGCCCGGCCTCGATCTCACCCAGACCGATGGCACCGGCGAGCGCGGCGTGATCACCGGCGGCGCGCCTCCGGAAGATCGCGACACCGATCTCGAAGATCCGAACCGCAAGAAGAAGCAGGCCCACGTTCCGGTGCCGCTCGTCCGCGTGTGGCTCGCGGGCACGACGACCTGGCGCAGCCAATGCCTGCGGCCCGGCGTGACCAACTGCAAGGAGTACGACCTCGCGCAGACGCCGCCCACCGGCATCTCGATCGACTTCACCGCGACCGTTCCGTACCTCGGCCTCTCGTTGAACGCCGACGTCTTCCCGCTCGCGCGCATGGACAACCGCATTCTCCAGGGCTTCGGCGTGTTGATCGGCTTCCAGTACGGCCAGTCGCAGACGCGCATCGTCGAAGAGACGCCGCAAGGGCAGGGGCCCGACAAGACGGTGAAGAGCGACGACGTCGGCTTCTCGGCGCAGCTCGCGTGGCGGTACCACTTTCAGATGGGCTACGGCGATCCTCAGCCGGTGGGCTGGGTCGGCCTTCGCGGCGGCCTGCAGTCACGCAGCTTCTTGATCGACCCGATGGCCGGCACCTCGCTGCCCTCGAGCGAGCGCGTGTACCCCACGGGCATCGGCTTCCCGACGCTGGGCATCGACGCCGCGGTGCCGATCAACAAGTTCATCCGCTTCGAGCTGGCGCTCTCGTACTTCTTGAACCCGCGCCCGGCGGCCGAGCAGATCGTCGGCTACGGCAACCTCAACGATCCCACCGGCGGCGCGACCGCGACCGGCGTGGGCGTCGAGCTGGGGCTGTCCGGCGAGGTGTGGGGCCCGCTCGGCTACACCGTGCGCTGGCGCTACCAGGGCTTCACAGATCGGTATTACGGCCAGGGCCAGAAGTGGACCGTGTGCAACGAGCTCCAGTGCGGCGGGGTCGGCGAAGAGTCGTTTCACTCGATCATCTGGGGCGTGACAGCGAGCTTCTGACCGGGTGTGTTGACACTCCCTACCCGAATCCCTAGAAGCCGCCTCTCGCCTGGCCAGCCTTCCCCAAGGAATCTTCATGAGTCTCCGCAGCTTGAGCGCCGTTTCCATCGCCGCGCTCGCACTCGTTCTGACCGCCTGTCCGCCGATCACCCCCAAGCCCGACGCGAATGACGTTGGGTTCGACGCCGGCAATCCTCCTCCGCGTGATGCATGCTCGGGCGGCTGCGCCGGCAACCAGATCTGCAACACGGCGACCCGCACCTGCGTCGATGCCTGCGGCGGCTGCGACGGCGGCACCTGCGTGAAGGTGTCCGAAGGCGTCTTTCAGTGTCGCACTGCGGCGGTCACCTGCAGCGGCAACCTCTGCGAGCCCGGCCAGGTCGCGTGCCTCGGCGGCGCGTGCGCTTGCCTCTCCAGCCTCTCGGGCGCGCTCGACACCTGCCAGACGGCCGGGCGTTGGTGCAACGGCACGACCTGCGAGAAGCCCAAGTCGCTCCAGCAGTGCAAGCAGGGCGACCTCAACTCGCCGTGCCCCACGAACTTCACCTGCCAGCCGGTGTTCAGCGCCGACCTCGCGGTCTGCACCCGCACCTGCACGGACAACAACTCGTGCCAGCGCGGCGAGTTCTGCTCGATGGTCGGCTGCCTGCCTTCTGGTCTCTTCTCTGACCAGGAGTGCAACCAGACCAGGCCGGCTGCCGACGGCGGCTTCGAGCGTGACGACGCGGGCATGCCGCTGCGCCTCACGGTGACGGTCGGCAACACCTGCCTGCTGAAGGACGGCGACGGGAACCCCACCGAGGCCGAGGGCAAGGGCACCGGCAACTGCACCTACGCGGTCTTCCAGTTCTGGTCTGACGGCGTGTACCCGTTCGACACCTGCCGTCCCCCGGGCGTGGCCGCTGAAGGCCAGCCCTGCCGTGACGACTTCGGCGCCGGCACCACCGCCACCCAGTGCGCGACGGGCCTGCAGTGCACGAAGACGCGTGGTGGCGACGACGGCGTGTGCCTGCGCATGTGCAACGCGCAGCCCCCCGCGCTCGGCTTCCCTCCCCAGCCTGAGTGCGGCGCCGCCGAAGCGTGCGTGAACACGCTGCGCTACACCGACCCGAACTCGAACGCGGTGCTCGGCGTGTGCATGAAGAAGTGCAACGTGTTCGACGCGACCAAGAACGTCTGCGCGAACGTGGGCACGACGCCCTCGAGCTGCGTGCCGACCGAAGCGAGCGGTGAGCTCGTGGTCAGCAACAACGGCGACGGCATCTGCGTGCCCCAGCGTCCGCAGATCGCGACCGTGGGCACCGCGTGCGCCGAGACTGACGCGTTCCGCGGCGCCGCCTGCGCTTCGGCTCAGCTCTGCACGTCGCTCGACGCTGACACGGCGGCGGCCTGCACGGCGGTGTGCGACCTCGACTGCAACCCCGCTGATGGTGGCACGGGCCCGACCCGCTGCGCCACTGAGCCCAGCGCGCGTTGCGCGGGTGGCACCAGCTGCCGCCGCGTCACGAGCACCACCGGCGCTCGCGTCGGCTTCTGCCTCTAAAAAGTCAGCGGTCGAATGAAGTGAACGAAGCGGCTGGCGGAAACGCTGGCCGCTTTTTTTCTGCCCAACACCCGGCCCTGCCAACCCTCACATCTGAATGAGGCCCTTGCGCAGACCCTCGGTCACGGCTTCCACGCGGTTGGTGACCTCGAGCTTCCGGTAGATGTGCTCGAGGTGCGTGCGAATGGTGGCCTTCGACAGCGTGAGCATGGTGGCCGCTTCGCTGTTCGAGACACCCTTGGCGATCAGCTGGAGGATCTCCGTCTCTCGCGCCGAGAGCTTCTTGCCTTCAGGCTCTGGCTGCTGCGTGGGGCCTGGCGAGAGGGGCGGCGGCTCACCGACGCGGAAATGTTTGAGCAGGCGCCGCGCGAGGTTGGGCTGAATCACCGTGCCGCCCGCGTGCACCTCTTTGATCGCCTCGACCATCTTGTCGGCTGGAGTGCCCTTGAGCAGGTACCCCGAAGCGCCGGCCTTCACGGCCTCGAGCACTTTGTCCTCCTCGTCGAAGATCGTGAAGATGAGGATCTCGATCGAAGGCAGCTCTGCCTTCACCACCCTGGTGACGTCGATGCCGCTCATGCGCGGCAGGCCCAGGTCGAGCAGCAGCACGTCGGGCTTGAGCCGGCGCACTTCTTCCAGCCCCGTCTCGCCGGACAGCGCGGTGCCGACGATGGTCAGCTCGGGGTGACCCTCGAGCAGCTTGAGCTGGTTCTTGAGGATCTTCGTCTGATCCTCCACCACGAAGACGCGAATGGGCGTCACGGCGCTGGGGTTCGTCTGTGCATCAGGGGTTTCCACGCCGACTCCTCGTCAATCAGGGACCAACTGGAACAGTGAAGATGATGTGCACGCCTGCGCCCAGCTTCGCGTCGATGGTGACGTCACCGCCGGCCTTCATCGCACGCTCGCGCAGGTTGATGAGCCCGTAGTGACCGGGGCGGGGCGCGGAAGGGTCGAAGCCCTTGCCGTCGTCTTTGACGCCGAGCTGCACGGACTCAGGCCCGAAGTGCAGCTTCACATCGACCCGGGCGGCGGCCGCGTGTTTGGCGGCGTTCGACAGCAGCTCCTGCAGCACGCGGAACAACGCGAGCGACGTCTCGGGGGCCAGCCGGCCGAGCAGGGTGCCGCTCTTCTGGAAGTTCACCGGCAGCTGCGTGCGATCGCCGAAGGTCTTCACGTAGTCCTCGACGCCGTTGGCGAGATCGAAGTCCTCGCGCATCATCTGCAGGCTGCGGCGGAGCTCTTCGATCGCCTCTTCGGCGGACTGCTTGAGCTCGCCGACTTCTTTCCTCACCGCTTCGTCCTTCGTCAGCTGCGCGACGTACTCGGACTGAATGATGAGCGACGAGAGGCTGGCGCCGAGGCCGTCGTGGATCTCGCGGGCGAGGCGGTTGCGCTCTTCGACGACGGCCAGTTCCTTGAGATCGCCCTGCAGCTCGACGACCTCGCGGTGCGCGGTCACCTCGCGCTCGTTGAGGTAGACCAGCACGTAGATGACGATGAAGTTGAGGCCGAGGTACCAGATGAGGGTCAGCACCTCGATGGCGCTGGGGCTGCGGTCGAGCAGTTGATCGAGGCGCGCGGTGATCGGCAGCGCCAGCAGCGGCGGGAGAATCGCCAGCGGCTTGGGGTAGAGCAGGGCGAACAACATGGTGAACAGCAGCTGGGTGGCGAGCAGCGGGTTGGCCAGGCCGCCGCCTTCTTGCGGCTTGACCACGACCACCACCATCACCACCAGGTCCAGACACAGCGTGATGTACGTGACGATGCGGCCGGCGCGCGCGTGACCGAGCACGAGGTAGTTGGCCACGCTGTAGAGCAGCATGAACACGTAGCCGGCGACGGCGAGCGCGGTGAAGTGGAAGTAGTAGCGCCAGATGGGCACCGCGAGGATGCCCAGGCCCAGCGAGAGGAACATCATGCGCGCGTAGAAGAGGGCGCGGGCGCGGGCGCTGAAGCGCTCCTGAACCCACGACTGCGCGGCGTCGGCGGGTGAAACCTGTTGGGTCAGCCCGCGCTTCTCGAGCACCACTGCCACGCGAGCGCGACGATCATCGGAGTGCTGCAAGGTGCTGGAGAGTGTATCCCCATGTCGTGCATGAAGCGGAACCGGTAGCAGCGGAACGCTGCGCGAGACAGACGGGAGCGCACTCGCCATGATTCCAAAGCACGTGTTGATCGTCGGCGTGGGTGGGCTCGGTTGCCCCGCCTCGCTCGCGCTCGCTCGCGCCGGGGTGGATCGGCTCACGTTGATGGATCCCGACGTGGTTGAGCTGACCAACCTGCATCGGCAGCCGTGGCATCACCCGGGCGACGTGGGGCAGCCGAAGGTTCAGTCGGCAGCGCACAAGCTCGAGCGCGCTTTCCCTGCGGTGAAGATCACCACCCGGCAGCAACGCCTCACTGCGGACAACGCAGAGAGCCTGTTTGCGTCGCATGACCTGGTGATCGACGCGACGGACGGGGTGCAGACCAAGTTTCTGCTCTCGGACACTTCGGTGCGCAGCGGCACGCCGCTCATCTACGGCGGCGTGTTGCGGTTTGAGGGGCTGGTGATGCGCATCGCACCGGGCGGCCCTTGCCTGCGGTGTTTGTTCGAGACTGCTCCAGACGATGCACCGACGTGTGCTCAGGCCGGTGTTCTGGGCTCGATGGCGGGGTTGATCGGGGGGCTGCAGGCGGGCCTGGCGTTGAGCTGGTTGGGCCCTCACCCCGACCCTCTGCCAGAGGGTCAGGGGCTCGCGATGCTTCAGGTGGTCGACGGCCGCGGCCTCACTTTTCGCAGTGTGAGGGTTCGACGGCGTGCTGACTGCGCAGCTTGCGGGGCGGGAACCCGATAATGGAGCTCGCGATGCCCACCACCATCGACATCACCCGTGAGGTCTGCCCGATGACCTATGTACGCGTGAAGCTCGCCGTCGAAGCCCTGGAAGACGGGGCGACGCTCGAGGTGATCCTTCGCGGCAGCGAGCCGTTGACCAACGTTCCTCGCAGCGCGGTCGAAGAAGGGCACGAGGTGCTCTCGATTCTTTCGCTCGAGGACGGCAGCTCGAAGCTCACGCTGCGGGTGCACCACTGATGCCTGTCGTCGAGCTGCCCGCGGCGCTTCGCCCCCGCGCGGCCGGCCGCGCGAAGATCGCTGTCGAAGGCGCCACCGTGGCCGCAGCGCTCGAGTCGTTGTGCAAGGCGCACCCGGAGCTGCGCCCGCAGCTCTTCACCGGCGCAGGCAAGCTCAAGCGCACGGTGGGCATCTTCGTGGGCGAAGACGACGTGCGCAGTGACGAAGGTCTGGCGCGCGCATTGGGCGCCACGGAGCTGGTGGTGCTCGTCGCGGCGATGGCAGGTGGCTGATGCGGGAAGATCAGATCGTCCGCTACGGTCGGCAGATCTTGCTGCGTGAAGTGGGCGGTCGCGGTCAGCAGAAGCTGCTCGCGTCCCCGGTGCGGGTCTGGGGCAGCAGCGAGGCGATCGACGACGCGGTCACCTGGCTGGCGGCGGGGGGCACGCCCATCGAACGCAGGTCAGACGGCGAGCTGAGCGGGTTTCTCGCCGGCACGCCCCTGGAAGCCTTCAGCCCCGACTCCAAATCTCAGCTCGAGCCGGTGCTCGAGGTGCTCCCGGTCGGCCTGACCTCGACCGCCCCGATGCAGGTGGTGGTGGGCGCCGGAGTGGCGTTTCGCAGCCCTTCAGCCTGTGACGCCTGTTGGCAAACCACCTGCCAGGCCCTGGCCTCCGAACCGCCTGGCGGACCGGTCGGCAGCCTCGCCGCCTTGACCGCCCAACGGCTCGTTTTGGGCTGGTCCGACGCTCTTGGAATCGTGCATTGGCGTGGTGATCGTTTCGAAACGGGCGTCATTCCCGTTTGCCAGCACGCGCGAATTCCTCAGCAATAACAAGAGCCTGAAGGTATACAGGTACTTTCCTGTACAGGAATCGAGTGCTTTAGACTATAAGGCCGCGACTTTTCTGCCCGCAGCGGCATTCCTTAAGGTTGTGCGGGGCCTTTCTGCATCGGAGCTGAGAGCAATGGCGCAAGAGACGGGCTTCACGGTCTGG
>JBKJSE010000272.1:0-23855 GCA_046595925.1 Archangium sp. | reverse complement strand
GTCGAGGGGTCACCTGCCGCGCGGCGCAGAGGTGGCATCTCGACTGCGCTCGATGCGAACGGTGGGTCTGTTCCTTCGGACGAAATCGCCTGCGAAGCCGGTCCCCTGCTCGGGATGACCGGTGTGTTCCTCCGGAGCCGAAGACCTGCTTTGCCGACGACTCGCCAAGATGCTTGCTAGACCCAGCCGATGGCTCGCCTCGTGTTGCCCTTCTTGATGTGCGCCGCATCCATTGCTCTCGCGCAGGAGGGGGTCGCAGCCGAACCGCCCCCGCCCCCCGTCGTCGAGACGAAGCCCGCCGTGAGCACGGCCCCGGAATGGAAGCCCACGCCGCCGCCGCCCACAGCGCGCGAGGTGCGCAGCGGCACCGTGGGCGTCGGCTATCTCGGGCTCGCCTCGACGATGCCCCTGGTTCCGCAAGGTGGGTTGGGCGGGCTCGCTTTCCTGTCCTTTCGAACGCAGGTGCCGGTGCTGGGCGTGCGCTGGTGGCTGCGAGACTCGCGCCTCGGCTTGGACTTGGGCGTGGGCGTGATGGTGACGGGCGGCACCGACAACACCCAGACGCTGGGGCTCGGGAACACGCTGCAGCTCATCGGGCACGTCGGCCTGCCGATCTCGCTGGTCAGCACGCAGCACGTGATCGTGTTGATCGCGCCTGAGCTGCGCGCCGGGTACATCACGTTGCTCAACGACAACGGCCTCGACTTCACCGGCTCGCTGCTCGAGCTTGCGGCGCGAGGCGCGGTCGAGTTGTTCTTCGGTTTCATCGGCGTTCCAGCGCTGTCCGTGGAAGCCGCGATCCGCGTCGGCTTCGTGCGCGAAGCCCAGGGCCTGACGAACTTCGCGCCCCTGGGGCCCGGCGGAAGCATGCTCACCACCGAGAGCTACCGCTTCTCGACTTCACTCGCGGGTGACGCGGGCTCGGTCGTCGCCTCGACGTTGTCCCTCAAGTACTACTTCTGAAGTTCGCTCCGGAAACCCGGTCGTCAGCGACAGGTGCCCTGGAAACAAGCACCCGCGGCGCAATCAGCGCTGCGGACACAGGCCTCGCACAGCCCCGTGCCCTGGTTGCACCTCGGAGTGGCGCCGCCGCAGTTCGCATCAGTCAAGCAGGCCACGCAGCGGCCATGGGGCGCGTCGCACGCCATGCCGGGGGCGCAATCGTCTGGTTCGTTGCAGGCAGAACAGACATTCGACCGGCATGCTTCGATGAAGCCCGGGCAATCACTCCCATCCACACAGGGCAAGACACAGACCGGCGCAGACGGACTGCAGACATACGGCGCGACGCAGCCGATCGCGCCTCGGCAGGGGACGCACCGTTTGGTGGTCGGTTCACAGGCGGGGTTGGCACCGCTGCAGTGGGCATCGCTGGCGCACTCTGCGCAAACCCCGCTCGCGTCGCAGATCAGCGGGGCGGGACAGCCCTGGGTGGGGCTGCATGGTTGAGGGCCCGGGGCTGGAAACACCACGGGGAGGCTCCCGCACGCCGCGAGCGCAGTGAGGCAGAGCAGGCTCGAGGTGCGAAAGCTCATGGGGTCTCCAGTACCAGCGTCTCGGCGTCGGCGCGCCCAAAGCCCATGGGGAACCGCTCGAGGTAGCTCTGTGCCACCGCGCGCGCTGCGGGCCGGTCCGTGGCCGAGAGCCACTTCATCTTCTGCGCCAGCGCGGTCTCCTCGAGGGGCGACCGGCCCTCGGCCAGCACCGCGTCGAGCTTCTTGACTGCCGCGCTGACGTCACCCGCCCTCTTCAGCGAGAGGGCCTGCAGGTACAGCTCATTGTGCCGAGCCAGCTGGTCGTCGGCCTTTTCCTTCGGAACGGGCGGGGGCCGCTTCGCCCGAATGGCAGCTGGCGGGGCCGGCGCTGCGGGTGCGTCGAGCGAGGGCGCGGGCAGCGCGGCCGGTGGCGGACAACGGGGCCAGCCTTCTCCCGCACGGACGCTGGTGCCTCCGTTGATCATCACCGAGCCTTCGCTCACCTCGACCTGCGCGCGCCCATCACAGCCTGCGCCTGGCTTGACGCTCACGCGGGCCCCGCGGCTGGCCACCAGCGTATCGCCGGCCTCGAGGGCGAACGGGCTCGAGACGATCTCTGCAGCCACCGCCCCCCTCCAGATCACCAGCCGCGCGCCGTCATCCCTGAGCTGCACCGCGGTCTGAGGCTCGAGCTGCACCCTCACACCGTTCAGAAGCTCGAGCGTCATCGGGCCCATGCCACTGCTCACCAGCTCTGTGTCGGTGAGAAGGTGGCCCACCGCGAGCGCGCCCGTCGAGGCGACGACCCGCGCCACCGTCCGGGGCTGTGACTGAAACCAGAACCCCGCTCCGAGTAGCAGGGCCATGCCCGCCGCCAACCCGAACCGCCAGCCGTTGCGCGAGCCGGGTCTCGAGGCAGCGGGGGGGGCTTGCTGCATCGCTGCCTGAAGCGCCGCCACGGTGCGCGCGCGCGCCTCTGGAGAATCGGGCGTGTCATTCTTCTCTGCCATCGCCTGCTTGAGCGCGCGGGCCAATCGTTGATCATGGGTGGTCATGGCGCGGGCTCCTCGCGCAGCGCTGCCAACAGCTCCGGTTCAGCTGCGAGCGCGGTGTGAACGTCACCCCGGCCGCGCACCAGACGCGACTGAGCGTTGGCGACGGTGAGTCCGAGGATGTCGGCGATCTCCTTGAGCTCAAAGCCGTGCACGTCATGGAGCAGGAAGACTTGAACCCGGCTCTGGTTCAACCGGGCGAGCACCGCCCCCGCCTGGCGCAGCGCCTGCCGACGAATGGTGGTCAGCAGCGGGCCGTCGCCCGGGTTGCGCGCCCGCTCGAGGGTTGAATCGGAGCCTTCGTGGGCTTCGTCGCGCACCGCCGCGAAGCGCTCCTCGAGCTTCGCGCGGCGCAGGCGCTGGTAGACCGTGCGCGCGGCGATGGTGGCAGCCCACGCGTCGAGGCTGCGCACCTGGGGCCTGCTGCGCAGCGAGACCACCAACTCGACGAAGGCCTGCTGCATCAGATCTTCGCGGTCCAACTCGGGCGAGGCCAGGGCGCGAATGGTGCGGGTCACCACCGGGCGAAGTCGATCGTAGAGCAGCACCGCGCGGCTCGCGTTTCCGGCGGCGATGGCCTCGATCAGCGAGGCGTCATCGGTGTCGTCGACGAGGCGCAGCGGCGTGCGCGGGGTAGTGGCGAGGGCCAGCATCTGAGGTGGAAGTGGCCCGGGTGGGGGATCAGAAGGCATGACTCACAGCTCTGCAAAGTAGCCCAGCTCGGGCCGGACCCACGCAGGCCCCACAGTGCCGCGCTCTGCGTTCCCCACCCACACCGTCAGGGCGCTGGGCACCAGATGAGCGAACAGCCCGAAGCGCAAGCCGTGGTGCTCACCCACCAGCAGCCGGCCCTCTGCACCCACCCGCAACAGCGGCAGCCAGGTGGTGAGGGCAAGCCCGTCACGGACGAGGACGGGCGCGGTCACGCCTCCAGCAAGCACCGCCGCAGTGGAGAGACGACCACCCGTCAGCCTCACCGCAGCTTCGACGAAGAGGGCTGGCTGAATGAGCGTGGTCGCCGGTGTGGAAAAGAAGCCCACCTCGACGCCCACTCCGAGTTGCAGCCACGAGGCCGTCTCGCGGCGCAGCCTCGCGCTGAGCCCGCCCCCAAAGTTCAGCCCGGGGAAATCGAGGCCGGCGAGCACGGATGCGTCGAGCAGCCACGGGTGGGCTGGTGGTGGCACGACGGGCTCGCTCGCGGCGCAGGGGGCAGCAGCCCCCTCGAGGGACTGCAGATCTGCCTCGCGCTCCCGAACCATCGCGGCGAGGGCGAACGCCGCGGCAGTGGCCTTGTCTCTGGGGGCGTCAGCGGCGCCGAAACGCAGCACCCGACGGAGATCGCCCGGGATGCGGGTGGTGTGCAGCACCACTTCGACCTCGATGCCACCGGCCCGCACCGTGACCCAGGCAACGGTGCGACCGGGAGGCGCGCTGATCCCCAACGCGACCTCGGGGACCCCGTCGGGAAACGCGTGGGGGAGCGCGCCGCGGAAGTCAGCCTGAAAAGGGGTGAGCAGCTCCCCCACCAGGAGAACCAGCAGCGTCGTCGTCACGCGGTCATTCTCACACGAATGTCCCAGGGGGAGGACGCACGCTGTCTGGAACTGCCCTCAGCTTCTGCCCTCAGTTGCAGCGGGCGTTGGTGCAGGTCTGGCCGACGTCGCAGAACCGCCCCAGGCAGCACAACTGCATCGCTGCGCCGCAGGGCTCGCACTGCTGATTGGCGCCGCAGACCGCTCCCGCGCCGCAGTAACGCCCCGCTGCCGAGTCGCAGCAGGGCTGGCCCGGCCCGCCACACCCGACGCAGATCCCCCCGCTGCCGACGGTGTACGGCGCCGTGCAGGCCACGTCGCCGGCGCACTCCGGCTGACCGAGCCGTCCACACAGCAACGGGCCCGAGACGCAGCCACCCGCCTGGCATGAGCCCAGGCCGCCCCCGCAGCTCGTGCCGGAGGCCACGCAGGTGCCGCCGTTCACGTCGTTGTTGCAGCACCCGCCGGCGCTGCAGTTGTTGCCGTTGCAGCAGGGCTGACCAGGACCACCACAGGTCGCGCAGGTGTTGCCTTCGCAGGCGAGGCCAGACGCCGAGCAGAAGTCAGCCGCTGCGCCCCCGCCCTGGCAGCACTGTTGGCCACTGCCGCCGCAGCCGGTGCAGGCGCCCGCGGTGCAGGTGCCCAGGCCCGCGCCACAGGACGCTCCCGGGGCTGCGCAGGTGGTGCCACCGCAGCAGCCCCCGGCGCCACAAGCCGAGTTCGCGCAGCAGGGCTGCCCGGTGCCACCACACCCGGTCAACACGCCCCCCTTACAGACCGTCCCTGCGGGACCATCGGCGCCCGCGGGAATGCAGCTGCCCGTCGCCGCGTCGAGGCAAGCGCCTCCGTTGCAGGTGGCGCCGCCGCAGGCCGGTTGGAACGCGCCTCCGCAAGGGGCGCAGGTGCCAGCGGTGCACACCACGTTGGCGCCACCGCAGGTGGTCCCTCCACAGCACGGCTGGCCGATGCCGCCGCACCCCGCGCACTGTCCCGAGGGGAGGCATTGATCGCCCAGCGAGCAGGTGCTGCCCGAGGCGATGCAGCGGTCGGTGCCATTCGCGTCGCAGCAACCCGTCGAGCAGGCGCTCCCGGCGCAGCAGGGTTGGCCCACGCCACCGCACGCCTGGCAGAGCCCACCGCCGCAGGAAGTCCCGCTGCCACAGCCACCACCCGCGCAGCAGGGCTGGCCCGGCCCGCCGCACGCCGCGCAGGCCCCGCTCCTGCAAATCGTTGCAGCCGCGGTGCAGTCGTTACCACCACAGCACGGCTGCCCCGCGCCTCCGCACGAGACACAGCTGGTGGCCGCCGAGCAGGTGACCCCGGTGGCCGTGCAATCACCGCCCGGACAGCACGATTGGCTCAGCCCGCCGCACGTACCGCAGCTTCCGTTGGTGCAGGTGCCGCCGATGCCGGGGCAGGTCGCAGCCGTGGCGACGCACGCATTGTTCACGCAACACCCGCCGCCGCCGCACGCATTTCCCGTGCAGCACGGTTGCCCGGGGCCTCCGCACACCGCACAGGTGCCGCCGCCTGAGCACACCCCACCGAGATCGCACTGCTGGCCCGCGCAACACGCTTCGCCGGGCCCACCGCAGACGGTGCAGGTGTTGTTGCGACACGTCGCGCCACCTGCCGTGCAAGTGTCGTTGCTGCAGCAGGCCTCGCCCAGCCCACCGCAGGCAGAGCAGGTCCCCGCCACGCACGCGGTCCCGCCCGCCGTACACTGGGCATTCGCGCAGCAGGCTTCGCCGGGCCCACCGCAGGTTCCGCAGCTGCCTGCCGTACACATGCCCAGCCCGCCGCCGCAGGTCGTACCTGCCGCAGTGCAGAGCGCGCCCAGACAGCAGCCGCCGCCTGCGCAGGCATTGCCGGGACAACATGATTCGCCGGGGTTTCCGCAGCTGGTTCCTCCTCCTCCGCCCGTCGCCGCTCCGCCCCCGGTGCCTGCGTTGCCCCCGCCGTCGAGCTCGCCCCCGTCAGCGTTGACTGCCACATTGTTGCAAGCGCACGCAGACAGCGTCACGCAGGCGTACAGCAAGACGATCGAGCGCATCAGGTTTCTCCTGGGAAAGGCCGGCCAGCTTCAGGGTGAGGTGGCCCGAGCCCCTGCGCAGCAGGCTCGGGCCGACAAAATCGGCACGTCAGCTCAGAAGCAGTCACCTACCAGCGGCGAAGGCGAGAGCCGCGCCACGACGTTTCCCTGGTCGAGCGCGATCAGCAGATTACCCGCCGCGTCGAGGGCCAGGCCGCGCGGCCCGGGCAGGTTTCGGGCGATGCGCTCAACCGTGGGGCTGGTGTTTGCAGGGTTCGTCGTGTCGATCACGAACAGACTTCCCGACCCGTCGTCCGAGGCGAGCAGACACCCGTTGGGCAGCATCTGCAGGTCCCACAGTGCGTTGAAGCCGCCATTGGTGAGGGTGAACAGCGGGTTGGTGGTGGTGGTGGTGGTGAAGAACCCATTGCTGGTGACGAGGGTGCGGGTGGCCAGCAACTGGGCGTTGTTGCCGTCGTCGACGAAGTACTCCACGACGTCGAAGAGACGGTCGCTGCTGGTCGTCCACGCATCGCGCACCGCCAGGCCGAACTGAGGCGCTCCCCCATTGAAGGTGCCGTGGTTGGCCGCCGGCGCCGTGCCCGAGGTGAGGAAGCGGCGCAGGCTGTTGTCGCCGTCGTTGGCCACCCAGAGGTCGGCGTCGTGCCCTTCCTGCAGGGTCGCGGCGCTGCGGATCAGGCCGCCCGTGACGGCCGCTGAGACGGTGGTGGGCCCGGTCACTTCTCCGTTGAGCCGGGTGAAGAGGTTCACCCGCGCCGTCGCGCCGCTGACGATGCTGGCTGAGACCGGTGAGGTCGCGTTGTTGTTGATCGCCACCTGCAACGCCGCAGCGCGGGTAGCGCCCGTGGCTCCGGCCGCGACGAAGGAAGCGCAGATCAGCGCCGGGGGGGCCGAGGTACACGAGGCGTTGCTGTCGAGCTCGTAGCTCACCGAAGCGCCGTTCTGGGTGAGGGTGAGCCGATCTCCGTCGGCCGCCGCCGAGGCGTCCACCCAGCCACGCGCGGGCGTCGCCCCCAGCACCGAGAGTCCGCGGCTGACGCCCGCTCCGAAGTTGGCCCAGGTTTGCGGGGCCCCGGCCGCGGCGGGGTCGAAGCTGAAGACCAGGCCGTTGTTGTTTCGATCGCTCGTGAACAACCGCTCGGCGGTGCCGCTCGGCGCCCGCGCGATGAACTCGCCGAAGACGTTGTTGGCGTGGAGCTGTGCCGACCCGCCCGACGGCACCTTGAGGAGCAGGTTGTTGCCGCGGCTGAGCACGAAGAGCGCACCGGTCGAGTCGAGGGCGACGTCGGCCGGGCGGTTGAGCAGAGGGGAGGCCACCGCGATGCTCAGGCTGCGCCCGCCCAGGGGGATGCCGTTGTTGATGAAGAACGTCACGGCGGCCGAGTTCATGATGTTGCCCGCGCGGTCCATCGCCATCGCCACCAGGGGGGCCGACTCGATGGCGTTCGAGTTGATGGTGAAGCGGAAGTGCACCGTCGCCGTCGCCTGACTGGCCGCCACGAACACGGTGCGGGTGCGCAGCGACTGGGTTGACTCGAAGAAGATGTTGTACGCGACCTGGGCGAGGGCCGAGTTGTCGGTCGCCACCGCGTCGAACTCGACCGTGTCACCATTGCTGACGTCGCAGCCCGCCGTGCCGACGCGGGTTGCGGGGGTGCAGGTGACCCCGTTGACGGTGACCGCAGCGATGCTCACCTGCGGCGGGGTGTTGTCGAAGTTGAGCACCGTGATGAAGACGCTGCCCGAGGTGGCCATCGCACCGCTGGGCTGGTGCGTCGCGGTGACGGCGTAGTTGTCTTCCGCGGTGAAGGTCACCGTCGCCTGGAACGCGCCGTTGAAGCAGGTGGTCGCAGTCGGCGTGGGGCCCGTGGTGGCCGTGCCGGTGCTGGTGAACGCGACGTCGCCCGCGGTCGCCGTGGTGCAATCGATCGCGTTGCCGAAGGCGTCACGCACGCGGGCGAAGAGCTTGACCGGGGTCTGCGGGCTGGTCAGCGTGGCCGAGGTCACCAGCTCGACGACGGCGGCGGGGGCGGTGCCGACGAAAAAATTGAGCGAGCCCTTCTGCCCGACGCCCGCGAGGTAGAACGACGCGGTGTACCTGCCCGCGGCGGTGGTTCGGGTGATCTTCCCCATTCCCGACACCCCGTCTTCCACCACGATGGCGCCTGGCGCGCTGGTGAAGGCCGAGACAGGACCCGTGGTGACGTTGCCATAGAGGTCGACCACCTCGTACACGTAGGCGGCGTCCTGGCCGGCGACGAGGCTGAGGTCGGTGCCCGGGGTGACCCAGTTCAATCGGGAGAACGCGTGCCCGCCAGCAGGGCGGATGGTGACGGGCTGGGTGTCGCTCACGCTGCCGGCCGTGGCCTTGAGGTTGAAGACGTAGTCCGCGGCCTTCACCGCTGAAAGATCGAACGCCACGAACTGGTGGGTCCCCGCGAGCACGCCTTGCGCCCTGGTGATGGCCGGCATCGACCCGGGAATGGCGAAGCTGGCCGAGAGCGCGGGGGTACTTTCGAAGGTCACCGGCGCATCGGGTAGCTCATTGCCGTATTGATCCTGCACGCGGGCCGACAAGCCCACCAGCTCGCCCGCCTTCGCCAGCGGAGCGGTCAGCGTCAACGTGATGCTCGTGGGCCTGGGTGAGGCCTGCACCACCGTCACCCGCGTGGCCTCGGAGACGTTCCCCGCCGAGTCGGTGGCGGTGACGCTCAGGGCGTTCTCGACGTCGGGCTTGAACTCAACCTCGGCGCGCCACCTCGCCGTGAAGCTGTCTGCAGTGGTGGTGACGTCGGCCAGCCCGCCTGAAATCTTCACGGTCGCGCCGAACTCAGCCGAGCCCGTCACCGAAAACTTCAGCCTCGGGGTGGGGGTCTCGATGGGGTCCACCACCGGGGCGGGCGGCGCGGCGGTGTCTTTCTCGGCACAGCTCATGAGCGTGATGGCGAGGCAGCACAACGTCTTCTTCATGGTGGACTCCGTGGGGGGACGACTGGGCCGGCCGGAACTGTCTGGGGAGTGGCCGTGGCTTGCCGCGGGCAGGCACCCGGCCCTTGCCTTGTGCACGCAGGCCCGCACCACTCTCCAGGAATGCAGCCCTCCGTCGCGCGCTCCTTCCTGATCGGCCTGCTGGTGCTCGGGCCCGCGGCCGCGGGTGCTCCTCCCGTGAAGAAGAAGGCGGCCCCCCGGGGCCAGGCGGCGAAGCCGGAACCAGCACAGGTCAAGTCAGAGCTCAAGCCTGCGCCCGTGATGCAGCCGGTGCCCCAAGCGCCGACCCCCGAGTCACCCGCGTCGGCGACGGCGGCGCCGATCATCGAAGCGGTGGCCCCACAGGAGCTCACCCCGCTTCCCAGACTGACGCCTTCCTCTCGCGGCCTGAGCGTGCAGGCGACGGGAGGGCTCCTCGTGCCCTTCTCAGGGTTGCGTCTGGGTGGGCGAGCCGAGCTGCGAGCTTCGTACTGGTTGGCGAGCATTCCTCTGGCGGCCAGCGTGGGGGTGGCTTTCGAGCAGCACACCTCGCGGACCGCGACGCTCTTCGCTCCGCCCGCCGGTGGCCTGGACGAGGCCGCGCTCATCAATCAGACGCTCGTCCCCATTGAGGTGGGCGCGCTGGCGGCGCTCTTCAGGGACGAGAAGAACCGCGTTCATCTCGGCGTGAGCTACGGGCTGCTGGCGGTGTGGAGCCAGACGATCGCACTCGGAGAGACCGTCCTGGAGCGGGGGGCGGGGCACGAGATCAGCGGAGAGGCCGGCTATACGCGCCGGCTCGGAGCCCTCGAACTCACGGTCAGGTTTCGCTACTCGATGCGAAGAACCGCGGTGGGCCTGCGCACCTCGAGCATCGAGCCTCCGTGGTACCAGACCTTCGGCGTGCTCGCCGGGCTGGGGTTCTGGCTGTGACGGGGGAAGTCGTCGATGCAGGCTCGTGACTGCGCGCGGGGTGGGTGCGCGTGGCGGTGAGGGCGTTGCTCACGTCGTCGATCTTGCGAGACGGCGCGCGCCTGAACGGCACTTCGCTAAGCTGATGGGCGTGACTTTGCGCGCGGTGATCTTCTGGGTGGGCCTGTCCGCTCTCTGCGCAGAGGGCCAGTCGCTCGTCATCCGCGGTGCGCCGGGGTCGTTGCGTTTGGCGGGAAGAACCGAAGCGCTCACCGTCGAGCGCCTCGACGTGAACGGGACCCCCGTCACCAGCGGGAACCTGCAGGTGATCGTCACCGCGCCCACCGGGGCCCAGGTCGCCCTCGCGCCCGAGCCGTACGCGAACTGGACGTCGATGGTCACGGCGGCGATCTCTCCGGGGACATCGGTCAGCGCGCCGGTCTACCTGCGCAGCGGCGTCCGAGGGCTGCAGAGCTGGACCGCCAGTGGGCCCGGCTTCACCAGCACGATGGCTTCGATTCTCGTGCGCGACGACGCGCTGACATGCGACGTCGAGACCGGAACGACGCTCGACACCGCCGTCCCCTCGGGCTGCTTCAATACGCTGATTACCCCCTACCTGCAGTCGACCATCACCGCCTCGGCCAGCGCTGCCCATCGCGGGAACTTCGGGCTCCGGCTGGTCGACGGCGAAGCGGGCTCGGGCTCTGCCGCTGACACGGCGCTCTTCGACGACGGGGCGCCGCTCTTCGGCGACTTTCACGCGCGCACCTGGGTACGCGTCGTCTCGACGAATGGAACCGGGTTGCCGATCTTCGCGCAGGTCACCAATGGCACCGGCATCGCGCCCTCACTGCTCGACGTGAAGATGCGCCCGAACCTCGTCCTCACCATCGCCGGCTTCGAGAGCGACGGAGGCTACAGCGAGCTCGCCGCGGACGCAGGGCTCCAGGTGGGCGTGTGGCACTTGATGCAGCTCTCGGTGACGGGTGCGGGCAGCACGGACGGCGGGCGTTGGCTCTGGCTCGACGGCGTGCCGGTGGCGCAGCAGCGCGGCGTCGACTTCTCTGGCACGCGGTTGCCCGTGGGCCGCTTCGCCGTGGGAGAGCCCTACGTCGATGGCCGCCAGTGGCTGGGCACCGTCGACTTCGACGACGTCCGCACGGCGGGTGTTCCGCTGGCCACCGGGTTCTCGCTGCAGCAACCCTTCGATGGAGGTTTCGTCGGCGAGTGTCTGCCCCTCGAGCTGCAGCTGCGCGCGCGCTTTGGGGACGGGCTGGCGACGACGGGTGAGCTGCTGCAGGTCATGCTCGACGGGGGCGCTGAGGCCGCGCTGTTCGAAGGCTCGGCTTGCGCAGTGCAGGTCACGAGCGTCGTCATGCCTGCCGGCACCTCGTCAGTGAGCCTCTCTTTCCGCGCGAGCCAGCCCGGGCCTTCGGTGCTCGTCACCCACCCTGATTTTTTACCGGGCTCGAGCACTCTCGACGTGAAGCTGTCTCCTGCGTTGCTGCTCGCGCCGGTGCTCACGGTCGTCGCGCCCGGAGCGTTGGTGAACTTCAGCGCGACGGGGGGAACCGGCCGAGGGTTGTCCTTCGACTTCGTGACCAACGCCTCAGGCGCGGTCATCGACTCGGCCGGCCGCTATCAAGCAGGGACCTCGAGCGGTGATGACGTGGTCCGCGTGCGCGATTCCGCGGGGCAGACCTCGCAGGGCACGGTGCGGGTGCTGGCCACCGACGCAGGAACCACCGACGCAGGAACCACCGACGCAGGAACCACCGACGCAGGAACCACCGACGCAGGAACGACCGACGCGGGCAGTCTGGCGCCGGACGGTGGAGGCCTCGTGCCAGTCCCGATGCGTTCGCTCGGCGTCGGCTGCGGTTGCGAAGGCAGCGGTACCTCGCTGGTCATCTTGCTGCTGCTCGTCTGGCGTCGCAGGCCCGGCGCGTTCTCGCGCTGAATTCACCCGGAAATGATCTTCGAAATGGGCGCCATTTCGGCTGATCAGTTGACAGTTCTGGACTGGTCAGACCAGTTGAGTCCTCGCGATAACGCGTCATGCGAATCCATCTGACTGTCGTGTCGCTGTCGCTGTGCTTGCTGGGCTGCGGTGAATCGACCTTGTCGGTGCTCGATGAGGGCACTGAAGACGTCGTGGCGCCCGAGGCGAGTGTCTCCTCGGAGCTGTCGGCGGCGCGCCCGCTGATGAGCCGGGGCCTGGGCATCGTCTCGCGGGAAGCGTGGGGCGCGCGCCCGGCCGGCACGTGCCGCCGGGGCCAGGTACCCAACCGGGTGATCGTGCATCACGTCGCAGGCTCGGTGCCCGACTCGCGGGCGTGGCTGAGCTGGTACGACCGCGAACTGCGCGTCAATCGCGGCTGGTGCGATTTGATGTACCACTTCGGCATCGACGAGCAGGGCATCGTCTACGAGATGGTGGCCACCGGAGTCGAAGGCGCGCACGCCACGGATGCCAACTCGCGCACGGTCGCGATCGTGTTGATGGGTGACTACACGTCGCGCGCTCCTTCGGCGGCGCAGGTCGCCTCGTTGCAGAAGATGATGGTGGCGATCGCCGCGGAGTACCGCTTTCCCGTCAACAGGCAGACCGTGCTGGGTCACCGCCAGGTGGGCCAGACCTCGTGCCCCGGCAACACGGCCTACCCGAAGCTCGACGCGTGGGTGGCTGCGGCCGGTGCGACGCCTCCGCCTGAAGTCACGGGCGCCGTGGCCGTGGCTGCGCAGCTTCCCGCCTTCACCGTGAGCGCGAGCGGCTTGCGGTTGAGCAGCGTGGGCGCCGAGCGGTTGCTCGACACCCGCAACTCAGGCGTGCTCAGCGGCAGCCAGGTCTACGAGGCCTTCACCGCCGCAGACCTGGGCGGTGCGAGCGCGGTGGCGCTCGGCGTGGCGCTCATCGCGCCCGAGGCCGACACCTTCCTGAGCGTCTTCGACGGCAGGAGCCCCGCCCCCACTTCGACGGTGAACGCCCTCAAGGGCACCGTGCGCGCGAACCAGACGATCGTCTCGCTGAGCTCGGGCGTGGTGTCGATGGTCTCGCCGCAGCGCACGCACGTGGTGGTCGATGAGCAGGCACGTTTTGGCAGCAGTGGTGCTGGCTTCACGGCGCTCGGCCCGACCCGCGCGCTCGATACCCGCGCGGGTGCAGCCATCGGCGGCGGCGAAGTGCGCACCGTCTCGCTCGTTGCGTTCGGAGTGCCTGCTTCGGCGACGGCGGCGCAGTTGGGCATCGCGGCCATCTCACGCGGCCAGGCGGGCTTCATCTCGGTGGTGCCCTGTGGGGCGCCGGTGAAGACGTCTGCGGTCAACTTCGGCACCGACGGCGTGGCCTCGAGCTCGGCGCTGGCCGCGGTGAGCGGCGGCAACGTGTGCCTGTTCTCCAACGTGCCAGTCGACGTGGTGATCGACGTGGCCGGTTATTACGACGCGGGTGGGGCGAGCCTCACCCTGGTGGCACCGGCGCGCGTGCTCGATACGCGCAACGGCGAAGGTGGCTGGTTGGGTCGGCCCACGCCTGGCCAGGTGATGCGCGTCGAGCTGTCCTCGATGCCGGGGTGGCAGGGCAGCAGCGCCGTCGCGTTCACGCTCACGGGCATCGATGCCCAGGCGCCGGGTTTTGCCCGGGTGTGGGACTGCACGGGCGAGGCAACGCACTCCAATCAGAACGCCACGGTGGGTGCCGTAGTGGCCACCTTCGGCGTGGTGCGCTCGACGGGCTCGCTGTGCCTGACCACCAGCGCTCCGCAGCACCTCGTGCTCGACCTGGTCGGCGTCTACCGGTGAGGTGAGGCGCCTGCCGCAGCATCCCCGGGCAGAAATGCCCGGGCGAATGATTCGGCCCTCGAGTCAGGGAGCGGGCGCGCGTTCGTCTGAACTCGTCGACAGCGCCGCCCCGGAAGAAGAAGTCCTGGACGCACCCTGATCGAGCGACTCGCGAGAGCCGCCTCGGGTTCGATCCCGGCTGGGCCTGCATGGGCCCGCCAGCTCTGAGGCTTCTCCACTCCCGGCGGCGCTGTCACTTTTCTTCGGGCTATCATCGGCGCCGTGAACGATCGAACTTCAGCGGCGGCGACGCACTTCGTCTGCGGCGGCCTCACGTTGCTCAGTGGCGTTCGTGGCCTCATCAAACCGCATGAGCTCTTTGAGTACAGCCACGTGTGGAACGAGTTTCTCTACCAATACGGTCACGGCGTGAGCGCCTCGCTGGTGGGCGCGCTGTTGATCGGCGCGGGCCTGCTGACCCTGCGCGCGAAGGACCCGCTCGACGGCACGAAGGAGCTCAACTTCACCTACGAAGCCGAGGTCCCCCTGGCGCCGGTGATGGCGGCCTTCCTGTTCTGGATCGGCATCACCACGGCGATCTCCGTGCTCCCGTACACCGGTGAACGTGGCATCGAGCCGGGCCAGCTCGCGATCGCGCCGGTGCTCTTCACCATGATGATGGGCGGGGGCTGGTTTCTGCTGCACTACCGGCGCCTGACCATCCTCGACAGCGCGTCGGGCACGTTGAAGATCAGCTACGGCAAGCCCTGGGCGGTGCTGACGCTCAAGTACCCCTTCACGCAATTTCAGTCGGTCGCGATCGAAGAGGTCGAGCGCGCGAAGGGGAAGATCTATCGCCTCGTCGCCACCGGACCGAAGGGCGCGAAGTTGATCACCTTCACCTTCAACGACGAGAGCGCGAAACAGTGCCTCGCGAGCATCGTGCAGACGACCGGCTGGTCGACGGGAGCGGTGCCGGCGCTGAAGTCAGCTTGACCGATGATCTTCAGAGTCTGAGCAACCCCAGCCGGTCCACGTGCCGGATCGGGGGGGGATGCGCGAGGTGTCTCAGCTCAGGTCTGAGGCGCGCTCTCGACCGCTTTGAGCGCCTTGAGCCGGCGCTCTTCTCGCCAGCCGTGCACGAAGAGCACTCCGATGCCGCCGAGGATCGCCAGGTCGGCCACGTTGAAGACGCCGGTGCGCAGGGGGAACGAACCGATGCGCAGCCCCGCGAGGCCGAGGTTCATGAAGTCGACCACGCTGCCCTCAAAGCGCGCGCGATCGACCCAGTTCGAGAAGCCACCTGAGGCGATCAGCGCGTACGCACCGACCTGCCACTGGTCGAGCTTGGTCTTCCAGATGGTCTCGCTGAACAGCGCGTACACGGTGAGCGCGGCCAGCAGCAGGCCCACGCCGATGGTCAGCAGCCAGTACCGCGCACCCGGGGGCAGGCTCGCACCCAGCGACAAGAACGCGCCTTCGTTGGTCGCGTACTGCAACCGGAAAATGTCACCCAGGTACACCAGCGTCGGCGTGTCCTTCAGGTGCGCGATCGCGAGCTGCTTGGTCCACTGATCGAGGACCACCTGGCCGATGAAGACGGAAAGGAACACGGGGAGCCGGGGGCGAACCATCACGCGTCACTTGCCACGATGACCCCGAGCCCGTCCACTCTCCGTTTAGAAACGTCCGCTCAGCGAGAGCCCGTTGCCCATGGGGGTCAGCTGCGCGGTGACGGGCCCGAGCCGGCCGTGGAGCAGGGTGGGCATCACAATCCCGAGGCTGGTGCCGATCGCCGCTCCGAGCAAGATGTCGGAGGCCCAGTGTTTGTCCGCCGCCAGCCGGAGGACCGCCGTGGCCGTCGCGAGCGGAAGACCCGCGGCCCAGAGCACCCACGCCTGCCGATACCCGCGCAGGCTGGCCACGGTCGCCGCCGAAGAAACGAGCGCGAAGGTGAAGGTCGCGTGGCCGCTGAAGAACGAGAGGTTGTTGTCGGCGAAGTCGCGCCCCTCGGCCAGCAGCTCGTCACTCGCGCCGATGGTGTACGGGCGCGCGCGGCCCACCGCGAACTTCACGGCCTGGTTGAGATCCTGCGCCGCGAAGGTCGTCTCGAGGATCAGCACCAGGTCGATCCAGAAAGCGTCCATGAAGACGCCGTCGCGCCAGGACAGCAAGGCGTCGAGGCCGATCATCGCCAGGGGCACTCCGATGAAGCCCACCAGGTTGCTGGCGACGTGCGCAGGCCCGATGCCCTCGGCGCTGGGCGTCAAGTTCGGGTTGAAGGCGACCCGCACCGCGGTGTCGAAGCCGTTGGGCGCACACCAGCGGCAGGGGTTGGCCGCGAGCTGCTTCTTGAAGGCGAACTCCGACACCAGCCAGCCGGTGACCAGCGCGCCGGTAACAGGCAGGTCGACCCTTGGCTCCCAATTCAACTGGTGCGGGGCCTGATTCAACACCACAGCCAGGACGATCGAGCTGATCATGAAAGAGAAGGGTAGCCCCGTCTTGGACCTCGGGCGCGCCTTGTGTAGGAGGGTACCCAGTAACCCTTGGGAGGCCGTTTCATGCGCGTCGAGAAGTCGGAAGTCGTCATCACGGGTGCGGGTCCGTCGGGAGCGGTGGCTGCAGGTCTTCTGCGCAAGCAGGGTCACCAGGTGCTGGTGCTCGAGAAGGAGACGTTTCCTCGCTTCTCCATCGGCGAGAGCCTGCTGCCCCAGACGATGACGTACATCGAAGAGGCGGGCATGCTGAAGGACGTCGTCGAGGCCGGCTTTCAGCACAAGAACGGCGCGTCGTTCTCGTGGCAGGGTCGCACCACCGAGTTCGATTTTCGCGACAAGTTCAGCGAGGGCTGGGGCACCACGTACCAGGTCGAGCGCGGCAAGTTCGACAAGGTGCTCGCCGATGCCGCCGCCCGCATGGGCGCCGACGTTCGCTTCCGCCACACGGTGACCGCGGTCGACGTCTCGGGCCCGCCGAAGATCACCGTGAAGTCCGACACCGGTGAGCTGTACCAGGTCGAGACCCGGCTCATTCTCGACGCGAGCGGCTTTGCACGCTTGCTCCCCCGCCTGCTCGAGCTCGAGCGGCCCTCGGCGTTCCCGGTGCGCCAGGCGTTCTTCACCCACGTGGAAGATCGCATGGGCCTGAGCAGCGGCTTCGATCGCAACAAGATCCGCGTCGCCGTGCATCCCCAGCGGTCTGACGTCTGGTACTGGGTCATTCCGTTCTCAGGCGGTCGCTGCTCGCTGGGCGTGGTCGCTTCGGCCGAGTTCCTCGACACGTACGAGGGCGACGAGATGACCAAGCTGCGCACGCTGGTGAGCGAAGATCCCACGCTCAACGAGCTGCTGAAGAACGCGGTCTGGGACACCCCGGCGCGCACCCTGCGTGGCTATGCGTCGAACGTGAAGCAGCTGTGCGGCAAGGGCTACGCGCTGCTGGGCAACGCCGGCGAGTTCCTCGACCCGGTGTTCTCGTCGGGCATCACCATCGCCATGACCTCGGCCAGCCTCGCCGCGAAGTGCGCGCACCGCGAGCTCGGTGGCGAGACGGTCAATTGGGAACAGGACTTCGCTCTTCCGCTGCGCAAGGGCGTCGACGCGTTCCGCACCTTCGTCGAGTCCTGGTACCAGGGCGGCTTCCAGAAGATCATCTTCCACCCCGCGCCGCAGGCCGACATCCGCAAGATGATCTGCTCGATCCTCGCCGGCTACGCGTGGGACACCACCAATCCGTACGTGGCTGAGCCCAAGCGGCGCCTCACGGTGCTGGAGCAGGTGTGCGCGCAGGGCTGATCGCAGCGCTGTTGGCTTGCGGGTGCGTGACGACTCCAAAGCCTCCGGTCGAGGCTGAGTTCGGGCTGCGCCTCGCGCCGGCCTCGCTGGGTCGTGAGCTGCAGCTCTCGCAGCGCGTGACCGTGGTGCGCGGTGAAGAGCGGCGCGGCTTCGATGCGCAGCTCGAGGTCGATGGCAGTGCGGTGCGCATCGCCGCCGTAGCGATGGGGCAGACGGTGGCGACCCTGGTGTGGGACGGGAAGACGCTCGAGCAGGAGGTCTCGGTTCACGTGCCGCCCTCAGTCACCGCGTCGCGCATCTTGAGTGACGTGCAGTTGGCGTGGTGGCCCGTCGAGGCGATCAGGTCAGGGCTGCCCGCGGGGTATGTGCTCGAGGAAATGAACGGCACGCGCGTGGTGACGCAGGACGGGCGGCCGTTTGCTTCGGTGTCGTACGAGGGCGCGGCGCCGGCGTGGAAGCTCGTTCGGCTGACTCAGCAGCGGTTTGGCTACGTGCTCGAGATCGAATCGGTGGAGGCTGCACCGTGATCAGCGAGGCCGGCCGAAATGAGAGTCCCCACCGTTCCTCCGGAGCCGAGTCGAGGGATGGCCTCTGTCTCGCGCAGGCAAGTCACCCCTCGACTTCGCTCGCAGGGTTGATCGAAATAAGGAGCGCACACCCGTTCCTCCCGAGCAAGGAGCCAGCTTCGCTGGCGATTTCGACCGAAGGAACACACCGGTCCTCCCGAGCGGAGTCGAGGGAGTACTTCTGCCTCGCGCGGCAGGTCACCTGCCGCGCGGTGCAGAGGTGGCATCTCGACTGCGCTCGATGCGAACGGTGGGTCTGTTCCTTCGGACGAAATCGATGACCGGTGGGCGCCTCGAAATCCTCAGCGTGACGCGAGGAAGCTGGCCGGCACCACGGGGCTACACTGGAACCCGACCCCCGAAGGCAACTTCGAGCACGGCTCAGCCGGTTCGAAGAAGAGGAACGCCGGGCTCATCAACATCGAAGACTCGAGCGTCTCTTCACCCAGCGTGTTGGTGGCCATCGACGTCTGCCGGGGCTCAGCGCGGCCCACCATCAGCATCAACACGGCGGCCGCGGCCATCGCGACCAGCACGCGCGGCCAGGCACGCGGCTGCACGGCCAGGCCACTGCGCTTCTCGACGCCCTTCCACAGCTCGGCCACTTCATCGCGGCCCGCACGCTGCTTGAACAACGCCGTCTCAGTCTCGAGCCAGTTGAGCTCGTGACGGCACAAAGCACACTGCTTCGTGTGCGCGCGCAGTTCCATGGCGAGCGCCGGGGAAACTTCTCCCAGGGCGACCGCTTCGAGGTGGGCCGTTCGTCCGCAGCGGCTCATGAGTTCTCTCCAGTGAGGTGAGGCAACAGGTGGGCGCGCAGCTTGAGGCGGGCGCGATGAATCTCGTTCTTCACGGTGGGGATCGACCAGCCGAACGCGGCGGCGATGTCTTCGTACCCAAGCCCGTGATCGAGCCGCATCAACAGCGCGGCGCGGCGGTTGGGGGACAACGTGCCCATCGCTTCGGTGAAGTGCTTTTCCAGCTCGGCGTCGAGCAACACGCGCTCGGGATCAGGCGACGGAATCACCGCGGAAGGCGTGCCGTCGTCTTCGTCTTCCAACACGTCGTGCTGACGAACCCGGCGCGCTTCGAACGCCACGTTGCGCGCGATGCCTAAGATCCACGGCTTGAACCGATCGTGATCGCTGAGCTTCACGAGCTGGGCGTGGGCACGCGCGAAGGTCTCCTGCGTGGCGTCGTCGGCCAGATCGCTCTGGCGCAACAGATCGCGCAGAAACCGCCGCACCGACACCACGTGCCGCTCGAACAGCGCCTTGAAGGCCGCTGACTCACCACCCTGGGCACGCCGAACCAACGCCTCGTCAGCGGTCTCGGGCGTGATCGCGGGGGTTCGGGAAAGAAGTCGAAGCACGTGTGCCTGCACCATGCGCCTCGGGGCCTCCCGGTTTCAACCCGCTCTCCGGGTGGTGGAAGTTCAGGGGTTTAGAAGGAAGTCCGCCAACGCCTGGGCGCGGCTGATCAGCGTGTCGACCTCGATGTATTCGTCGGGCGTGTGGAAGCCTTTTCCACGCGGGCCCAGGGCATCGATGGTCGGAATGCCCATGGCGGCGGCGGTATTGCCATCGCTCCCCCCACCCTGACGCGGCGCTTCGTCAGCAGCGAGGCCATGCGACTTCGCGCAGGCGGCGTAGCGGGTGACCAGCGCGTCGGTGCCGGGCAGCTTCTCCATCGGCATGCGGCCGGCGCCGGGCTCGACCTTCACGTTTACGCCTTCGACCGCGAGCGCCTCGGCGGCCTGGTGGAGCTTGACCCACAGCTCGTCGGCCAGCGCCTTGGTGGGAAAACGAAGATCGAGCTCAGCGCGCGCTTCGGCAGGCACCGTGTTCTTCGAGGTGCCGCCGCTGATCGTGCCGACGTTCACGGTGACGCCCGAGTCCTTGCTCGAGAGCAACTGCACGCGATCGACGAAGCGGGACAGCGCCCAGATGGCGTTGGCGCCTTCCCAGTACGCGTTGCCGGCGTGCGCGGGCTTGCCGATCGCCACTGCTTTCGCCGAGCCCGTGCCCTTGCGCTGCGTCACGATCGCGTCGTTCGCGCGGCCTGATTCGAAGACCAGCGCGAGCTGACTGCCAGCGATGGTGTGGCGCAGCAACGGCGCGCCTTCCGGTGAACCCACCTCTTCATCGGAGACGATCACCAATCGAAGCGGCGCGATCGCGTTCAACCCGACCGTGCTGGCGATGGCCTTGAGCGCCCAGGCGATCACCACCAGACCGCCCTTCATGTCGAGCACGCCCGGGCCACGGCGCAAGGCCCCGTCGACGCGATAGCCCTCGAAGGTGCCCGGGGGAAACACGGTGTCGAGATGACCGATGAGCGCGATCGGCGCGACGCCGCTCTGGCCCGTCGAGCGGAAGACCAGGTGATCGGCGAACCGTTCACTGCCGATGCGCTCGCCTTCGAGGCCGGGCATGGCGAAGACGTCTTCCAAAAGGCGCACCACGCGCTGCCCGCCGTCGCGATTTCCAGTGAAAGAGTTGTGCTCCACCAGCGCGCCTAAGGCCGCTTCCATCGCGGGGAGTTGTGTGCCGAGCCAGTCTGCTGCGTCGCTCATGAGCCGCGATAGTAACTCGGCGAGGTCGATTTCTCCCATTAATACAACGACTTGCACCGGCAACATCGAGCCACAAGTAGCCTGATGTGGGTGCCTCAGGTAAAGGCTTGGGAATGCTGCTGCTCCGGGACGTAGCAAGGGGGGACCTCGCAGGGCTCAAGCGTCTGGCGGCGACGCTCAACAGCGTCAACCTTCCGAACAACGAGAAGGTGCTCGCCGCGCTGATCACCAAGTCGATTCAGAGCTTCTCCGGGAAGATCGAAGATCCCTTCAAGCGCGAGTACCTCTTCGTGCTCGAGGACTTCCGCAACAAACAGATCATCGGCACCTCGATGATCATTGCGCAGCACGGCACCAAAGACGCGCCGCACATCTACTTCCAGGTGACGGAAGCCGAGAACTACTCTGCCAGCATCGACAAGCACTTCAGGCACAAGGTGTTGTCGATTGGGTACAACTACGACGGCCCCACCGAGATCGGCGGCCTGGTGGTCGACCCTCCGTATCGCAGCGGCGTCGAGAAGCCCGGCAAGCAGCTGAGCTACGTGCGCTTCCTCTTCATGGGCATGCACCGCCCCCTCTTCCGCGAGCGCGTGTTGGCCGAGCTGCTGCCCCCGCTGATGGAAGACGGGCGCTCGCTCCTCTGGGAGTCGATCGGCAAGAAGTTCACCGGGCTCGACTACCCCGAGGCCGACAAGCTCTCGCGCAAGAACAAAGAGTTCATCAAGGAGCTCTTCCCCTCTTCCGACATCTACGCGTCGCTCTTTCCGGTGAAGGCGCAGAAGTTGATCGGCGAAGTGGGCCCGAACACCAAGGGCGTGCAGCGCATGCTCGAGCGCATCGGGTTCCGGTACTCGAATCACATCGATCCGTTCGATGGCGGCCCGCACTACGAGGCCAACATCAGCGAGGTGTCGTTGGCGCGGCACTTCCGCACGGCCGCCGTCGGCAAGGAACCGTACGATCTCGAAGCGTCCGAGGTGCTCGTCGGCATCACGCGCGCCACCGGCACCAATCGCTTCCGCGCTGTCCGCACGCAAGTTCGCTACGAGGATCAGGTGGTCTTCTTCCCGAAGGCCGCGAGGGATCTCCTCAAGGTGAAGCCCGGCGACAAGGTCTCGATCATTCCCTTCGAGTAGCGGAGCAGAAAAGTAGCTCCAAAGGCCTACATTCCGGCTCGCGCGCGTTTCGTCGATGATGCGCGCGCTTCCAATGACCCTGGGAATCCTGCTCAGCCTGATGCTCTCTCAGAGCGCGCCTTCGCTCGGCCAGGGGCGTGCCTATGTCGAGGCCCTGCGCAGTGGAGACCTGAACAAGGCGTGGGCCCGCAGCGGCAAGGCGCCCGGTCAGCAGTTCAAGTCGCTCGCGGCGATGCAGAAGTTCGCGGCCGGTCTGCGCAGCTACGGTGATGAGTCGAAGCTGGTCAGCGAAGGGCTCTCCGAGCGCAACGGGCTGGCCGTGTATCGACGCATCGCGGGCGTCACGAACTGGGCGCGTGGGCTCGAGGTCGAGCTCACGATGGATGGCCAGGGCCGGTTGCTGGGCGCCTCGATGAAGTTCCCCACCAAAGAAGCAGCCACCGCGTACGGCGCGTATCGCGCGCTGGTGAAGCTGCGCCTTCCGTTGGACGACACGTGGCACGTGCTCTGGGGTGGCCGTACCTGGGAAGAGAATCGCCACGCGTCGGTCTCCGACATGCGCTTCGCGCTCGACCTGCTGCAGCGGAAGAACGGCAGCAGCGCCGAGGGCAATGGCCTGAAGAACGAGGACTACTTCGCCTGGAGCCAGCCGGTCGTCGCGCCTGCCGATGGGGTCGTCGTGGTGGCAGATGACGGCGTGGCTGACAACCGGCCCAACCACGCGGTCGGCGGCAACCTGTACGGAAACCTCATCGTCATCGATCACGGCACCGAAGAGTTCACCCTGCTGGGCCACTTGAAGAACGGCTCGCTCGTGGTGAAGCCGGGTGACCGGGTCACGCAGGGCCAGCGCCTCGCGCGCGTGGGCAACAGCGGCATGTCGACGGAACCGCACCTCCACTTCCAGCTGATGGACACCGCCGACTGGCAGACCGCCCACGGGTTGCCGCTGCAGCTGATCAACTTCGTGCGAAACGGCACGCTGGTCGATCGCGCTGAACCGCGCCGGGGCGACGTGCTGACGCCCGTGCCGAGCGAAGCCCGCCGCTGATTTCGTTGTGAGCCGAAGGGCGCCTCGCTATCTGGCGGCCTCGCTGTTTCACCTCGACCCGGAGTTCCCATGAAGCGCCTGTTGCTTTCGTCGTGTCTCGTCGCAGCCTCGGTCTTCGCGCAGGGCAAAGATGCCGGAGTCGCCGCGAAGCCTGCCAGGCCCACCGCCGCGGTGACCTTCAAGGAAGGCATCGCCACGCCTGAGTCAGTGCTCTACGACGCCGAGACCGACACGTACCTGGTCAGCAACATCAACGGCGCGCCGTTGGACAAGGACAACAACGGCTACATCGCCGAGCTCAACCCCGATGGCTCGGTGGTGAAGGCGAAGCTCATCGAAGGTGGCCAGAACAAGGTCACCCTCAACGCGCCCAAGGGCTCCGCGCTGAAGGACGGCGTGCTCTACGTGGCCGACATCGACACCGTGCGCATGTTCGATCGCAAGACCGGCGCGCCGAAGGGCGAGGTCGCGCTCAAGGGCGCCACGTTCGCCAACGACGTCGCCGCGGGCCCCGACGGGAAGATCTACGTGTCTGACTCGGGGTTGAACGCGAAGTTCGAGCCGACGGGCACCGACGCGATCTGGGTGATCACCCCGGGCAAGAAGGCGACCGCGAAGGCGTTCCTCAAGAGCAAAGACCTGCACGGCCCCAACGGCCTGTTGGTGACGAAGGACGCGGTGCACGTGGTCAGCTTCTCAGCGCCCGAGCTGCAGACGTACGACCTGAAGGGCAAGAAGGTGGGCGAGTTCACCAAGCTGCCCAACGGCGGGCTCGACGGCCTGGTGATGGTGGGCGACGAGCTGCTCGTGTCGAGCTGGGGTGGGAAGGCCATCTACCGCGGCAAGCTGGGCGGCGAGTTCAAGGAAGCCTTCACCGAGCTCGAGGCGCCGGCCGACTTCGGCTTCGACACCAAGCGCAACCGGGTGCTCGTACCGCGCTTCCAGGGCAACAC
>JBKJSE010000018.1:0-2561 GCA_046595925.1 Archangium sp. | reverse complement strand
GCGCGGTGAGCGTCACAAGTGGAACCCTGAGACGATCGCCAGGCTGCAGGCTGCGACGCGCGCGAACGATCGCACGCTGTTCGAAGAGCTGATGGAAATAGTCGAACAACGACGGAGCGCGATCACTGAGCACCGCGAGCGGCGCGTCATTGCCCATCGAGCCGGTGGGCTCCTTGCCGGTCTCCGCCATCGGAGCGAGCAGCAACCTCAGATCCTCATCCGAGTAGCCGAACGCCCGCTGTAGCCGTGAGAGTTCTTCCGCGCCCGGTGCCGCCGGCGGCTCACTCAGCGGCAGCTCGTCGAAGGTGAACACGTTGCGATCCAGCCACTTGCGGTACGGCCAGCGGTTGACGATCTCGTTCTTCACTTCAGCGTCTTCGACGATGCGGCCTTCGACGGTGTCGACCAGGAACATGCGACCCGGTTGCAGCCGGCCTTTGCGCACCACCTGCTCTGCCGGCACGTCGATCACGCCCGCTTCTGAGGCGAGGATCACCCGATCATCCCGCGTCACCACGTAGCGCGCCGGCCGCAGTCCATTGCGGTCGAGCGTGGCGCCCACCAACTGCCCATCAGTGAAGGTGATCGCCGCCGGGCCATCCCACGGCTCCATCAACGAGCTGCTGAATTCGTAGAAGGCGCGGCGCGCGTCGTCGATCTCGGAGTTCGCGTCACACGCCTCGGGGATCATCAACATCATCGCGTGCGGCAACGAGCGGCCACCCAGCGTGAGCAGCTCGAGCATGTTGTCGAACTGCGCCGAGTCGCTCTTCCCCGGAACGATGATCGGGTGCAGCCGATCGAGCGTGCCGCCGAACTTGGCCGACTGCAGCAGGCTGCGGCGCGAGTTCATCCAGTTGCGGTTGCCCTGCACCGTATTGATCTCACCGTTGTGCGCGATGAAGCGGAACGGCTGCGCCAGATCCCACGTGGGAAAGGTGTTGGTGGAGAACCGCGAGTGTACGACGGCGATCGCGCTGACGAAGTCGGGATCGCGCAGGTCGCCGTAGAACTGCGGCAACTGAGAGGGCAGCAGCAGGCCCTTGTAGACGATGGTCTCTGCGGACAGAGAGGCGACGTGAAATCGACCATCAGGATCCACGCCTGAGGCGCGCACCCTGTTCTCGACCAGCTTGCGGATGACGAAGAGCTTTCGCTCGAAGGCGCTGGGCACGCAGCGGCGGCGCGCGATGTAGAGCTGCCGCATCACCGGCAACACCCCCCGCGCCACCGGCCCCAGCTTGGAGGGATCGATCGGCACGTCGCGCCAACCCAGCAGCTTCTGATCTTCCTGGTGCACCACCTCGGCGAACATCCGCTCGCACTCGGCCCGCGCGAAGGCGTCAGCGGGCAGGAAGACCTGGCCCACGCCGTAACAACGGCGGTGCGGCATCTCGAAGCCGAGCTTGAGCCCCTCGCGCTTGAAGAAGCGATGAGAGATCTGCACCATGATGCCAGCGCCGTCGCCCGTGAGTGGATCGGCGCCGGTCGCCGCGCGGTGCGCCATTCGCTGCAACACCTCGAGCGCCTGCTCGACGATCGCGTGCGACTTCTCGCCCTTGATGTTCGCGACGAAGCCGATACCGCAGCTGTCCTTCTCTGTCTGAGGGTCGTACATCCCAACTGGGCCGGGTTGACTCATGGCGACTCCGATTTCGACGCTGACGACGTGATGCACCGTGCACCTTAATGCAACGCGTCATGAGATCGCATCAGATCGCAGAGGAGCTCAAGTCAGGGCAGTGCTCAGTGACTCCAGCTTCGCGTCGAGTGGCTCGGCGCGAGACGGACGGGACAGAAGTTCAGCAAGCGCCGGCGGTACCGGAACCGCACGCCCAATGAGCGGCTCGACGATCGAATCGAACTTCGCCGGGTGCGCCGTCGCCGCGACGATCCACGTGCCCTTCGCGCCTCGGGCACGCACCCGTCGCAGCACCTCGACCCCGCAAGCCGTATGCGGGCAAATGATCTCGCCCGAGTGTTCCAGGGTCTTCGTGATCGTCTTGCGAATGGTCTCGTCATCGACCCAATCGGCCTCGATCACCTTGGCCACATCGGGGAACCGATGCCGCAGCCGCTCCACGTTGCTCGGAGCGCCGACGTCCATCGCGTTGGCGAGCGTCGCCAGACTGGCCTTCGGCTCGTAGTGCCCCGTCGCCAGAAAATCAGCGAGCACCCGGTTCGCGTTCGTCGCGAGCACGACGCGATCGATCGGCAGCCCACACTCCTTCGCGAGCAGGCAGGCGAACGCGTTGCCCAGATTTCCGGTGGGCACGACGAAGGACGACGAACCCTTCCCCGCTGCCTGCGCCGAGAGCGATGCGTGGGCGTAGTACGCCATCTGCGGCAGCAACCGCCCCAGGCTGATGCTGTTCGCCGAGACCAGCGCGTGCTTCGCGGTCAGCTCACGATCACCGAACGCCGCCTTCACCATGCGCTGGCAGTCATCGAAGGTCCCCGCCACGCGAAACGCAGTGACGTTGTCCCCGAACGCGCCGAGCTGATGCGCTTGCCTCGGCGACACGCGCCCATCGGGATACAGAATCACCACCCTGAAGCCC
>JBKJSE010000087.1:0-18826 GCA_046595925.1 Archangium sp. | reverse complement strand
GTGGGGATAGCGCGCCTCGTCGCTCATCACGGCGAACGGACCCTTGAGCGCGAACAACCCGATGACCCCGAAGACAGCCGCGCGAATCAACGGCCCGTACAAGAACGGCTTTGGCATGGCGCCAACAGAACCCGCCAGACCCTCTCGAGGTGAATGAAAAGTGGAGGCGTGCGCCTTGAAGCCTTGAGGGCCGCTTCGCTTCGTGACCGACCTGTCGCAAGGTGCGGCCGTGTTCGTCGCCGAGCTCATCGCGCTGGTGCTCGCCTGCCTCGCGCTGCTCTCGATCTTCTGGAGCACGCTGACGCTCGGCATCTCGCCCATGCCCACCAGCGGCAAGGTAAAGCGAGCGCTGCTCGCGCTCATACCCGCGGAGCTCGCAGGTGAAGTGCATGAACTCGGTGCCGGCTGGGGGACGCTGGCCTGGGCGATCGCCACGAAGTGTCCCCGCGCCCGGGTGATCGGCTGGGAGCGCTCACCCTTCCCCTTTCTCTTCTGCAGGCTCAGGCTGCTGCTTCAGCGCAGAGACAATCTCACCGTGCGCTTCGGTGACTTTCATCAGGCCGAGCTGAAAGGAGCACAGCTCGTCGTCGCCTACCTGTGGACCGGCGCGATGACGCGACTGGCACCGAAGTTCGAGGCCGAGTTGGCTCACGGCGCGATCGTGATCAGCCACACCTTCGCGTGGCGTGGAAAGCAGCCCGAGCTCACCGTCACCACGCCCGACCTCTATCGAACGCCCATCTACCGCTACCGGATCGAGCGCCCATGATTCAGAGCCTGTGGATTGAGACCGTCGTCACGCCGCCGCTCCACTGGGACGATCGCCGGGTCATCGAGCCGTGTATGCCGATCGAGCTGAACACGCCCACTGTGTTCGGCCCCGCGACGAGCGACGCCGAGATCCACTGGCCCGCGGCCCATCGACTGGTGCTCACGCCGGGCCCAGGCGGGATCTTCTTCGAGGACAGCCGTGATGAAGCCGCGCCCATCAAGCGACTGCTCAAGCCGGGTGAAGTGTGGAAGCACGCGGTGCGGGTGCTCTCGAGTCCGAAGGACAGCCTCGGTTGGCCCGCTTCGATTTCCAGACCGGCTGGCCCGTGGACCGACGAGACGCTCTGCGTGATCTCGGATCAGTTCCTCGAGCTCGGACGGACCGTCGGCCAGCGCTTCGTCACGCGCACCCCGAGCGCTGACTTCACGTGGTTTCCGTTTGCGGACGCGCAGGTGACGTGGAGGCGCGGTGTCATCGATACGCTGCGCTGCACGACCCCGGCGGGTTGGGAGTTCGGTCGCGCGCTCGGACTCCTGGCGGTCTGCGTACCGATGCGGGCGCTGACGATCAGGTGCCAGGAACCGGGCTCTCTCTTGAAGGGCCTCATTGAGTCGGGTGGCCTGCCCTGCCTCGAGTCACTTCACCTCGAAGCGGATCAGCCGGATCAGTCGCCCGTCGACGGCTTCGCAGCCGCGTTTCCGCTGATCAGGTCTTTCGCGGTGAGCTGACGCTATGGAATCGCCTCGAAGTGGAGGAGCATCCGCCTCATGGCCACCCGCAAGAAGCCCGCGAAGTCGAAGTCGAAGCCCAAGGTGAAGGCGAAGATCACCGCAAAGAAGGCGCCGCTGAAGTCGAAGGCGAAGAAGGTCGTGAAGACCAAGGTCAAGGCGAAGGCGAAAGCCCCCGCGCCGAAGGCCGTGAAGCCCAGGGTCAAGGCCAAGGCAAAAGTGAAGGCCCCGGCTGCACCGCCGGCCGTTGACGTCGGCTCGACCCAGCAGATGTCCTTCGCGCAGATCGTCGGCGACATCGAAGAGCGCATGGCCCTCGATCGACTCAGTGAATAGCGCCCGTTGGTGGGGCCTGGCGTTGTTGCTGCTGGGCTGCCCCACTCCGATTCCCGTCGTCGATGCAGGAACTGACGCGGGCACTTCGGTCGCCGACGCGTCGGTCGAGATCGACGCCGGACCCGCGTGTCTCGCGCTCGAGACCGTCGACCTGGACCAAGCCGACGCAGGCCGCGCCTTTCTTCTCGGAGCGGGCGCAGGAGGAGATTTCGTACCGCGCCTCGCCTTCGACAACCTGTGGCGCGTGTGGGGCACAGGTCAGCCCGCCGACTTCGCTGCCGCGGCACGAGCGCGCTACGGCTTCTCGGAGGCGCTCACGTTCAACGATGGGCTTCCGATGGGCCTGCACCTCTCGGGAAACCAGGTGCGAGCCGACTGCCTGGTCTGTCACGCAGGGGTCGTCGCGGGGCAGACGGTGATCGGCGCGCCCAACAATCAAATCGATCTCGAGCTGCTCATCGACGATCTGAAGGCGCTCGCGATGCTGGCGGGCTTTCCCGCACCCAACACGCCCACCCTGCGCACGGGCGCGCGGGGCGTCAGTGACATCGTCGGCATGACGCTTCAGCTCGGGCTGCGCCAGGGCACCCCGCCCTTCCCGGTGAACACCGAGATCGGTTTTCAGGATCCGCCCGCGTGGTGGGCGCTCGCCACGAAGACGCGCGTGTACACCGATGGCAGCGCACCTCAGTCGGGGCACCGCACCTTCATGGCCACGCAACTGGCGTTCGGCACCACGCAAGCGCAGCTCGAGGCGTTAGAGCCGTCGTACCTGCAGCTGCGGCAATACCTGCTCACGTTGGGGCCCCCGGCCTGGCCCTTCACGGCCCCCGACCCCGCATCGGTTGAGCGCGGCCGCACGATCTTCCGCGCGCAGTGCACCAGCTGTCATCGCGATGATCGTTGCGAGCGCATGGCCAGCGTCGAAGTGGCGCAGCTCACCGTCGGCACCGACCCGGAGCGCGCCCTGAAGTACGGCGAGCACGAGGTCTCGCTGATCAACGGCACCTGGTTCGGAGCAGTCGACCCCCATCGCGCCACGGGCTCGTATGTCGCGCCCTCACTGCGCGGGGTCTGGGCTTCAGCGCCGTACCTGCACAACGGCTCGGTCCCCACGCTCACCGCGGTGCTCGACTCGACGCAGCGGCCCCGCTTCTTTCGGCTCCGCGGCACCGCGCGCGCTGACTACGACGAGGTGAACGTGGGCCTGAAGGTCGAGGTGTTCGCGGCCGCTCCTGCGAATCAGAGCAGGGCTGATCGGGCGGCGGTCTACGACACCACGAAGGTCGGCCTGGGAAATGGCGGCCACCTGTTCGGTGACGCGCTCACCCCGCAGCAACGGGCGGATGTCGTGGCCTTCCTCGAGACGCAGTAGCCCGCTTCAGGACTTTGCCCCTCTGCACTTCCCGTGGTTGGGTGAGCCCGTGATTCGTGAGGCCTTCCAGGATCTGAAGCGGCTGCGGCAGATCTCGCTCATCGCGGGACGCTTCGGCTTCGCGGATCTCCTGGAGCGCACGGGCCTTCGCAAGAAAGACGAGTCGAAGCCCGAGACCGCTGACTCGGCCCGCGCTGCGACCGCGGCGCGCCGGTTCTGCCTGATGCTCGCTGAGCTGGGCCCCACGTTCGTCAAGCTGGGCCAGGTGATGTCGACGCGCGCAGACCTGCTCCCGCGCGAGTTCATCGAAGAGCTGGAAACGCTGCAGGACGACGTGCCGCCGGTGCCCTTCGAGCAGGTGCGAAAGGTGATCCGCGAGGCCTTCGGCAGGGAACTCGAGGAGGTCTTCGCCGAGTTCTCACCCGTGCCGCTCGCCGCCGCTTCGATGGCGCAGGCCCACAAGGCGAAGACGAAAGAAGGCGAGAAGGTCATCGTCAAGGTGCAGCGCCCCGGCATCACGGAGCAGCTGCGCGCCGACCTCTCGGTGCTCCACTACGTCGCGCGCGCGCTCGAGGCGGTGATCGAAGAGGTCGGCGTCTACACGCCCACCGGCATCATCGAAGAGTTCGACAAGGCGGTGCACGAGGAGCTCGACTTCTTGAACGAGGCCGCGAACATTCGCGCCTTCTACAAGAACCACGTCGGCATCACGCACACGCGCATTCCGAAGGTCTACGACGACCTCACCGCGCGCACCGTGCTGACGATGGAGTACTTCGACGCGCCCAACCTCACGCACGCCAACCTCGACGAAGAGGGCAAGAAGACCATCGCCAAGACGATCCTCGAGGGCGCGTTCAAGCAGCTCTTCGAAGACGGCCTGTTCCACGGCGACCCCCACCCGGGAAACCTGCTCGTGCTCGAAGGCCCGGTGTTGGGGCTCATCGACTTCGGGCTCGTCGGCCGCATCACGCGCCAGATGCAGGACACCCTGGTGCAGTTGGTGCTGGCGGTGGGCCTCAAAGACTCCGAGTCGGTGGCGCGCCTGCTCTACCGGCTCGGCACGCCCGACACGCGCACCAACATGATCGCCTTCCGCGGCGACATCGAGGCGATCCTCAGCACGTACCTGCCCACGTCACTCAAAGACGTGAACACCCGGCACCTGCTGGCGGACATCCTGAACCTGGCGGTGAAGTACAAGATCCGCATCCCTCGCGAGTACGCGATCCTCTCGCGCGCGTCGGTGGCGATCGAAGGCGTGCTCCGGTCGCTGTATCCAGATCTGCCGATCAACGAGATCTTCATGCCGTACGCCAAGAAGCTGCTGGCGGAGCGCTACGACCCGACCCAGCTTCAAGGTGGCTTGCTCAAGACGCTGCTTCGGTTGCAAGGCGCGGCCAACGATCTGCCCATGCAACTGCAGCAGATCATGCTCGACCTCGAGTCAGGCAAGTTCACCGTGACGGTGAAGGCCGATCAGATGACCGAGCTGAACCAGACCCTTCGCTCGTTCGCGGTCGTCGCCTTCGCCGGGTTGTGCGCGTGCGGCTTCATCATCGGCACCTTCATCGCCTTCGCGGGCAAGCCGTTCGAGCTCTGGGGCGTTCCGGTGCTCGGACTCTTCGGCATCGCGGCGACCCTCTTCCTGTTCAGCACCGCGGTGGTTCGTCAGTCGTGGAAGGGCTTTCGGAAGTTGTCCATCAAGCGCTTCATCGGGAAGAAGTGAAGTCGAGGGACTCCTCAGGGCATCCCGGCGTCGGGCACTTCACACGCCACCTTCCCGACGCTGCGCACCACGCAGACCCGGCCCTCACTGCAGGGCACGTTCGCGCACGGATCCACCGGACCACCACAACCCGCCAGCGCCAGCACCAGCAGACCCAACCGCGAAGAAAGGATGAACAGGTCGGGCTTGTCGTGGAGCGCGGTCACGACCAAAACCATACTCTGGCGCTCGGTGGAGGTAGCCTTTCGCTTCCTCGATGCGGCTCTCGACCCACCAGCTGTCCGTGAAGTTCGGCGGCGTTCACGCGCTCGAAGAGCTCACGCTCGAGTTCCCCGTGGGCAGCCGCACGGTGCTCTGGGGGCCGGCCGGTGGGGGCAAGACCTCGTTGCTCAAGTGCCTCACCGGCCTGGTGGCGCCCACGTCGGGCGAAGTGCGGTGGGAAGACGTCTCGGTCTCGCGACGCACCGGCCAGGAGAAGCGAGACGCGCAGGTCGCCTTCGGCATGGTGTTTCAGAGCGACGCGTTGTTCGACTCGATGACGGTGCTGGAAAACGTGTTGTTGCCGCTGCGCAAACGCCGCGTGCCCGAAGCCGAGGCGCAAGAGCGGGCCGCTGAAGCCCTCACGCGGGTCGGCCTCACCACCGCCGCGCAGAAGTATCCAGAGAACCTGTCGGGCGGCATGAAGAAGCGCGCGGGCGTGGCCAGGGCGATCGTCGCGCGGCCTCACGTGCTCCTCGCCGACGATCCGTTCGCGGGCCTCGACCCGGTGACCGAACGATCGATCGCCGAGCTGCTGCTGGAGATCTCAGCGTCGCGCACGTTGATCGTCGCGCTGCCTGACCCCGTGCCGTCGCTGCCGACGGATCGAACCATCCGCCTCGTCGCCGGCAAGGTGGCCGGGTGAGCCTCGTGCGATGGCTGGGCGCGATGGCGATGTCGCTGGCCCGCCTGGTGGGCGCGAACATGCTCGTGTTCGGTCGCACTCTGCTCCACCTGCCCCGGCTCAACCTGGGCGAGCTGAGCCGCGCGATGGTGTTGTTCGGCTATCGCTCGTTGCCGCTCTCACTCGGCGCAGCCACGTTGATCGGCGCCACGGTCGTGCTGCAGGCCGGGGTCTACGCCACCAAGTTCGGCGCGCGGCTCTACACGGGCTGGGCGGCGGGCTTCGCCCTGATGTGGGAGTTCGGCCCGCTGCTGCTGGGGCTGGTGATGGCCGCTCGCATCGGCGCTCGCAACGCGGCTGAGCTGGCGCTGCTCACCGTCAATGGACAGATCGAAGGCCTCAAGGGCATCTCGCTCGATCCGTTTCGCATCCTCGTGGCGCCGCGCGTGGTGGCCAGCGTGTTGTCGGTGCTCTTCCTGACCACCACCACGTTCATGGTGGCGATCGGCTGGGAGGCCATCGCCGCGTACTTCACGCTCGATCTCCCGGTGCGCGTCTTCTTCCAGGCGTTCTCCGACATGTTGCGGTGGGGCGATCTCGTGGGTGGCGTGGCGAAGACCACGGCGTTCGGGCTGGCGATCTCCGTGGTGTCGACGGCCGCGGGGCTGCGCGCGTCGGGTGGTGCGCGCGGCGTGGGCCAGGCCGCGGCGTCGGCGGTGGTGACGAGCTGCGCTGCGATCTTCACGCTCGATTTCCTGCTCACGCCGGTGCTGGCGAGGCTGCTCGGATGAGCGTGGTCCACACGCTCGGCGCGCAGGCGCTGCTGTTCTCGCGATCGTTGCGCAGCGCGCGCAGGGAAGGCGTGTTGTGGCGCGAGGTGCTGCGTCAGATGGGCGAGCTGGGCACGCAGTCGAGCCTGCTGGTCGGCGCGGGCCTGGCCTTCTTCGGCACGGTGATGGTGACCATCGCGTATGCGCAGGCGCGCAAGTACACCGGCAACATCACCGTGGTGGGCCCGGCGTACTTCGAGCTGATTCTTCGCGAGTTCGCGCCGATGCTCACGGCGTTGCTGGCGGCGTCACGTCAGGCGGCGTCGACCTCGGCTGAGCTGGGGGCGATGTCCGTGAACGAGCAGATCGAAGCGCTCGAGTTGTCGGCGGCCGATCCGTTGGCTGAGCTGGTCGCTCCGCGCATCATCGCCTCGACGCTCACGCTTCCGCTGCTCACCGTGGTGGGGACCTTCTGCGCAACGCTCTCGGCGGTGTTGACCGTCAGCTACGTGTTCGGTGCGGATGGCGCCGCGTTCATGGACCCCGCGATGGTCGATCAGGGTGACGTGGCGTGCGCGGTGGTGAAGTCGGTCGTGTGCGGGGCGTTCATTCCCGTCGCCGCTTCGTTGCGCGGGTTGCAGGCGCGCGGCGGGGCCAGCGCGGTGGGTGAAGCGGTCACGACCGGCGTGGTCGAGGCGTGTATGGGGTGCCTGCTGCTCGACTTCCTGGTCGCGGCGATCTTCTTGATCCTGGGGGTGTAATTGAACCGCCCCCCCCCCAACCCTCTCGCCGGGAGAGTGTTGAAGAAGCTACGACTCAGCTCGCGGGATTGCTGAAATCGCGAGCCCACACCGTCCATCCCGAGCAGGGGACCGGCTTCGTCGGCGATTTCGTCCGAAGGAACACACCCACCGTTCGCATCGAGCGCAGTCGAGATGCCACCTCTGCGCCGCGCGGCAGGTGACCCCTCGACTTCGCTCGGGGGGAACGGTGCTGTTCCTTAGGAGCGGAGTCGAGGGATTACCTCTCGACTTCGCTCGGGGGGACCGGTGGTGGACCTATTTCACCAGTCTCCCGAAGGGAGAGGGAGAGGCGAGCCAGTCAGCTGAGCTCGGCTTCGATCGCCTTCGCGGCCGCGGCCATGTCGGCTGCAGCCGTGATCGGTCGGCCGATGACCAGCAGATCCGACCCCGCATCAATCGCCGACCGCGGCGTCTCGGTTCGCGCCTGGTCGTTTGCTGCGGCACCTGTGGGCCTGATGCCCGGTGTGCACAGAACGATCTTCGGCCCCACCAACGCCCGCACCGCGGCCACTTCGCGCGCACTGCAGACCAGCCCCGTCGCCCCCGCCTTGACGGCCAGCAGCGCGAGCGCCTGCGCCTGATCGCGGGCTGACGCCGGCACCCCGGTCTGTGCCAGGGCCGCGTCATCCATCGAAGTCAGCACCGTCACCGCAAGAATGATCGGCGCGGCATGGCCTGCTTTCGCCGCCCCACTCGCCGCACCTTCCAGCGCCGCCTTCACCATCGAAGCCCCGCCCGACGCGTGCACCGTCAGGTACGAGACCCCCAGCGCCCCGGCCCGTGCAGCGGCCTGCTCGACCGTGTTGGGAATGTCGTGGAGCTTCAAGTCGAGAAACACACGAGCCCCGCGCCGGAGGAACTCCTCAACTGCGCGAGGCCCATGCTCGACGAACAACGACAGCCCGACCTTCGCGACCCCCACGTGCGGTGCGACGCGCTCCCAGGCAACAACGCCTTCCGGGAGCGGCAGATCGACCGCCAATGCAATTCGGTCGCGAGGGGCCAGACTCAGCCGCCCTTCTTGAGCTCGGCGTCGATGATCTTCTCGAACTCGGAGGCCGGCTGCGCCCCCGAGATGAGCTTGCCGTTGATGAAGAACGCCGGCGTCCCCGTCACGCCCACGTCGCTGCCCGCCTTGGTATCGGCGTCGACCAGCGCCTTGTTCTTACCGGTGTCGAGGCACTCGTCGAACTTCGCCTTGTCGAGACCGACCGCCACCGCGTGCTGCTTGAGCTCGTCGACGCTCAGGCCCTTCTGGTTGGCGAACAGCTGCTTGTGCATCTCCCAGAACTTGCCCTGGTCGTTGGCGCAGGCGGCGGCCTCGGCGGCCTTGGGCGCGTGCGGGTGGAAGCTCAGGGGGTAGTGACGGAACACCACGCGCACCTTGCCCGCGTACTTTTCCATCACCTGGTTGACGGACTCTTCGGCCTTGCTGCAGAACGGGCACTCGAAGTCGGAGAACTCGACGATGGTGACCTTCGCGTTCTCAGGACCACGGCCCGGGCCCTTGGCCTCGACCTGCACGCGCGGCTCCTCGAGGAGCATCTGGTAGTTCGCCTTCGCCTTGAGGTCGTCGAAGAGCTTCATCGCCACTTCGCGGCCCTTGTCCTTCTGGAGGAAGCCGATGATCTGCTCCCGCATCGACTCGACCGTCGACCCGGGGGGCATGCGCGCCTTGTTCTCTTCGAACACCTTGAGGATGTCGGCCTCGGCAGGAGGAGGAAGCTTCGACTCGAGCTGCCCCTTCACCCACTGCTCGTCCGTCTGACCGACCTTCGCGGCCTCGACCTTGGCGAGCGCCTCGAGGGCGATCTGCTCAGCGGCCTGCTGGCGCAGCTCCATCTTCTGCTTCTCGAACTGCTTGAGCTGCGGCCCGATCTTCGCGTCGACGTCCTTCAACGTGATGACGACGTCGTTGTACTTCGCGACGGGCTGGCTGGGGTTCTCGCCACCCGTGACAGCGGCCGTCGTCGTGGTGGTCGTGCCGGTGCCGCTGTTGTTCTCCTTACAGGCCGTGAACATCAGGGCCGCGGTCGTGACCGCGATGAGGGACATTCGAAGAGGCTGGGTCATGGCGCTCGCATAGCAATCCCAACTCCAAAGGTCACTCCGGAAGGTCCATCAGGTCATCGTCACCGGGCGGCTTGGGTTTGCCCGGTTTCTTGATGATGGCCTTGCCTGCTTCCTTCGCGAGCTCGAGCCGCAGCGTGGTGTCTGACTCAAAGCGTACTTTTTTGGCCAGGGGCTGAAACCCTTTGGCTTCGAAGCGCACGCTGGTCAGCGTGCCCGGTGGCCGCGAGATCGTCATCGGCGTCGAGCCCAACATCACGTCGTCTTCGTAGACTTCGGCGTGCGGCGGCGTGGTCTCGAGCGCGATCTTCACCACCGCGACCGGCGTGGGCGCCTCTGCGAGCTCAGGCTTCGCCACTGGAACCGGAACGACGGGAAGCGGCTCCGCCACCTTCGGGTCCTTCTCGCTGCCCGGCAGGCCCACCACCGCGATCGCACCTGCCAGCAACGCCACCAGCACGACCAGGCCGCCGACGATCAACGGGGTGCGGCTCGAGCGAACGGCGGCCAACTCGACCGCGCTGTCGACCTTCTCTTCGCGAGGCAGCGGGGCCAGGCGCGCGGTCGGCGGCGGCTTCATCGTCACCTGGCGAAGCGCGTTCACGCTGGTCATCGCCGGATCGTCGACTTGAGGAATGCCCGGAATGGACGGAGTGAGGATGCCGCCGCTCGTTCCGATCGATGGCTGCTCGAGCAGCTCCATTCGAGTCTGCGGCAGCTTCGAGACCGGCGCTGCCGGCATCGGCGCCGTCTTCGCGGTCGGCGTCGGGTACGCGGCGACGGCCTCGAGTCCCGCGACCACCGCTTCCATCGAGGCAGGCCGTTTCTCCGGCGCCTTCTGCAGCATCTGGGCGATCAACTGCTCGAGCCCACGCGGCACGTCGCCATGAGGTGAAGTCAGCGCCGGAGCAGGCTTGGCCAACTGCATGCTCATCAGCTCGACCGCAGAGTCGCCCACGAAGGTCGGTTTGCCGCGCACGAGCTCATGAAGAATGAGCCCCATCGAATAGATGTCGGAGCGCGCATCGACCGGCAGCCCGCCCGCCTGCTCGGGCGCCATGTACTGCGGCGTGCCGACCACCGAGCCGATCGCCGTGAAGGCAGCCCCCGTGCCCGCGTTGTTGATGACCTTGGCGATACCGAAGTCGAGCACCTTCACGAAGTCGGGCTGCCCGGGGCGCTGCACCAGCATGATGTTTTCGGGCTTCAGATCGCGGTGCACGATGTTCACCGCATGCGCCGCCGCCAACGCGCGCGCGATCTGCAGGCCGACGTGCACCACGCGCTGGAAGGGAAACGGGCCTTCCTTGCGGTGCTTGATGAGCGTCTTGCCGTCGACGAACTCCATCACGAAATAGAAGCGGCCATCGGCGGTGCGGCCGAAGTCGGAGATGTCGATGATGTTCTGCTGACCGATGCGGCTCGAGGCGATCGCTTCGCGCTTGAAGCGGCCCACGAAGTCGGCGTCACCGGACAGTTCCGGCAGCATCACCTTGAGCGCCAGCGCCTTGCCGAGCTCGACGTGCACCGCGCGGTAGACCTCGCCCATGCCGCCCGTCGCGATGCGTTTGATGATCTGGTAGCGGTTGTCGATCACCGTGTCGGGCTGGAGCTCGGCCATCTCAGGATTGGTGATCGGCTGCTCACCCGAACGCGTTCGGGAGTGCGAATTCACGCCGCTGTCTCGCACGGTCATCACCAGATCCCCCACCCTGAGCTTGTCGCCCGCCGCCAACCGTTCGTCGAGAACCGGGGTGTCGTTCACCACCACCGCGCCCGTGCCCACCAGGTCACGGATCCACCATTCGCCACGCGTGTCCTTCACCACCTCGGCGTGTCGGCCTTCGATCAGGCTCGACTTGAAACAGACCTGGCACGAATCATCGGAGCCGATGAGGAACGACTTCGAGGGGAACGCCACCACGCGACCGCGTTCGGGTGCCTCGAGAATGAACTCAAGTTCGGCCATCGTCCCGCGGGACAATATCAGCGGCCTTCGCGGTGCGAGTGACCTTCATTCCCCCACGCGCCCGACCACGGGGCGGCAGAGGGGGTCAGGCCCGGCAGCGGAATCCACCCGAAGGTGCTCCGGGTGCGGGCGTACTTGGGGTCGCAGTCGTCACACCGGGGCCAACCCACGCCGATGGGTGACGTACCGACCATCACTCCGAGGCCTCCGGGCGTCATCGCGGTCATCGCGGGCAGCGCAGGCAAGGCGACCGGACAGGAGAAAGCCGCAGCGCCGGTCAGCAGCTCGGTCGCCTCGATGCGCACCTGCACGCCGTCCGAAGTGAAGGCGAGCGCCACCTCGCGTGGCCCCCACGCCGAGCTCCACGTGGCGATGGTGAGCGGCGTGAGGCCGAGCTCACCCGTCAGCGAACGTTGCCAACGCGGCAGGCTGCTGGCGGTCGAGAAGGTGTTGAGGAAGTGAGAGCCCGCCTGCGACGAAACAGCGGTCGAGTCGCCCACCACGCCCAACCCAAACGGCCCCGGCAAGGTCGCCACCACGTTGCCCGACTGTGTCTGGCGCACCTCGGGGCTGCGCTCCTGAAAGAGCAGGCCATCGGCCACCGACAGCTCCCCGCCGATCAGGTTCAGGTCGTAGCGGCGCCATCGCAACTGGAGCGAAGGCGTGAAGCTGAAGAGCATGGTGCCGGTCAGACTGGTGGCCGGGTTGTCCGCGCCGCTCGGAGTGAAGGCCAGATAGATGTTCGACTGGGCGTCGACGGCCACGCCGTAGCTGTGCGGGTGATCGCAGACGGAGAAGATCGGATCGTTCAGGTACAGGCTGCGCAGCGGTTGGCCCTGGCGATTGAGCACCACCATGCCGAAATAGCGGCACCGGCTGTCGATGCCCGAGCTGAGCGTGCGCGACTCGAACATCGCGAGCAGCTCGTTCTCCGAGAGCACGGCGAGGCGGGCGAGGAAGTATTCGGCGGGGGGCGCGAACTGGGGAAGGTCCTGCGGCACGCCCGAGTAGGTCCACACCAGCCGACCGGTCGAAGCGTCGATCGCGGTGAGCACCGGCATGTCGCCGCACACCACCCAGCCGAGCCAATCGATGCAGCGCCGCGACGAGGAAGCCAGGTTGATGGGCGTCGCGCGGTTCGCCTGCATGCGGGTGGGTGAATAGAAGTAGCTCGAGACGGTGAGGTCTCCGTCACGGTTGGCGAAGAGATCGCTCCACGCTTCGGGCGGCGACCCGCCGTCGGGTTGCAGCCCTCCGAGGCTCCACGTGGGCTGGAGCACCGACTGCGGCGTGGGCTCGCACACGTCGTTGACGCAGTACCCCGCGTCACCGCACGGACCGCTGGCCGTGCATTGAAAACCATCGGGTGGATCACGCCGCACGCAGGCGCCTGCGATGCAGACGTCGGCCGCCGTGCACGTGCGCAGCTGACCGCAGGGAACACCGTCGACGGCATCGACCAGCTCGCACCCCACTCTGGGGTTGCAGCGGCCCACGCGGCAGGCGCCTTCGCCCGGACACGCGATGGGCCCCGAGTGCTCGCAGCCTCGCGCGGGGTGGCAGGTGTCGGCGGTACAGGGGTCTGCGTCAGCACAGTCTCGTCGCGTGCCTTCGCAGCGCCCGGAGTGACAGGTGGCGCCCAGCAGGCACACATCGCGCGCTTCGCAGCTGAGCCCGTCCACTTGATCCAGCTCGACGCAGCGGCCCGCCGCGAGATCCCACGAAGAGGTGCGGCACGGCCCTGATGCGAGGCACTCGGGCACCGCCACGCCTTCGCAGGCCAACGGCACGACGATCGGCTGGAAGCCCGCGAGCGTGATGGTCAACGTGCCGTCGAACACGCCGACCGATTGCGGCGCGCACCGAATGCCCATCAACGTCGAGCCGACGGCTGCCCGCGAAGGCGTGCCGTCGTCACTCGAGAAGCCAGCACCCTCGAGCGCCCAGGTGCCTTCCACCGAGGTCTTGCCCGAGTTCACGACGTCGACGGTTTGAAAGCCGGCCTGCCCGATCACCAGCCGGCCGAAGTCGAGCTGCTGCGGCTCGACGCGAATGAAGGTGGCGATGGGCTCGAGGTTGGGATCGCGGCACGTGCAGCCCGAGAGCAGTGCCATGAACAGCACTGCCTGGGCGCGGGAGAGCACGGGCTGACCCTACCAGCAGCAGCTCAGGCCGCGGAGGGCGCGAGCGCGGGCTCGAGCTCTTCGTATTCCAGCTCGTGCGACGAGACGCGCTCGCGCGAGGCGGGCACGATTTCGTAGTTCGAGGGATCGGAGAGGACCTTCGCGACCAGCTTCTGATTGAGCGCGTGACCCGTCTTGAAGACCGTGAGCGCGCCGATCACCGGGCGACCCAGCAGGGCGATGTCACCCAGCGCGTCGAGCAACTTGTGACGCACGAACTCGTCGGGGAAACGAAGCCCCTCGGGGTTCAAGATCGAGAAGTCGTCGACCACCACCGCGTTTTCCAACGAGCCGCCGCGGGCCAGGCCCATCGAACGCAGCTTGTCGACGTCACGCAGGAAGCCGAACGTGCGCGCGCGGGCGACTTCGCGGATGAACGAACTGTCGCTGAAATCGAGCGTGAACTGCTGGTCGCTGATGAGCGGGTGCTTGAAGTCGATGGTGCAGTCGATGCGCAGGCGCTTGGCCGGCGCGAAGGTGGCGTGCTTGTCGCCGTCCGTCACGGTGACGGTCTTCTTGATGACCAGGAAGCGCTTGGGCTCACCCTGGTGCCGAATGCCCGCTTCCGACATGCGCATCGCGAAGGGCGCGGCGCTGCCGTCCATGATGGGCACTTCGGGGCCGTCGATCTCCATGCGGAGGTTGTCGATGCCGATGCCCGAGAGCGCCGCGAGGAGGTGTTCGACGGTGGCGACCTTCGCCTTGCCGATGCCCAGGGTCGTCGCCAGCGAGGTGTCCGTCACGAACTCGGAGCTCACCTGAATGGTAGGCCGACCAGGCAGGTCGACGCGTGCGAAGACCAGGCCGTGGTTTGCGGGGGCGGGAAGAAGGCGCAGCACGACCTTCGAGCCACTGTGGAGCCCCACGCCCTCGACCACGACCGCCCTTTGAAGTGTTCGCTGCTCGAAAGCGCCGGCCATGGTGATTCGCGCCCTTCTTGTGGCCGGGAGACAACCCGGCGTGATGCGGCGCGTTGAGCAACCGATATGCCATGGAATACGTACTGGCGTGAGCAAAAACCTCGCGGAATTGCTCAGTGGTGCATCGACACACCACTCTGATTTTTGCCGTTCATGACAAAGGTGACGCGTTTCTGAGAGGTTAGCTCGCACGACGCGCGTGTCGCGGTCTCAGAAAAGGTCGCCCTGGCTGTCGCGCTTGGGCGCCACTTTGCCGAAATACTCGTACGAATGGAGGGTCGCCATCCGACCGCGGGGAGTCCGGTGGATGAAGCCCTCCTGAAGCAGGTAGGGCTCGTACACATCTTCGATGGTGTCGCGTTCTTCTCCCACTGCAGCGGCGATGGTCTCCACGCCGACAGGGCCACCGCCGAACTTCTCGATGACAGTCAGCAAGATGCGGCGATCCATCTGATCGAGGCCGCTGGCGTCGATGTCGAGCCGACGCAGTGCGTTGTCAGCCAGGGCCTGGGTGACGACCCCCTGCCCTTCGACCTCGGCGAAGTCGCGCAGCCGGCGCAACAGGCGGTTGGCAATTCGGGGAGTGCCGCGGGCGCGCGAGGAGATCTCTTCAGCGCCTTCCCGATCCAACTTCACGCCGAGGATGCGCGCCGAGCGGATGAGGATCTTCTGCAGCTCGGCCGGCGTATAGAACTCGAGGCGCTCCTGAATCTGAAATCGATCTCGCAGCGGTGAGGTGAGCAGGCCGGTGCGGGTGGTGGCGCCGATGAGGGTGAACGGCGGCAGATCGATCTTCATCGCGCGGGCGGCAGGGCCTGAGTCGATGGTGATGTCGAGGCGGAAGTCTTCCATCGCCGGGTAGAGGTACTCCTCGATGGTGGCGGAGAGCCGGTGGATCTCGTCGATGAACAAGACGTCGCGGGGCCCCAGGTTGGTGAGGAGCCCTGCGAGATCGCCCTTCTTCTCGAGCGCGGGGCCCGAGGTGACGTGGAGCGTGCTGCCCAACGCGGTGCTGATGATGTGCGCCAGCGAGGTCTTGCCGAGGCCCGGGGGTCCGGAAAAGAGACAGTGATCGAGCGACTCGCCGCGCGCCCTGGCGGCCTTGACGTAGATCTTCAGCTTCTCCACGACGCGGGACTGACCGACGTAATCGTCGAAGGTCGCCGGTCGAAGGCTGACCTCGAGGCGTTGTTCGTCGTTGGCCACGACGGGGTCGAGTGGATCTCCAGTTCCTCGTGTCATTGGCGCGCGAGCTTGTAGCATGGCGCGCATGCGAACCTGGTTGTGCTGTGTCCTGGCGCTGGCCTCGGGGTGCATCGTTCCGCGCTCCATGATGATCGGCCAGATGGCGGCGCCCGTGGGGCGTGGCGCCACGGATGTCGGTGTTCAGACCGGCTTCATCTACGCCTCCCAGACGAACCCCCAGTTCCCGGGCCAGGACGGCATCGGCGACCCGATCAAGACCAACGAGCGAACCTCGGGCTTCACCATCCCCGCGTTCGAGGCCAACCTCAATGCGGGCTTCAACGAGCACGTCGCGCTCAACGTGCACGCGAGCTCGGCGGGGCTGCAGCCCGGCCTCAAGCTGACCCTCAACAAGTCGAAGGTGGCGCACGTCGCGCTGATGCCGCAGGTCGCGTTCGGTTACGCGTCGCTGGGCGCCTCGACCTTCGTGGCAGGCGACGACGGCGTGCTGGTGGAGACCGCGCCGCGCTCGCAGACCAGCTTCACCTTCCTGGCTGGGCTCAAGTTCCTCTTCTCGCACCGCAGCGGGTTCTATGCGGGCGTCGGCTACGACTTCATCTTCAACCGCAACTACAACGCGGCGATCGTCGGGGCGACCAACGTCACCGAGAAGTCGGAGATCATCAACAGCACCACCGGCCACCAGATCTCAGCGTCCGTGGGTCTCGACATCACCCTGGGCATGGTTCACCTGCGCCCCGAGATCGCGTTCGCCGTCACGCCGGGGATCGGGCAGTCGATCACCCGCCGAAGCGGGACGGACGACATCACGGTGGCTGCCTCGGGTGGTGGCGGCTGGGCGATCTTCCCCGGCTTCACCATCGCGATCGTCACGCCGCGCCGGGAGCTGACCTCTGCAGAAGAAGAGGAAGAGGAAGAAGCCGCGATCGAGGCGAAGAAGAAGAAGCGCGGCGGTGAAGAAGAGGAAGACGAAGAAGACGAGGACGAAGACGGGCCGAAGCGTCCGGCGGGCCGCAAGAAGCCGAAGCTGGATGACGACGATGAAGAAGAGAACGCGCGCAAGAAGCGCCGGCCCGCGGTGGACGAAGACGACTAACAATTGACGCCGACAAGTCTCCCTCTCCCCGAGGGGGAGAGGGTCGGGGAGAGGGCAAACGATGCCTGACCACTTCAAACCGCTGCCCGGAGGCCTGCAAAAGGCCTGGCAGGAAAGCGGTCCCGCCGAGCGCCTGCGCCAACTCCGCAGAGCCGCCATCGCCACCCGAGAGCAGTTGATCGACGGCGGCCCGGTGCTCGCGTGCACGACGCACAAGCTCGTCACCTTCCCCTACCCCGCCAGGTACGCCTTCAGCGGTGGCGGCCTCAGCCCCGCACCGTTCGTGATGATGACGAACCGGATGCAGATCATTCAGTTCGAGCACGAAGGCCGGCGCAAGACGCTGCTCTTCAACCCGACCGACGTCGACGGCAGCCGCGCCGCCACGTTCTACGCAGACCTCACCGCGACCTTCGGCAGCTTCCTCTCGAACAAGGTGATCCCCACCTACTTCGGCACCGCCGAGCAGCACCTCGCGCGCGTGGGCCTCACGCCGGCCGACGTCGACTACATCGCCTTCGATCACCTCCACGTGCAGGAGCTGAGGAAGTGGCTGGGCGAGTCGGCCTTCTTCCCGAACGCGAAGCTGATCGTGATGAAGGACGAGTGGGCCGAGGTGAAGGACCTGCATCCGATGAATCAGGTCTGGTACGTGCCGCACGGCTGCGAGATCTCCGAGTCACGGGTGGTGGTGATCGAGGGAGACGTGCAGCTCGGCAAGGGGCTCGCGTTGCTCGACACCCGCGGTCACACGCGCGGCAACATGTCGTTGTGCGTGGTGACGCCGGACGGCCCGTTCGTGGCGAGTGAGAACGGGGTGTGCGCAGAGAGCTACGCGCCGCTCCAGTCGAAGATTCCGGGGTTGAAGGCGTACGCGGATCAGATGGGCTTCGAGGTCGTGCTCAACGGCAACACCCGCGAAGACTCGCTCGATCAGTACTCGTCGATGATCGTCGAGAAGACGGTCGCTGGGCCGAGCAAGCACGATCCCACCTTCCCTGCCTTCGCCGCTTCGAGCGAGCTCACTCAGTCCTTGTTGGCGCCGGGGCTGTGGCCGACCTTCTCGTTCACGCCGCTCGACGTGGGCACGCACCTGCCGACGCACCGCTCATGAAAATCGAGACCACTGCTGACATCGCGTTTCCCCGCGACCTCGTGTTTGCGACGTACCGGGATCATTTGGTCGAGCTGGTGCCGTACCTGGCCAACGTGCGCGCGATCACCATCACCTCGCGCGTGGAAGACGGCGCGTTGGTGAAGTTCGTGAACCGCTGGAAAGGCGGCGGCGACATCCCCGCGGTGGTGCGGAAGTTCCTCTCGGAAGATCTGCTCCAGTGGGACGATCTCGCGACGTGGAACGCAGCGGACTTCACCTGCCAGTGGCAGACGGTGGTGCCTTCGTTCAAGGACGCGGTCGATGCGCGCGGGCACAACACCTTCGTCGAGCGGCGGCCGGGGGTGACGACGTTGACCATCTCGGGCGAGCTCAAGGTCGACGCGGCGAAGGTGAAGGGCGTGCCGCGGTTGCTCGCGGGCACCATCGGGCCGGCCATGGAGGCGTTCCTGGTGGCGGCGATCAAGCCGAACCTGGTGGCCGTGGCGAAGGGCGTCGAGCAGTTCTTGAGGAAGTGAACGTAAACTCCCTCTCCCTTCGGGAGACTGGTGAAACAGGTCGCCACCGGTCCCCCCGAGAGGGTTGGCGGAAATAGGAATTGAGAACCTCACCGGTCACCCCGACTTGCCGAGCGAAGCAGAGGTAATCCCTCGACTCCGCTCCTAAGGAACAGCACCGTTCCCCCCGAGCGAAGTCGAGGGGTCACTTGCCGCGCGACGCAGAGGTAATCCCTCGACTCCGATCCTAAGGAACAGCCCCACCGTTCCCCCCGAGCAAGGAACCAGCTTCGCTGGCGATTTCGACCGAAGGAACACACCGGTCCTCCCGAGCGGAGTCGAGGGAGTACTTCTGCCTCGCGCGGCAGGTCACCC
>JBKJSE010000065.1:0-8720 GCA_046595925.1 Archangium sp. | reverse complement strand
GGGTGACCTGCCGCGCGAGGCAGAAGTACTCCCTCGACTCCGCTCGGGAGGACCGGTGTGCTCCTTCGGTCGAAATCGCCAGCGAAGCTGGTTCCTTGCTCGGGGGGAACGGTGGGGTTCTCATCTGTCTTTGGTCAAGTGATAGACAGTGCGCATGCGCGCACTTGTCCTGTCCCTGATGCTTCCGTTGACTGCCTTCGCTCAGACCTCCGGTGAGAAGGTCAAGAAGGAGACGGCCGAAGCGGTCGACGCCTCGAAGCAGTACGTGAACGAGAAGAAGGAAGACTTCGAAGCCCGCATGGAAGCGCGCCTCGCCCAGCTCCGCGCGAAGACGAAGGCGATCAAAGAGAGCACCCAGGCCGACGCGAAGGAAAAGCTCGCGCTCCTCGAGAAGCAGGAAAAGGCCGCCGCCGAGCGCCTCGCCGCCGTGAAGAAGGCGGGGGGTTCTGCGTGGAAGAGCCTGCGTGCCGGCGTCGAGCAGGCGGTCGACGACCTCGACAAGGGCGTCAACGGCCCGACGAAGTGAACGAGCGCACCAGCGCCTCGTACTCCTGAATGTCAGCCTCGCCGCTGCGCACCTTCGAGCGCAGCGCCTTCACGTCTTCACGCCCGCGGATGGTCTTGCCGGCCTGAAGCTGCGCGTCGAGCAGGTTGAGCTGCACGCCGCGCAGGTCGACGGCGAGCAGCAAGAAGGTCGATAGCAGCCCTGCCACGACCCATGGCAGGAACAAGCGGCTGGGCGACTTCACCTCTGCCTCTTCGAACGCCATGGGCTCTTCGACCTGCAGCCGGTTCCACCCGTATTTCACCAGCACGAACAACACGGCGTTGCCGACGATCAGCATCACCACTGGCACCCACCACACCAGGTCCGCTTCCTTCGCGCTGTCGCCGGCCGAGAGGAAGAGGAGCGACGAGATGAGGTTGTTCGCCGAGTGCGCCGCGATGGCCGGCCACAGTGAACCCGCTCGCCAGGCCAGCAACCCGAACAGCACGCCCAGCTCGAACCGCGCGGTCAGCCCCACCGGATCGAGGTGAAAGGCGCTGAAGATGAACGCGGTGAGCACGATGGCGCGCGGCGCTCCGCGGTGCAGCTCGAGGCCGCGCTGAAAGAACCCGCGAAAGAAGAGCTCTTCACCGATCGGCGCCGCGATGCTCACGCCCAGCAGCACCAGGGCGAGCTCAACCTGAGTGCTGCGCTCGAAGACCTGCGCGCTGTCGAACTGATCCACCATCGACCTGGGAAAAATGGCCTGCGCCGCCGCCATCAGGGGCACTGCCCAGGCGAGGTAGTTCACCGCGCCAAACGCGAAGCCCAGGCCGAAGGCGCGGGCATCGAAGCGGTGCAGCCCCATCGCCCGCAGCGCCTTGAAGCCGAGGACCTGGAACCCAATCACCGCCAGGCCGGCGAAGAGGATGAGCTCCGAGACCCACAGCCCCCAGGCGAGTTGCATCACCTGGGCCGCGAAACCCAGCGCGAGGAAGGTGATGAGGGCAAGCACCGTCCACGCGACGGTGAAGTTCAGGGTGGGTCGGAGAGGCGGCTCTGGGGGGCTGTCGATCACGGGAACGGGCGCTCTCGGCGGTCGTTATACTCGCCACCCCGTGAATGCACCGAGCCATTGGTCCGACGAGGTCCGCTTCACTGAGTCATCGACCGCCTTTCGGGGGTTCTTCACTGAACTTCGCGAGGCCTTCGTCGAGCGCGAGTCGCTGTTCACGCAGCTCGAGCTGGCGCTGCTCTGCAAGGAGCACGTGCTCATCATCGGCCCGCCCGGCACGGCCAAGAGCGCGATCGCGGGCGCCGTGCTCGGCCGCATCGTCGACGAGAAGTCGGGCAGGCCGTCGCTCTTCAGCAAGCAGCTGGCCGAGAACACGGTGCAGACCGACTTGATTGGTCCGGTCGACTTCAAGGTGCTCACCGAGACGGGCCGCACCGAACACCTCACCGAAGAGGGCATGCTCGGCGCGGTCCACGCCTTTCTGGACGAGGTGTTCGACGGCCGCGACATGTTGCTGCGCTCGATCCTCAACGTGCTGCACGAGCGCGAGCTCAAGCACGGCCGCAAGGTGACGCCCGGCCGCTGCGAGTGCGCGGTGATGACCTCGAACCGGTATCTGTCCGAGGTGCTTCAACGTTCACCCGAGACGCTGCAGGCCTTCGCCGATCGCATCTCGTTCATCTGCTTTGCGCCCAAGAGCTTCTCGCGCCGCTCCAGCCGCGGGCAGATGTTGCACCGCGCGCAGACCGGTCAGCGGCCCTCGCTCCACGCGCGCATGACGTTGCAGCAGTTGGACGTGCTCCAGGAAGCGGTCGAAGCCGTCGAAGTGCCGCCCCTCGTCGCCGAAGGCATGGAGGAGCTGGCCGACACGCTCGAGCGCGATCTGCTCTCGCAGGTGGCGAAGCTCACCGACTACGTGCCGACGAAGTACTTCTCGCAGCGCTCGATGGTCAAGGCGCTCTGGGTGCTCAAGGCGATCGTGGTCAGAGATCGCATGTACCGCAGGCCAGAGCGCAGGCTGGTGGCCGAGCCGGCCGATCTCGAGATGCTCCGGCACTTCTTCATTCTGGGTGGACCGGTCGAGGCCGAGCTCGATGCGCTGCTGAAGATCTCCTCTGATCCCCGCGAGCGCGCGCAGCTCGAGATCATCCGCGTCGAGCACAAGACCTTCGCCACCGCCTACGCGAAGCTTCAGCCTTCGTTGCAGCAGTCGCTCGAGCGTGAGGCCGCCGATCTCAAGGCCAACGAAGACGTGGAGGCCGCCGAGGGGCAGGGCCGCGGGTGGACCGCTTCAGTCGCCAGCACCACGGCGGTCGCACTGCGCGACAAGCTCGTGCCCGGGCCCCGTCACCCCGACAACCGCAAGCCGCTGCTGCGCGCCGCCGAGCTGCTGCTCCACGCGATGGATCAACGCTGCGCGCGGGGCATGGCAGGGCAGGGTGAAGGTCGCGGTGGCGTGGCGTTGCTCGGCAGCTTTGGTGACGTGCTCGAGCTGGCGCACCGCGTTCCCGAGCTTCAGGCCCGCTTGCCGAACATCGCGCGCAGCGTGGCCGACTTCAGCAAGCAGGCCGGCGAGATGATCGCGCTCGCCGCCGAGGGCACCGAGTTCGACGACGCCGTGCGCCTCGATGGCGTGGCTGGCATCGCCAGCAACCTCGCTGAGGAGCTCGAGCGCATCGGTGAGCTGGTGCAGGTCGCGGGCACCATCGTTCCCGAAGTGGTCGAGCCGGTGCGCACGCACCTCGCCACCATGCGTGAGCGCACCTCGATGGCGCTGCGCCGCCGCGCGACCCGAACGTTTGCGCAGAGCCAGACCGGCCGCAAAGGCGAGCCGCTCGAGCTGCTCACCGGGGACAGCCGCCGCCTTCGCGAGCTGGAGCGCTGCCTGGTGGAGCTCTCGCCCTCACACGCAGGTCTGCGCGTCGAGCTGCTCGCGCCGCTGGCAGAGCAGTACGCGCGCGACGTGTTGACGGTGCAGCCCTTCGGCAAGCTCGAGCAGCTGATGCGAATGATGCAGGGCGTGGTCGACAACCTCGCCCGCGAAGGGGCCTCGCCCGGTGCTGCGCTTCGCGTGGCCCGTGACGAGGTCGAGCGGCGCGTGACCAGCTATGCGCAGGGTCTGACCGCGCCGAAGATCTTCGCTCCCGATGCGGCGCGGGTGCTCAACGGCGAGGCGTACACCTTCTATCGACAGCAGCTCTCAGCCAACGCCATCGAAGGTGATCTCAACGCGCTCAGGAGCATCGACTCGTTGCTGCGTACGGTCGGCGCGGTGCCGCTGGCTCCCGAGGCGCGTGAGCTGGTGGCCAACGCCGAGGTGCAGTCGCTGGGCGTGCGGGTGCGTTACCTCTCGAGCTGGTGGGGCCTCGTCGAGACCGCGTTGCCGATCGACAAGCTGAAGCCGGCCGAGGCAGACAAGGCGTTCGATGCGCTGGTGAAGAGCCGCTTTCCGTTGCTGGTCACGCGCGAGGGCGAGTTCGTTCGCCTGAATTCGGCCCTCGGACGCTTGAACCAGGAGAGCGGTCAGCGCGCTGAGGTCATTCACGCGCTGCTCGATGAATCGAAGAGATGCGAAGAGGCCTTCTCGCGGTTCTCCCGCAGGTTGATCGACAGCCGCACGCCTCGGCGCTGAGCGATGACGGTCGACAGGTTCAATCAGCTCAAGGACCGGCTCGACGCACTGCGCGAGGGGCGCCCGCCGGCGCTCGGTTTCCTGAGCCGCGCGAAGATGATGTTCCTGCGCGATGACGGGCAGGTCAGCCTCGACGCGCTGCGGGGTTTGGACCTCGAGCTCGAGCGCGCCGGCGTGCACACGGTGGCCGATGCGCGGCTGCTCCGCGAGCTGGGGTCTGCGAAGGGCAAGCTGGGTGAGCTGAGCATGGGCCTTCGGGCGCGCGCCGATGCGTCGTTGTCGGAGTTCGAGCTCGCCCTGGCCGAAGCGGAGCGCATGGCGGCGCTCGACGTTCTGCCCCCAGAGCTGCGCTCGACGCTCGAGCAGGACTTTCGCCGGCTGGGCAGGGTGGTGAAGGTGGCTGCCGTGTTCGACGCGGCCAACCTGCCGTTCGAGATCTTCAGCCGGCCTCGCACCACCGAGGGCGTGCCTCCTTCGAGCTCGCGGCTCGCGTTGGCCGAGTTCTTTTCTGATCGTGCGCAGCGGCAGGTCGGTGACACCGCGCAGAAGCGGCGCGACCTCGATCTCGCGTACGAGATCGTGCTGCGCATGGGCGCCGACGCGAAGGGCGATCGGGATCGTTCGCGGCGGCTGCGGCTCGAGCTGGGAGCGGCGCGTGAACGGGTCAGGGCGTCTCCGGCGGTGCGTTCGCTCGATGATCTGATCCGGCACGTGCGTCACTCGGCCCGGCGCGATCCCTCCACCGCGTGGCGCAGCCTTCGTGCGCTCTACGAGCGGGCCATCGAAGCAGGTGATGCCGAGCTCGCTCAGACCGCCAGCGCTGCGCTGCTCGCGATCAGTGAGAAGGGCGCGCTTGCTCCGGCGGTCGATCGCGCTGAGGCGATGCGGTCCATCGGGTGGCGGGACGGCCCGCGGCAGGAGCTCGCGAATGAGCGGCTGGCCCCGGGTGGAGAGAAGGGGCTCGATGATCAGCTCGCTTCTGAGTTGGCCAAGCTCGCCTTCGAGCTCGATGACGATGAACGCAAGGCGCTCGAGCTGGCTGCCGGCTGCGCGCGCTACTTCGACGTCGAGGACTCGCTCGCCGAGGAGATCGTCGAGGCGGAAATTCGCGCGACGCGGCCGGTGCAAAGACGCGTGCCGTACCCCACGCAGCTGATGACCTACGAGCCCACCAACTCGCTCGACCAGCTCAACCACTTCGTGCTCGACCACCCCGGTTCGTTGGTGCTCGACCTCGCGTCGGGCCGGCAGATGGTGCGCGCCTACCTGGAAGAAGAGCCGCCGCCCCGACGGAAGAGGTCGCAGAAGACGGCGGTGCGGGTCTACGTGCTCGATGCGTCGGGTTCGATGCACGGCTCTCGCGCGCGGTTTCGTGACGCGATCCTGGTGTCGGAGCTCAACGCCATTCGCGTGAAGGCCAAGGCGGGGCTGCCCTTCGATCCGCTCTACTTCTCCTTCTTCAACGACGCGCCGACCGAGCTGGTGCGCATCGACAGCGGCGGCGCGGCGTCGCGGCACATCGACAAGTTGTTCCGCGAGTCACCGGCCGAAGGGCAGACCGACATCTCGCTCGCGCTGGTCTCGGCCTTCGATTCCATCGGCAGGGCGCGGGGTGAAGACCCGTATCTGGCGCGCGCCACGGTGGTGCTGGTGACGGACGGTGAAGACGGCGTCGAGCTCGAGCTGATTCGCAAGACGCGGCGGCCCTACGAAGGGCTGGAGATCGCGCTGAGCTTCATTTCGCTCGGCGAAGAGAACCCCGACCTGCGATCGCTCATCGTCGAGCAGCGCGATGCAGGCGGTCGCGCGTTTTATCACCACGTGTCCGACGCCGAGATTCAGCTCGCTCGCACCGACTTCGACTCGGCGTGGCGCACCTTGTTGCCGGCAGACGTGGCGGTCACCAGTGACGCGCTCGAGCGGTTGGTGCCTCACCTCGAGGCGCTCGAGGCGATCGCCCAGGGGAGACCGGTTCTCGAGAGCGCGACTCAAGAATCGCAGTTCGACGCGCTCTTCCCCGAGACCGCGCTCGGCCGCGCCAAGGCCCCGCCGCAGCTGGCCCGGGTGGTCGACGTGCTCGACGCGATCGCCGAAGCCGTCAGCCTCGCTCCCACGGAAGGCCGTCGCGCTGAGGCGGTGACCCTGCTGACCCACCTGCTGCAGGTCTACGGGATGCCGCTGCCGAAATACCTCGAGTGCGTGCAGGTGCCTGAGGTGGGGCTCCAGAAGGCGGTCGCGCGGATTCGTCTGGTCTGCTGAGGTCGCCGTCCGTGTTCGGGTTATTCAAAAAGAAGCCGGTGGTCTCGAAGTCGACCGACCCGCTGGCGGTGTTCGATGCGGTGATCACCTCGCTCGATCGCCAGGGCGCTGAGGTGCGCAAGTCGGCGGCCACGTTGCTCGCGCTGCGCGCTGAGCTCGCGAGGGATGAGCGGAAGTACGAAGGGCGGGTCGGGGCGACGAAGGAGAAGCTCGATCGCGCGCTGGGTGAGCCGAAGATCGAGAAGACCCTGAAGCGGGACCTGGATCAGGCGCAGCAGTTGCTCGAGAGCACCCGGGAAGCGCATGCGCAGGCTGAGGCGAACGCGAAGTTGCTGATGGAAGCGGCAGAGGATCTGTCGCGGCAGTTGGCCGAGCTGCAGGAAGAGCGGCAGAGCGCGCGGGCCCGGTTGTCAGCGGGCGTGATGGTTTCGGACGCGCTCAAGACGCAGGTCGCGAACTTCGATCGGGTGATGAAGCTCGATAAGGCGCGTGACGAGGTCGAGAAGGCGCACGCGTTGGCTGAGCTGTATCGGGAAGACGCCGGGAAGTGATTCCGTGCTCCCTCTCCCTCCGGGAGGGTGTTGAAAAAGGGCTTCGACGAAATGAGCGAACACCGTTCCCCCCGAGCGAAGTCGAGGGGTGACCTGCCGCGCGAGGCAGAGGTAATCCCTCGACTCCGCTCGGGAGGACCGGTGTGTTCCTTCGGTCGAAATCGCCAGCGAAGCTGGTTCCTTGCTCGGGGTGACCGGTGGGGTTCTCAATTTCTATTTCGGCCAACCCTCTCGGGGGGACCGGTGGTGGACCTATTTCACCAGTCCCTCCGGGAGAGGGGCGGGGTGAGGGCGAAACTCAGTCGCCACAGTTTCACCGCTTCGCGTACCCCTGCATCAGGTGCACATACGATCGCCACGCCGCATCGATCGACATCAGGTCCCGCTCACTGACCTCGCGAACCCGCCGCGCCGGTGAGCCCATCAGAAAACTCCTCGGCTCGAACTTTTTCCCCGGGGTCACCACCGAACCCGCCGCCACGAAGCACTCATCACCGATCTCCACCCCATCGAGCACGATCGACCCCATGCCGATGAGGCACCTGTTTCCAACCGTGCACCCGTGCAGAATCACCCGGTGCCCGACGGTGCACTCCATGCCGAGGTGCGTCTCGCTGAACCCGGTCGTCGCATGCGCGATGGTGCCGTCCTGAATGTTCGTGCGCGCGCCGATCTGGATCGTCCCGCAGTCCCCGCGCAACACAGCCGTCGGCCAGACCGAAACCTCCTCACCGAGCCTCACGTCACCGAGCAGTAACGCGGACGGGTGGACAAACGCCGTGGGGTGCACGATGGGCGACAGACCTTCGAAGGCTTCACTCGACATGGTGGGGAGCTACCTGAAGCACGCTATGTTGCAAGACACCATGCAGCGGATCATCGTGTTGGGAGTGGTGCTTTCGGCGTCGCTGAGCCTCGCGCAGGGATCACCGGAGATTCCCGCAGACATGCCCAGAGAGAAGGTGATCGTCGTCCCCATGGGCGACCCGTTCACCATCGATGCGGGTCAACAGGGACAACCTGAGCAGCCGCTGCCCCCGCCTCCCGACGACACGCCCGTGCAGCCCGCGACGCGCACCCTCGACGCGGTGCCCCCTCCGCCGCCGCTCCCTGAGAACCTCGACACCGCCCCGCCGCAGATCGTCCCCTCGGGCCCCGGTGCGATGATCGACGGGCACCCGCGCGAGGGCGCCTTCCTCTCCGGCCCCGGCAGCCTCACCTTCCTGATGCACCACACCCTGATGACGGGCCTCGGAGTGCTCGCGACTCAGCTCGTGCCGCGGGCCATCGATGCGGGGCCCGCGCGCGCTGCCTCTCTCGACTCGCGTGGCCAGGTCGACGTGCCCGCCAGCGGCTGCGACCCGAACAACCTTCAGGCCAGCATCGACAGGCACCCTGAGGCGTACAAGGGAGTGAAGAGCTGCTCCGAGATCGTCACCGGCGAAGGAGCGCGGTTGGCCTATCTGACCGGCACGCTGCTCGGCGCCGGCGTCGGCTTCACCAGCGCGGCCATCTGGCAGTTCAACAACTGGATCAGCCACCGCTCGGCGAACTTCGGAATCTTGAGCTCGCTCATCGGCGGCGCCTTCCTCGGCGGCTTCACCGATCTCGTCACCGGCCACGGCGACGCCTACGCCACCATGTGGATGACGATGATCGGCAGCTCGGCCGGTGCGTGGCTCGCGGCGATCGTCGGCGGCGGCGACATCGCCCTCAACAAGGCCACCCTGATCATCTCCGGCGCAGCGTGGGCGGGCATCTACACCGCGCTGATCG
>JBKJSE010000009.1:0-27333 GCA_046595925.1 Archangium sp. | reverse complement strand
CACCTGCCGCGCGGCGCAGAGGTGGCATCTCGACTGCGCTCGATGCGAACGGTGGGTCTGTTCCTTCGGACGAAATCGCCGGCGAAGCCAGTACCCCTGCTCGGGAGGAACGGTGTTCGCTCGTATTGTCGAAGCCTTCTTCAACACCCTCCCGCGGGAGAGGGAGCGCGGGTCAGGCGTCGAGCGATTCTTCGACTGCGACCTCTTCTTCGCCCTTCGGCACCCCGTCGACGTAGATGACGGAGCGACCGAGCTGCGCGGCGACGCGCAGACCCGGGGTCACCACGCCCGTCAGGTTGAGCGGGTCGACCGCGGCGATGCGCAGCGTCTCGCCCGTATGCGGAGCACGCCGCACGGCACGCGCCACGTCGAGCGCTTCAGGCAACGCGAACTGTTCACCCGCGAAGCCGTGCAGGAAGCGACCCCCACGCACTTCACCGCGCGCCTCGAACCGCCGGTACAACTGCACCAGGTCGCGCCACGGAGGGCTGAGCGACTCGCGCGCCACCAGATCGCGGAAGACGATGCCGTAGCGCTGCAGGAACTGCCAGGCGAGCTTCTCTTCCAACACGGGCGGCTCGACCTGCTCGTGCGGTTGCAAGATGAACCAACGCCCCGGGCCACCCCGCTGCAACGCCCGCTGCCGCTTGCGCAGCTTCGGAGACTGCAACACGCGCAGGTTCTGAACGGCGTCAGCGGTGATGAGGCCGCGCGAGAGCAATTCCCACAGCGCGTCTTCCACCTCGACGGGCAGGCGACGTGAGCCCTGCTGTAGCTCGTTGAAGAACGACGCGCCTCGGCGCTCGAACACCTTCAACACGTCGACGGCTGCGTGCGACAGATCGCCCGGCCACGGACGCGGACCATCGGCCAGCACCGCACCGGGCCGCGCGGCCTGGAGCAGCCACTCGAGATCAGCGCGACGCGCGAAGGTGAGGCAAGCCGCTCGACCCTGCACGGATCGACGCGGCGTCTCGACGAGCAAAGCCGCCTGGGAAACCGGCGCGACTTCGACGCCGCGACGCGGACCGGGCACCACCTGCTTCGTTTCTTTCAAGGTGAGGCGGCCCCACGCCACTTCGCCGCTGAAGCAGGCGTCTTCCAGCCACTCGCCGACGTACTGCCGCATGCGCGTGGGGAAGATCTCGCGCTCCCAGGCAGCAGCGGGCGCTTCCCAACCCTGGAGCAGCGAGACCAGCTTCGCCAGACCACCGGGCCCGCGCAGACGCGACTCGCTGTCCACGTGATGCCAGCGAAAGAGGAACCGCATGAAGTCTTGCTGGGTGAGCGGCTCGATCTCTTTGCGCAAGCGCCCGACTGTCAGGCGGTGAATGCGCTGGAGCAGCCGGCGATCGCACCACTCGATTTCTGCTGCAGTGGCCGACGGGCGGAAGGTGCCTCGCAGCACCTGGCCTTGCGACTCGAGCTTCGCCAGCGAGGCGTCGAGGTCGTAGCGAGAGAGGCCCAGGCGCTGCATCAACTCGGGCACCGTGATGGGTCCGACGACTTCCATCCACCCGCGCACGACTTGCCTCGCGGCGGTCTCGCGGTCGACGGGGAGATCTCCGGGCAGTGGCGCGAGGGCCAGCTTCGCGTCCGGGAAGAGGGCTTGAACGAGAGGCACTCTTTCAGCTGCGTAGGCCTGGTTCTCGTGTTTGGCGGCTCTTCCAGCGGCTGCGAGGCTGAGCAGCTCTTGCCCCTCACCCTGACCCTCTCCCGAAGGGAGAGGGAAGATGATCAATTGCAGCAGGGCGTCGTGGAACTCTTCTGCATCGCGAAAGGTCGGCGCGGCTTCATTGACGACTTGATCGATCGCCGCTTGATCGAGCGCACCGAACGCCACCGCATCAGACGGAGGAAGCGTGCGGCGCAACGAGACAGAACGTGCACGCCGTTCTTCCAGCGGCGCCTCGTCGAGGAACGTGTACGGCGCCGAGTTGAGCAGCGCGTGCGCGAACACCGAAGGCTCAGGCAGATCGACCGCCACCTTGCGAATCTCGCCCGACTTCAGCTTCTTGAGCACCTCGACCAACCCGTCGATGTCCATCAGGTCGCGAAGGCAATCCTTCATCGTCTCGGTCACCAGCGGATGGTCCGGGGGCTCCAGTTCCATGCCGCCGTGGTTGTCCTGACAACCGACCTGCTCGGGGAAGACCGCGGCGATCAGATCTTCGGCGCGCGCGCGTTGAATCGGGGGCGGCACCTTCTTCCCGTTCTGCAGACGAGAGAGCGAGAGCGACCTGCCCGCCGCCCAGCGGAACCGCGTGCCGAACATCGGCGCCTGCAGCACCGCCTGGGTGAGCACCTTCTCGGCCGTCTTCGCAGAGACGAAGTCGAAGATGTCGATCAACGGAAACGAGTGCCCTTCACTGAGCGAGAGCAGAATGCCGTCGTCACTCGCCGCCGCCTGCAGCTCGAAGTCGAACGTCTTGCAGAACGACTTTCGCAGGGCCATGCCCCACGCGCGATTGATGCGCGCTCCGAAGGGGGCGTGAATCAACAACTGCATGCCACCCGCTTCATCGAAGAAGCGCTCAGCGATGACGGTGTGCTGAGTCGGCGCGGCCGTGAGCGCCGCAGCGCCCGCCTTCACGTAGCGGATCAGGAACTCAGCCGCGTGCGCCGGCAGCTTGAGCTCACCCTCGAGCCACGCCTGGGCATCGGGCCGCGCGAGCACTTCATCCCGCAGCTTCGAGACCTCGAGCGACAGCTCTTCAGTGCGCGCGGGTGACTCGCCGTTCCAGAAAGGAACGTTGGGCGACTGGCCGTGCGCATTCTCGACGCGCACTTCCCCACCGAAGACCCGGCGCACTCGCCACGAGGTGCTGCCCAGCACGAACACGTCACCAGCCCTCGAGTCGATCGCGAAGTCTTCATCGAGCGTGCCGACCTGCTTGTCCTCGGGCTCGACCTTCACCGCGTAGCTGAACAGGTCGGGGATCGCGCCGCCGTTCTGGAGCGCCATCAACCTCGCCCCCGCGCGGGGACGCAGCACGCCGTTGACGCGATCCCGATGCAGGTGAACGCGAGCGCGGCCGCGCGTGGTGGTCACGCCTTCACTGACCAGGTGCAGCACCTTCTCGTATTCCTCGCGGGTCAGCGTCTCGTACGGCATCGCCTTGCGGAGCACGTCGAAGAGCTCGTCTTCTTTCCACTCGCGCGCGGCGACCTCGGCGACCACCTGCTGGGCGAGCACGTCGAGCGGCTTGTCGGGCAGGCGCACCGCGTCGAGGTGACCGCGTGAAATCGCCGCGAGCAGCGCCGTGCCCTCCACCAGCTCGTCGCGCGTCATCGCGAAGAGCACGCCCTTCGAGATCGACGCCTTGTTGTGACCGCTGCGTCCCAGGCGCTGCAACATCACCGCGATGCTGCGCGGGCTGCCGAGCTGCACCACGAGATCGATCGAGCCCACGTCCAACCCGAGCTCGAGGCTCGCCGTGGCCACCATCACCTTGAGCTTCCCCGACTTGAGCCGGTCTTCCGCCATCAACCGAAGCTCACGCGCCATGCTGCCGTGGTGCGCCGCGACGTGTTCGTGACCGAGGCGCTCACCCAGGTCGTGCGCCACGCGCTCAGCCAGCCTGCGCGTATTCGAGAACACCAGCATCGTGCGGTGCTCGGCGGTCAGCGCGATGATGCGGTCGTACAGCTGGCCCCACATCTCGTGCGTGGGCGCGGCGCTCAGCTCGTCTTCCGGCGTCTCGAGCCGCAGCTCCCACGGGCGCACGTGCCCGACCTGCACCACCTCAACCGGCGCGCGGCCCTCGCGGGGACTGCCCACCAGGAAATGCGCGAGGCGATCGAGCGGGCGCGTGGTCGCCGACAAACCAATCAACTGCGGGGCTCTGCCGGTGAGCGCCTTGAGCCGCTCCAGAGAGAGCGCGAAGTGAGAGCCGCGTTTGTCGCGAGCCAACGCGTGGATCTCGTCGACCACCACCGTGCGCACGCCTCGCAGCGTCTCGCGGCTCTTGTTGGCGGTGAGGTAGAGGTAGAGCGACTCAGGCGTGGTGATGAGAATGTGCGGAGGCTTCTTCACCATCGCCGCGCGTTCGTGCGCCGGGGTGTCCCCGCTGCGCACCATCACGCGAATGTCGGGCAGCGCGAAGCCTTGCGCCTTGGCGCGCGCGCGCAGCTGCTCGAGCGGGAGCAACAGGTTCTTCTGCACGTCGTTGCCCAGCGCCTTGAGCGGCGAGACGTAGAGCACGTGCGTCTCGTCGGTGAGCGTACCCGCGGCCGCCGAGCGATAGAGCTCGTCGAGACAGGCGAGGAACGCAGTGAGCGTCTTGCCCGAGCCCGTCGGCGCCGCGATCAACACGTCGCGCCCTTCGCGGATCACCGGCCACCCGCGAATCTGCGGCTCCGTCGGCTCGCCCAGCGTCTCGTGAAACCAGTCGCGAACGGCGGGGTGACAGGCCTGGAGCGCCTCGTGGACCGGAAAGGGCTGCATCGCCCAAACTGAACAGGAGTTCACCCATCGGATCAACTGCTCGATCTCGGAGCAGGAGCTAGGCTGCGCGCCGATGCTCCTGGTCGTCCTCAGCGCGGTGTTGTGCACCACCCCGCCCCTCGTGCAGGCGCCTTCGCAACCCGAGCGCGCGCCCTACGCCTCACCCGCGCTCAGGCAGAAGCCGGTCAAGCCGCCGCCCGAGCCATTGGGGCCGGCGACGGTGGGGTTGTTCTTCGCTCCGCTGAGCCTCTTCTCGTTGACCGTCTGGCTCGAAGCCGACCTCGCGCTCATCGGCGGCCTCGACGTCTTCGCGAACGTCGGCGGAGGACCGCTCGGACAGTTCGGCTTCGACGCGGGGTTTCGCTACTACGTGTCGGGAAGTTCGCTCGACGGTTTCTACTTCGACGCGCGCGCTTCGGGCTTCTCGCTGCCGGGAAGCGCGCTGTGGATGCTGGGGCCCGGGCTGCAGATTGGCTATGGCTGGCGGATCAAACGGTTCACCCTGTCGATCGCCCTGGGCGTGACCACCTGGTACGGCCTGAGCCGGGCGACCGTGGGAAATCTCTTCATCTTCGGCCCGACGACCGACGCCGAGGTGATCGCCTTCCCCGGTATCAGCCAACCGCCTGACGGCCGCGCGGGCGTTCAGCCCACCGTGCGCGTCTCGCTCGGGCCGTGGTTCTGACGCAAGCGCGTTCGCCCCACTGAGGCGGCAGCGCAGCGCCGGGTTCTCGCGCTGTGCTCGGGCATGACGAGGCACGCGCATTGCTCTGTGTGCTCGTCATGAAGACAACTCTCCTTCGCAGCTGCGTCGCAGTGGCCTCGTTCGTCGCCTTCAGCGCCTGGGCGTCGCCTCCACCCGCCGACACGCAGACCCAGACAGGCACTCGCTACAAAGCCAGCAAAGACATGAAAGAGGTCCTGTCGGCGATGCAGCGTGCGGGCGGCAAGCCGATGGACACGCTCACCCCAGCCGAAGCCCGCAAGCAGCCGACGCCAACCGATGCGGTCATGGCGATCCTCAAAGAAGAGGGGAAGAGCACCGAGCCCATGGCGCTCGTGCCCGGCGTCACCAGCGTCGACAAGACCCTGCCCGGCCCTGCAGGCGCGTTGCCGGTGCGGATCTACACGCCCGAAGGCAAGGGCCCGTTTCCGGTGCTCGTCTATTTCCACGGAGGCGGTTGGGTGATCGCCGACAAGAACGTCTACGACGGCGGCGCCCGCGCGTTGTCCAGGGGCGCTGAAGCGGTCGTCATCTCGGTCGACTATCGGCTCGCGCCGGAAGCGAAATTTCCCGCCCAGCACGAGGACGCGCTGGCCACGTACAAGTGGGCGCTCGAGAACGCGAGCTCGCTCAACGCTGATCCGAAGCGCATCGCGCTGGCCGGTGAGAGTGCGGGCGGCAACCTCGCCATCGCCACGGCGATCGCTGCGCGCGATCAGAAGCTGACGATGCCCCTGCACATCCTCGCGGTGTACCCGATCACTCAGTTGGCCGATGACGCGACGCCGTCCTACGTCGACAGCGAGAACGCCAGGCCGCTCAACAAGAAGATGATGGGCTGGTTCGGGAAGCACGTCTTCGCGAAGGAGGCAGACAAGAAGGATCCCCGGGTCGCGTTGACCAGCGCGAACTTGAAGGGCCTGCCTCCCGTCACGATGATCAACGCGCAGATCGACCCGCTGCGCAGCGACGGTGACCTGCTCGCGACGGCCCTCGAGAACGCGGGCGTGAAGGTCGAGCACAAGCTCTACGACGGCGTCACCCACGAGTTCTTCGGCATGGGCGCCGTGGTGGACGAGGCGAAGCAGGCCCAGGCGTTCGCCAGCAAGCGCCTCAAGGAAGCGTTCGCGCGCAAGCAGCCTTCAGGTTCTTGAAGCTTCAGCTGCCCGAGGGCTTGAACACGAACGGGTACGTCACGCGGTACCCGGCGGCCTGCTTACCCACGGGGAACTGCCAGGTGCGCACGCGGGACACGAGGCACTCACTGAGTGCTTCGCTGCGTGCCGAGCTGTTCTCCACGCGCGCGGCAGCCACGAAGCCGGAAGCGCCCACCGCGAACTGCACCGAGACCTTTCCGGCCAGGGCAGGCGCTTGCTGCAGCGCGAGCTCGTAGCAAAAGCGGATCTGATCGCGGTGGCCGTTGATCACCTTGCGGATGAGCTCCTTGTCGATGCAGGAGCTGCCGTTGCAGTCGATCGGCGGGTCAGGATCATTCTTCGGGCCGTCCGAGATCTTCTTGCAGGGCCCCGGGCCCTGGCAGAGCTCGCCGATGCCCTTGCGCGAAGCGATGCCTGAGCTGGGGATCGCGCCGATGCGCTCAGGATCTCCGTTGGCGCCACCAGCGCCGTTGCCCTTGATCGACCAACCGCCTTCACCCGTGCCGTTGTTCGCCACCACGTTGCCGAGCGCGCCGGTGAGGTCCTTGCCCAGCCCACCCGGCCCCAGCACCTGGTTGGCCCCCTTGCCGCCGAAGATCGCGTTGGCGAGCTGCAACGCCGTCGGGGCCGCAACACCCCCACCGGGCTCCTTCTGAGGCTTGCTCGGTGATCGCGGGCTGCCTTCCGCGACTTCACGCTTCACCGGCTTCTTCGTCACCTCTGCCGCCACCTCGGGGTTGCGCTTGTGCGCAGGCGACTTCTCGGCCTTCACCAGGATGTGCCGCATGCGCGTCACCTCGCTGGCCACCGGCTCATCGCTCTCCGAGGCTTCGCTGAGCTGCGCCTGCACTGCGAGAACGAAGAACAACGCGAAGCACACCAGGAGCGTGTTCAGAAAGCGGTAATCGACGTCGAGCGAGCCCAGCGCCCGCGGCGGCGCACGCACGCGGAACGCTTCGACGCTCACCGGCCCGTTGCCCAGGCGCAGCACGTCGGCGCGGCCGATGTCGAAGCTCCAGCCCTTCTGCTCTTCCACCGCGAGGCCACGATGCACGGCGTCGCCCAGGGTCAGCGGCGTCTGGCCATTGCGCAGCACCTCGCCCACCACGCCTTCCTGAAACGAGAGCGAGAAGTGGCGCGCGCCCGCTTCGAACTGCAGCGGGGCTTCGAGCGCCGCCACGCACTCACCCGTGGTGCCGAGGTTCAGCTTGCCCCCCGCGTGGATCAGGTGGGTCGCGACCCGGCGCTCACCCCAGAGCACTCGCACACACAGCGCTTCTCCCCGCGGCTCGATGTTCGACATGGCGCTACGGACACCAGCTCGAATTGAGGGTTCCTGAACGTCAGCGGGAACGTTCGCGAGGTGGAGCACCGAGGCGACGATTTCCCACCTGACCTGATAGAGGGCCCGCCATGACGTTGCTGCGCGCCGCTGATGTGTCCCTCTCCTTCGGGAGCCGCACCCTCTTCGAGAAGATCGAATTCGTGATCGAGGCCGGCGAACACGTCGGCCTGGTCGGGGTGAACGGCAGCGGCAAGTCGACGCTGATGAAGATCCTCGCGGGCCAGGTGAAGCCTGACTCTGGGGTGCTGCAGCTGCAGCGCAACGCGCGGGTCACCTTCCTTCCGCAGGAGCCCACCTTCGACGAAGGCGCCACCGTGCGCTCCGAGCTCGAGGTCGCCCAGGCCTCGCTCAAGGCAGCGATGGCGGCACACGCTCAGTTGAGCCAGGAGCTCGAGAGCTCGCACGACGACAAGGCGCTCGCCCAGCTCTCCGCGCTCTCCGAGCAGATCGAACGTCACGGCGGCTGGGACACGGGGCACGAAGCGAAGAAGCTGCTCGACCGCCTCGGCGTGAAGGACTGGGAGCGGCCGATCGCCGAGCTCTCCGGCGGCCTGCGCAAGCGGGTGGCCATCGCGCGCGCGCTGTTGTCGAAGCCCGACTTGTTGATGCTCGACGAACCCACCAACCACCTCGACGCTGAGACGGTGTCGTGGCTGGAAGACGAGCTCGACAACTTCGAAGGCGCGCTGCTGCTGGTGACGCACGACCGCTACTTCCTCGATGGCCTCGTCGAGCGCATGGTCGAGGTCGAGCCGCCGGGCAGCGCCAATGGGGGCGGCCTGGTGAGCTACCCGGGCAACTACGAGACGTACCTCGAGCAGAAGTACGCCACGATGGAGAACGCAGAGAACGCCGAGCACAAACGCGAGCGGTGGATCGCCCAGGAAGTGGCGTGGCTGCGGCGCGGCCCCCAGGCGCGGCGCACCAAGTCGAAGGCGCGCATCGAACGCGCGCACAAGCTGTTGTCGGAGCGCGGTTTTCAGCGGCCCCGCGTGCCGCAACTTCAGATGGCCACCGCGCCGCGGCTCTCGCAGACCGTCATCGAGGCGAAGTCGGTCGCCAACGGGTTCGATGGCCGCATGTTGTTCACCGGCGTCAACGTGATCATCCAGCCGGGTGAACGCGTGGGCATCGTGGGCCCCAACGGTGCGGGCAAGACGACGTTGCTGCGCACGCTGCTGGGGGAAATCCCCCCCCTCGCCGGCAGCGTGGTGCTCGGGCCCCGCACCAAGGTGGCGTACTTCGATCAGCAGCGCCTTCAGCTCGATGAAGAGGCCACCGTCGCAGAGAGCGCGTGGCACGACGAGTGGGTGCAGCTCGGAGGGCAGAAGGTGCGCCTGGCCGACTACCTCGAAGACCTGCTCTTCCCGGTGTTGATGCAGCGGCAGAAGGTGAAGGCGCTCTCAGGTGGTGAGCGCAACCGCCTGCTGCTGGCCAAGCTCTTCCTCGAGGGCGCGAACGTGCTGGTGCTCGACGAGCCCACCAACGATCTCGACCTGGTGACGCTCAACGTGCTCGAGCGGCAGCTGGTGCAGTTCACCGGCGCGGTCCTGGTGGTCACGCACGATCGCTACTTTCTGGACAAGGTCGCGACGTCGGTGCTCGCGGTGGAAGGCGACGGCAAGGTCACCCGCTACGAAGGCAACTGGTCGATGTACCAGCGGCTGCGCCCCCCGCGCGCGTGGATGGAGGTGGCCAAGCCCGCGACGGTCGCGACGCCGAAGACCCCTTCCACGCCGACCGAGCCGAAGAAGGCGACGCGTCTGTCGTACAAGGATCAACGCGAGCTCGACGGCATGGAAGCGGCGATCGAAGTCGCCGAGACGAAGAAGAGCACGCTCGAGACCAAGCTCGCCGACCCGGCCGTGTTCACCCGCGCAGGCGAAGTGGCCACGCTCTCATCTGAGTTGGAGCTGGTGACGAAGGAAGTCGAGCGGCTCTATGCGCGGTGGCAGGAACTGACTGGCTGACAGCCGGTCCTCCCCAGAGGGTTGAACGGGGTGCACGCGGCAACGGCCCATCGCGATGTGTTGGTCGCCGCAGTAGGAGCCGCACCCATGTCAGTTCTCCCTCCACGGCCCCTTCGACTCTCTGCGGATCTCTACCGGGAGACAGCGACGGGCCTCGCGGTTCTCGGCGTCCTCTGCGTCCTGACGATCGCGGGCGGTGCCTCAGGTCTGACCGATGCTGCGAGCCTCGTGAGTGCGGGCGGGTTCCTGGTGCTGGTGGGCTCTGGGCTGCTGGGGCTCTTCGGTTGGAGCGCCGCGAAGAAACATCGCCATGCCCGCGCCTGTGCCCAAGACTCAGTCGAGATCACCCTCGACGTGGTCGCGATTCGAAAGCTCCGCACCGTCACCCCGGGTGCCGTGATTTTCGAAGTCCTCTATGCGCCCCAGAGCGGTGACGGCGACATGGTCAGGGCCCGAATTGCGCCCCACGAGCCGCTGTTGGTGCTTCGAGACGGCGCGCCGAAACTCGTGGCGCTGGTCTCGCCGAAGTTCCCCCACGACCCGCTCATCCTGACGAAGTCCGTCTACCAGTTCCGGCTGACGCCCGAGCAAGGGCGAGCGATCTCCGATCAACACTGTCAGCCCACCGAAGAATGGACGGCACCTGGATGGTCGGAACCGTCAGGTGCATGAGCTCAGTACGACGCCTCTTTTTCCTCCGGCTTCGCGCACGTCATGCAGCCTGAGCAGGTGCCGCACGCCTGCTGCCAGCTCTGCGACACGCAAGCCTGAAGAGCGTTGCAGCGTGGCCCGGTGCAGCTCTGCGTGCGCTCGCAGGAGCAGTTGCACCCCGCGCTACACGTGCCGCACGAGAACGCTCCGCAGTTGTTCCCGTTCGTGTTCCGGGTGCAGGCGGTGGTGTCCGTCTCGGTGACGCTTTTGGTGTTGCACGCGCTTGCACCGCACGTGTAGTCGGTCACGGTTCGCGTACGGCTGCCGCCGTTGGCGCAGATCTGAGGGTAGCTGCAGCTTCCGTAGGCCCCCGTGACGGTGGTGCCACAGCTGGTCCCGTCCTGGTTGCGCGCGCAGCCAGCGGTGTCCGTCTCAGTCACGGTGTTCGGCGCGCAGGCCCCCGCGGCGTCGCAGCCGTAGGTGGTGACCGTGCGGGTGCGTGAGCCGGTGTTCGAGCAGGCGTTGGCATAGCTGCACGCCGTGTACGCGCCGGTCAGCGTGGTGCCGCAGCTCGAGCCCGTGGTGGTGCGGCCACAACCGCTGGTGTCGTTCTCCGTCACCGTGCTCGTGTTGCAGGCGCCGCTACCGCACGTGTACGTCGAGACTGTGCGCGAGCGGGTGCCCGTGGTGGAGCACGTGGCGGCATAGCTGCACGCCCCGTAGGCGCCCGTCATCGTGGTGCCGCACGACGTGCCGCCCGTGGTGCGCGGACAACCCGCAGAGTCAGTCTCGGTGGCGGTGGTCGCGCCGCAAGCACCGGTCTGACAGACGGGGTCGGTGCGGGTGCGCGTGCGGCTGCCCGACTCGGCGCAGGTCGAGGCAAAGGCGCAGGTACCGTACGGCCCGAAGGTCGACGCGCCGCAGCTCACGTTCGCAGTGGAGCGCGTACAGCCGGCCGTGTCGGTCTCGGTGACCTGAACCGCGCTGCACGTACCGCTCGCGCAGAGTGGATCGGTGCGCACCCGGGTGCGGCTGCCAGCAGTCGAGCACGTCGCTGCGTAGGTGCAGGCCGTGTACGCGCTGAAGGTGGTGGTGCCGCACGAGATGCCTTCGGTCACGCGCACGCAGGCCTGGTTCTCGCCGGTGTCGACGTTTCCGCACGCTCCGGCGCCGGTGCACAGCTTGTCCGAGCGGGTGCGGCTCTGGGTGCCGCTGCTCGCGCACGCAGCGCCACCATCACAGGTGCTCCACGCGGTGAAGGTCGTGGTGCCGCAGCCCACCCCGGCGTCGGTGAAGCCGTTCGAAGGACAGGTCGCGGCGGCGCCGTTGCAGCGCTCTTCCTGATCGCACGTGTTGGTGGCCGAGCGGCAGATGCGGCTGGGGCCGAGCAGGCCGCAGGTTCCGTTCACGGCCGCGCCTTGCGCCACGCTGCACGCGTCACACAGATCGCCGCAGGCCACGTTGCAGCACACGCCATCGACGCAGAAGTTCGACTGGCACTCGGGGGCCGCGGCGCAGGTCACGCCGTTGGTTCTCTTCGCGGAGCAGTACGTGCCGCTGCAGAAGGTGCCCATCGGACAACCGGTGGTGCACAGAATGGGGCAGTCGACGAGCGTGCCGTTGCACACCACTGAACCGCCGCAGGCCGGGCTGCCGGGGTCAGCCGCAGGCGCGGGGCCGCAGGTGCCCACGCTGCCGGCGAGGTTGCAGCGATCACAGCTTCCGCTGCAGGCCTGGTCACAGCACACGCCGTCGGCGCAGAACCCGGTCTGGCACTCGGCGCTCGAGCCGCACGAGACGCCGGCGAGCTTGAGGGGGGCGCAGACGCCGTTGTTGCAGAAGCGCCCCGAGGCACACTGGCGCGAGGTGGTGCAGGTCGAAGGGCACGAGCCGCTCACGCCGTCACACGCGTAGTCCCCGCACGCAGCCGGAGCAGTCGCTTCGGCGAGCGGGGAACATCGGCCTTCGGTGCCCGTACCGTTGCAGCTCTCACAAGTGCCGGTGCACGCGCTCGTGCAGCACACGCCCGCCGCGCAGAAGCCCGAAGCGCACTCGGCGCCGACCACGCACATTCCACCGTTCGCGTTGAGCGGCTGGCAGACCGCCGCCTGGCAGCGCGTTCCACTGGCGCACGCGGCACAAGTCATCCCACCCTGGCCACAGGCAGTCAGTTCATCGCCACCGCGGCAGACGCCGTTGTCATCGCAGCAGCCCGTGCAGGTCGAGGTGTTGCACACGACCGCGCCGCCGCCTCCCGTGGCGCCACCGCCATTGCCGCCGCCCGTCACTGAGCCGCCGCCGCTGCCACCACCGGTGACCGTTCCGCCACCTCCGGTCGAGCTGGTGCCGCCGCCCGTGGTGCCGTTGGGCGCCTTGCAGCGACCCGCATCGTCACACTCGAAGCCGGTCAACGAGCTCGGGTCGACACACCCAGAACCGCCCCACGCAGCGATGAGAACCGCGAGCCCCAGACGCTTCATGACGACCTCAGTCCTTCAGAAAGAAGATGGCGGCCGCTGCGGTGAGCCCCGCACTGACGAGGCCCGAAGTGAGTGCGACGGCGGCGTTGGTGTTCGCCGAGTTGGCCAGCGCGCGCGCTTGATCTTCGGGCAGGGTGCTGCCCCGGGCGCCTCCGCCGAGGTCCACCAGCGAGGCGTCGAACTGCGACTTGGCGTTGCCCGACATCACGCCGAAGGCGACGGCCACACCCGCGGTGGCGACAGCACCACCCGCGAAGACCCAGGCGGCGACCTTCGGCGGCTTGCCATCACCCTGCTCGACCACGTTGACCGGACCTTCTTCTTTGGGCGCAGGCACCAGTTCCGTCTTCTTCGGCGTATCGGTGCGCGCGACCTCGAGGGGCGGCGTGGGCGGCGGCTCACCCGGCGCCTTCTTCTTGAGCTCGAGACCCGCCTTCACGTCGCGCACGAAGACCACGATGGGGGCCGACATCGCGTCGCTCCAACCGCTCAATGAGGACGAGACGTCGAGCGTGCCGAGCGACTCTTCGCGATCAGCCGACACGGCCTCGAGATGAATCGCGAGCGTCTTGCCGACCTTGCCGACGTCGATGCCCACCACGACCGCCTTCGGCCCGAGCAGAATGGCGAGCTTGCTCAAGCACGCACGCGTGCCCTGGCATGATCGCGGGTCGGAGAAGCCGGCCGCGCGCAGCTCTTTGGCCGTGGCGGCGTCATCGAGCAGGCCCACCACCCCTTCGCGTTTGAACGAGTCGAACACGCGTTGAGCGATCTTCGGCGCGGTCGCCTCGGCGCCGGGCCGTTTACTGGTCATCACCACGGCGACGGGACCGCGCAGGTCTGCGGCCTGACCCAACGCCAGCTGCATCATCAGGAGCGAAAGCACGACCGCACCATAGCGCGATTCCGGGTGTGGGCCGGTGTCGTCAGCGCTTCAATTGGCCTTCGATGTCGCCCAGGAAGCTCCAGGCGGCCTTGCGGTCGGCGTCGTTGGTCGACTTCTGGATTTCCTTGCGGGCCTGATCGATGAACTGGCGCAGCACGTTGTCCTTCTGGCCGGTCTCCGCTTCCTTGGCCGCGAGCTGGGCTTCGATCTTGCGCAAGCGGCTGACGAGCTGCTCGGTGGTGATCACCCGGCCCTTCGGCCTGGGCGGATCGACCTTCGGCGGATCGACCTTCGGCGGATCGACCTTGGCGATCGGGTCGACCTTCAGCGGCTCAGGGTCCACCTTCGGGGGACCGGGATCGACCTTCGGGGGCGGATCGACCTTCGCGACGACGGGCGGCTCGACCTTCACCGGGGGATCGACCACGGGCGGTTGCTCGTTCTGCGACGAGGGGCCGACCACGAAGAACATCACCACCGCCAGCAAGAGCACGCCGACCACGCCCGCGAGCACCATCGGGAGCTTCGACTTCGGAGCGACGATCGGCACTTCGGGATCGGTGAAGTTCTCGGGAGCCTGCGCCGCGACAGGTTGAACAGGCGCGACGCCGGTCATGGCCGTCAGCGGATGAAGGCGCGTCTCGTTCGAGCCCGCCTCCGGCGTCTGCGGCTGCAACTTCGTGCGGGTGGAGATCGGCGCCTGGCCCCCGCTCCGTGAGCCCACCGGCGGCATCGAGCCCGAGCGCGGCGCAGGCGTCGACCCCACCACCTTGTTTCGCCCCGAAGGCGGCGGCGTCAGGGCCAGCGGGCGCTGGCCGCTCGAGGTGATGGGCGGCGGCGTGAACTGACCGGTGGGCGCGAGTTGCGACTTGATCACCAGCAGGCGATCTCGCATGTCGGCTGCGCTCGGCGGCCGGTGGGTCGAGTCCTTTTCGAGCGCCCACAAAATCAGTTCGTCGAGCTCAGGGGGGATGTCCGGACGGATCGACGAAGGCACCGCGGGCTTGTCCTCGACGTGCATCCACATCGTCTGCAGCGTGTTCTCGCCGCGGAAGACGCGTTCGCCCGTGAGCATCTCGAAGAGCACGCAGCCCAGTGCATAGAGATCAGTCTGAGGGCTGATGGTCTTGCCACGCGCCTGCTCGGGGCTGATGTAGTCGGGCGTGCCGAGGATCACCGAAGCGCGCGTCTGCGGGGTCGCCTCTCCATTGATGGCGCCCAGCTTGGCGATGCCGAAGTCGAGCAGCTTCACGTACGGCCGGCCGCGGCCCGTGTTCACCAGGAAGAGGTTCGACGGCTTGATGTCGCGGTGAATGATGCCCGCCGAGTGCGCCGCCTCGAGCGCGTCGAGCATCTCGTCGGCCCAACCGAGCACCTCGCCCATCGGCAGCGGAGAGCGCTTCTTGATGATCTTGTCGAAGGCCTCGCCCTCGAGGAACTCCATCACGAAGTAGCGCGAGCCCTCGGGCAGCTGACCGAAGCTGAAGATGTCGACGATGCCGCGGTGGCGGATCTCGTTGACCGCCCGCGCTTCGGCCAGGAACCGTTCGACCAGCTCGGCCTCGTTCGAGAGCGAGGGCAACAGCACCTTCACGGCGACGCGCTTCCCGATCAACGGGTGGCGGCCTTCGTACACCTCTCCCATTCCGCCGACGCCCACCCGCGCGACGATCTCGTACTCGCCGATGGTTCGGCCGCTCAGATCGGGAATTGAGGAACCCACTCGAGCCGGAACCCTACCGTGGGAACGTGCTTTCCGCCTCTCTGGCGACTACACGCCGCGCGCATGACACCCGCCGTCACCCCTCTCGATGGAAGCCTTTTCGGTCAGGGACAGCCCTGCTTCGGGTGCAGCCCTGACCACCCGGCGGGGTTCCACCTCAAGTTCGTGAACGAGGGGGAAGACCTGGTCACCCGCATGACCCCGGCAAAACACCACCAGGGGCCGCTGGGCCTGATGCACGGCGGGCTCATTTCCACCCTGGCTGACGAGGCGGCTGCCTGGGCGGTGTTGGCGGTGACCGGCAAGTTCGGCTTCACCACCCACTTCGAGGCGCGGCTCTCGAAGGGCGTGCGCGTGGGGAAAGAGGTCGAAGCGCGCGCCCGGGTGACCAGGAACGGCACCCGCGTGGTGAAGGCGACGGTGGAGATCCGCCAGGACACAGAGCTCTGCTTCACCGGCGACTTCACCTTCGTGCTGCTGGAGCGTTCGGCCGCCGAGAAGCTGATGGGCGGGCCGCTTCCTGATCAGTGGGCGAAGTACTGCCGGTGAACAATTGCCGGCTCAATCACGCCGTGTAGGCTGCCGGGTCCGTGCGTCACCTCCCTCTCCTGCTCGCGCTGGCTTTGGCCGTACCTGCCTGGGCCGACAACACCGCAGATGAGGCCGACGTCGCGTTCGACTTAGGCAACAAGGCCTACGCCAAGCGTGACTACGACGCGGCCCTCGCCTCGTACTTCCTCTCGTACCGGCTGGTGCCCAACCGCAACGTGCTCTTCAACATCGCGCGTTGTTACGAGGCGACCGATCGCCTCGACGAGGCGTACCGCTATTGGAACGATCTCTTCGTCGACCCTTCGTTGCCCGAGGCCGACCGCCGCGACGTGAAGCAGGCGCTGGTGCGGTTGGCGCCGAAGGTGGCGCTGGTCACCATCACCTCGACGCCGCCGGGCGCTGAGCTGTACGTCGATCGCAAGGATCTCGGCAGCCGCGGCCGCACGCCCCAGACCATCGCGCTGAGCCCCGGTGCGCACACGTTGTTGCTCGAGCTCACAGGTTACCGGCCCGGCAGCGTCAAGCTCACCGCCGCGCGCGGCCGAGAAACGAAGCTCACCGCGCCGCTGATTCGAGTCGAAGGCAGCGTCGCCTTCACCGGTACGCCTGAAGGCGCGGTGATTCGCGAGTCGGCTGATGGCGCTGAGCTGGGCCGCGTGCCGGCCACCCTGTCTTTCGCTCCGGGTCAGCGGTTGCTCGTCGTCCAGGCACCGGGACACAGCGCGCAGCAGGTGCTGGTCGACGTGAAAGCCGACGAGACGATCGCCGCGAGGGTGGCCTTGCCTGAAAAGCAGAAGCCGACCGGCAAGGTGATCGTCACCTCGAACCGCGACAACTCGGTGGTGCGCGTCGATGGCCGAGACTTCGGCTTCACGCCCACCGTGCTGACGCTCGCCGTGGGCGACTACGCGGTGGAAGTCAGCAACGAAGAAGTGACCCCGCTCGTGCAGCCGGTGAAGGTGACCGAGAACAGCGAGACGCGCGTGACGGCCGAGCTGCGCTACTCGCCCCCCAAGGTCGGAGCCGCGTCGAAGCAGGCGGTGTCCGTCGATGACGCGCCGGCTTCGGTCACGGTGATTACCCGCGAAGAGCTGCGCGCGTTCGGCTACCAGACCCTCGCTGAAGCGTTGCAAGGCGTGCGTGGGTTCTTCCTCGCTGACGATCGCATCTACACCTACGTGGGCGTGCGCGGCTTTCAGCCCCCGGGCGATCTCAACACGCGCATCCTCGTGCTCTGGGACGGCCACCCCATCAACGATGTGTGGGCTGGCCAGGCGTTCACCGCGCGCGATCTCGAGCCCGACCTGTCAGCGGTCGATCGCATCGAAGTGGTGCGCGGCCCTGCGTCGATCCTCTTCGGCACGGGCGCGTTCTTCGGCGTCATCAACGTGGTGCCCCGCGCTCGCGTGGGCGACAAGAAGCACGTCGAGGCGGTGCTCGGAGCGGGCGGCCAGAACGGCGTGAAGGCGCGCGTCACCGGCAGCCTGGGTCAGGACGGCGCTTCGCTCATGCTCACCGGCGCAGGGCTTGTCTCCGAGGGTGCGCCGTTCACCGAGCTGGGAAGCACCACCGTGCGTGGTCTCGATGGCGAGCGTGCGTTCGGTGCCGCGATGAAGGCCGAATGGAATGGCTTCACGCTGAGCGGCAAGCTGAACCAGCGCCGCAAGCAGATCCCCACCGCGCCGCTGGGCGCTGCCGTCGGAGTGCCGGGCACCGAGTACACCGACGTGCGCGGGTTCGCCGAGCTTCGCTACGAGAAGGCGTGGGAGCGCGTGACCCTCACCGCGCGCGGCGCCTACGACGCGAGCCGGTATCGCGGCTGGTTCGCGCAGCTCGACTCCGATGGCAACCGCGTGCGCGCCACCGATACGGGTGGTGCCGATTGGTTCAGTGGCGAAGTGCGCGTGGCCGCGACGTTGTTCGCCGGCAATCGGTTGACCGGGTCCGTCGAAGCGCAAGGGCAGTTCGTGACGCAGCGGCCCCAGCGCGCGCTCGCTGAAGATCCGCACACGCGCGTGCTGCTGTCCGCCACGCTGCTCGACGAGTGGCAGGTGATCAGCCGCGTGTTCATTCAGGCGGGTCTGCGCGTCGACAAGTACTTCGATCTCGAGGGCCTCGCGCTGTCTCCACGCGCGGCGGTCGTCGCGAAGCCTTACGACGGCGGCATCACCAAGCTCGTGGTGGGCCGCGCGTTCCGGGCACCGACCATCTACGAGACCACCTTCTCCGATGGAGAGACCCTCGTCGCCCCCATCACGCCACCGCGCCCTGAGTTGATCACCACCTTCGAAGGCGAACACTCGCACGACCTGACCCGCGAGCTGCGCCTCACCGCGGGCGGGTACTTCAACCTCATCGATCAACTCGTGGTGCTGAGCGAAGAGACGCTCGATACGCCCGCGTGCGGCAGCGCCGAAGCGCCGGCGCAGTGTCTGTCGTACGGAAATTCTCCCGGGCGGCTGACGGCAGGTGGCGCTGAGCTCGAGCTGCGCTGGCAGCCGGGTCGCTTCACCCTCGTCGACGCGTCGTATTCGTTCGTGATGCTCGGTGGGGCCGACATCACCGGCGGCGCGTACCCGATGCACGTCGCTTCGTTGCGCGCGATGGTGCCGCTCAAAGAGGGCCTCGTGCGCTTGTCAGGTCAGGGCGTCTTTCAGTCGGGCCGCCGCGCGCAGGACGGCACGTCTGCGGGTGAAGCGTTCCTGCTCAACTTCGGGCTCTCGGGTGAGTACGGCCCCATTCGCTACTTCGCGGGCGTGCAGAACCTTCTCGATCAGCGCTACGTGGTGCCGGTGCTGAGCGAGACGGCGTTCTCGAAGGTGCCGCAGTACGGCCGCACCTTCTTCATCGAGCTCGCCGCGGGCTTCTGAGTTGCAGAGCTGGGCCAGATGTCCCGTCGCGCGTGGCTGGTGAGCCTCAGCTGTGTGGTGTGTCTGTTGGTGGGTGCGGTGTCGTTGCCGCGCGTGCCGTTGCTCATGCACGCAGCGAGGTACGGCAGGCCACGCGCGCTCAAGATGCCGGTGTCGGGTCTGCAACCACGTGAAGCACGGTCGAGCTGGCACGCGCCGCGTTCTGGGGGGCGGAAGCATGAAGGCATCGACTTGTTCGCGAAGAAGGGCACGACCGTGGTGTCGGCCACGCGCGGGGAGATCTGGCGCATCGGCACCGACAGGCTCGGTGGCAACGTGGTGACCGTGCTCGGCGATGGGCCGGCCCTTTACTACTACGCGCACCTCGACGACTGGGAGGACGGGCTCTTCGTCGGCCGCCGCGTCGAGAAGGGCACGCCGCTGGGGTTCGTCGGCAACACGGGCAACGCGCGCACCACGCCGTCGCATCTGCACTTCGGGGTGTATCGGGTGGGGTGGTGGCGCTCGCGCGCGGTCGATCCAGCGCCGCTGCTGGGCATTCGCTGACCGGGTGCAGAAATAGGAACAGAGAACCCACCGTTCCCCCCGAGCGAAGTCGAGGGGTCACTTGCCCGCGCGAGGCAGAGGCAATCCCTCGACTCCGCGCCTCAGGAACAGCACCGTTCCCCCCGAGCGAAGTCGAGGGGTCACCTGCCGCGCGGCTCAGAGGTGGGTCTGTTCCTTCGGACGAAATCGCCTGCAAAGCCGGTCCCCTGCTCGGGAGGAACGGTGGGGGTTTCAGTTCCTATTTCGGCCAACCGCGTTTATTTCACCCTCTTTGACATTTGCACCGTACGGCGAAATAAATGACGCATGTCCGCGCCCCGCCCTTCCGCCATGCGCATCGCCCTCGCGCTGTTGGGTGCGTCGCGTGACCAGGCGCTGACCACGCCGATGCTGGTGGGCGCGGCCGACGTGCTGAAGCTTTCTCCCAACTCGATGCGCATCGCCTTGTCCCGGCTCACTTCGCGGGGCGATCTGATCACCCAGCGCCGCGGCACCTACGCACTGTCGAAGAAGCGGATGGAAGGCTTCGCCCACGTTCGCCGCTACCGCACCGGCTTCGCCAAACGAGTCTCGTGGCGCGGCGACTATCTGGGCGTGCTCACCGCCGACCTGCCCCGGCGCAATGCCACCCTGGTGCGCCGCCGCGCGCGCTCGCTCGACCTCGCCGGCTTCAGGCCACTGGGTCACGGGCTCTTCGTCAGGCCGAACAATCTGAGCGGAGGACGCGCGCCCGTCGAAGCCCTGTTGCTGCGCCTGGGTCTCGATGCCGACGCGCAGGTCATCGGCGTGACGCTCGATTCGGCACAGAGCGCGCAGCTCGAAAAACACTACGGAGTGGGCGCTGATCGAAGGAAGGCGATCGCCCTGACCAGCAAGGTCGAGGCGCTGCTTGCGTTGATGCACCGCCGCCCCCCGCGCGAAGTCGCCGCCACCAGCTTCTGGCTCGGCGACGAGGTGCTGCGTTTTCTGGCCAGAGATCCACTGCTCCCCGAAGAACTGGCCGACCCTGCCCCTCGCCGCAAGCTCGCCGAGGTCATGAGCGAGCTCGATGAACAGGGCCTGCGGGTGTGGACCTCGCTGTTGAAGACCCTGGGTGAAGAGACATGAAGACCACCGCGAACACTTTTCTCTCCCGCGAGGAGATCCGCGCGCTGATGGCCCCGTCCGACGTGCGCGGGCTGCTGTCCGTGTTCACCACCTGGGGCCTCATCGCCCTGTCGTTCGCGGTGCTGCTTTACGTGCCGCTTCGCCCGCTCGCGTGGGTGCTGTGCGTGACGCTGCTGGGGGGCAGACAACTGGCCCTGGCCATTCTCATGCACGAGTGCGCGCATGGTTCGTTGTTCCGCACGCGCGCGCTCAACGAGCACCTCGGCAAGTGGCTCATCGCAGCGCCCGTGTGGCAGCAGCTCGGCGACTACCGGCGGCATCACCTCAAGCACCACGCGCACACCTCGCTCGAGGGTGATCCGGATCTCGGGCTCGTCGAGCCCTTCCCTACTTCGCGCTGGGGCCTCGCGCGCAAGCTGCTCCGCGACCTCACCGGTCTCGCGTTTCTGCGCCGGGTGGTGGCGGTGCTGCTGATGGACCTGGGGGTGCTCACCTACAGCGCGTCGACGGGTCAGCAGCGCGTGGTGCCCCGCCCTTCAGTGGGCGCGATGTTGCGCGGGCTGGTCGTGAACACCGGGCCGATGGTGCTCACCAACCTCGCGCTCTTCGCGGTGTTGGCTGCGTTCGAGCATGGGTGGCTCTACCTGGCGTGGGTGGTGGCCAACGCCACGACGTTCAGCGTGTTCGTGCGCATTCGCTCCATCGCGGAACACGCGGTGACGGAAGCGAGTGATGATCCTCTGCGGCACACGCGCACCACGGTGGCCAACGTGTTCGCGCGGCTCACGGTGGCGCCGCATCATGTGAACTTTCATCTCGAGCATCACCTGCTGCCGACGGTGCCCCACTACCGGTTGAAGCGACTGCACGTCTTGTTGTGGGAGCGTGGTGCCGCGGCGCAGGCGACTCATGCCAGCGGATATCTCGAGGTGCTGAGGCTCGCTTCAGAGAAGTACACCCGAAGAGAGTGTTGAAAAGGGCTTCGACAATACGAGCGAACACCGTTGCTCCCGAGCAGGGCACCGGCTTCGCCAGCGATTTCGTCCGAAGGAACAGACCCACCGTTCGCATCGAGCGCAGTCGAGATGCCACCTCTGCGCCGCGCGGCAGGTGACCCCTCGACTTCGCTCGGGGGGAACGGTGCCGTTCCTTAAGGAGCGGAGTCGAGGGATTACCTTTGCTTCGCTCAGCCAGTGCCCCCTCGACTGGGCTCGGCATCAACCCGCCGCTCATGTGCCGCGGGTGACGCACCGGGTGCACCTTCTGATGGTGGGTGATCGGCAGGTCGGCATGCACTGGCATCTGCGCGACCACCCTGCCCGTCAGCCGATCGATCTCGAGGATCTCCTCGAGCAGCAGCGCCTCGGGCGCGTACGGACAGTCATCGACGAAAGCCTGATCCAACGGCATGACTACAACGTCTCCTTGAACCAGGTCGCGATGCGCTCCCACAACCGCTCGGTCACCAGCGGGTCGGGCACCATGTGCGTGAAGTTCGTCAACGGCAGCACGCTGTGCGTCTTCCCCGCCTTGAACATCGCATCCGACAACTTGAGCGAATGCAGGAAGTACACGTTGTCGTCGGCGGTGCCGTGAATGAGCAGCAGCGGCCGCTTCGAGTCCTTCACGTAGCTGAGCAGCGAGCTCACCTCGTAGGCCTTTGGCTGAGCTTCCGGCAGGCCCAGATAGCGCTCGGTGTAATGCGAGTCGTAGTCACGCCAATCGACCACCGGCGCACCGGCGACTGCGCTCTTGATCACCTCGCCGCGCGACATCGACAGCAGCGCGGCCATGTAGCCACCGAAGCTCCAGCCGTAGACGCCCACCCGGGCAAGGTCGAGCTCGGGCACGCGCCTGGCCAGCTGCTGCAGTCCGGAGATCTGATCGCCGGCGGTCACGGTGGCGAAGTCTTGAGAGATGGCCCGTTCCCACTCGCGCGTTCTGCGCGGCGTCCCCCGTCCGTCCACCTTGACCACGATGAAGCCCTGGTTGGCCAACCACTGGAGCACCAGGTTCTCCCGGGTGGTTTGCAGCACCTCGAGGTGATGCGGTCCGCCGTAGACGTTGAGCACCACCGGGTACTTCTGCCCTTTGACGAAGTTCGCAGGCTTGATCACCCCAGCCCACGGCCCGTCGTTCTCGAGCTGGAAGATCTCCATCGACAGCTTGAGCGATGGTTCGATCGCCACCGAAGGCACGTCGACGACACCAGTCCCATCGACCCGCATCACCACGTTCCTGGGCATGGTCTTCGCCGACGTATGCGAGAGGGCAATGAAGCCGTCGCCGCCGGTCAGCTTCGCCGCCACCATCGAGAGCGACTCGCCCGGCGTCTTCACCTGCTCCACCGGGCCGCCGTCGACCACCTTGAACAACGCGCTGGCGGTCGGATTTGCTCCGCCCGTAAAGAACAGGGTCTTCGTCGCCGGAGCAAAACCCACCAGCGCGCCAAACCCCGCGGCCGGCTTCACCCAGCTCGAAAGCAAAGTTCCGTCCGGCTTGCGCAGCTCGACCTCGGTGCCCCCATTGCGCTCGGTGGCCCAGAAGAAGCCCACGCCTTTCCACCAGAGGGGGAAGTCCTGGTTCAAGTTCACCCACGCGGCGTCGTCCTCGGTGAGCAACACGCTCGCCTTGCCCGTCTTCGGATCGATCGCGAGCACCTGCTCGCTGGTCTGCTCGCGGTTCTGCACCACGAGGGTGAGCGGGCCGTCTTTCCACACCACCGTCGCCAGATACGGGAAAGCCGCAGCGTCCCAGTTCGCCCACTTCACCGTCCCACCAGCCACGGGCACCACGCCCAACCGCACCGCTGCGTTCTTCTTCCCAGGGCGTGGATAGAAGAAGCGCTCGGGAGCGAGCTCAGGCTTGGTGGGATCGGGGACGCCGAACACCTCGACGCCGGTGTGATCCGTCTCCTGGAAGGCGATCGACTTGCCGTCCGGGCTGAACCAGAAGCCGCTGAAGCGGCCCATCTCTTCCTGTGCCACGAACTCGGCCAGCCCGTGCGGCCTGGCTTCCGTGCCGCCTTTGGTCACGCGCTTCTCGACGTTTTTGGACAGCTCGATCAGCTGCACGTCGGAGTCGCGCACATAGCCAACCGACTTCCCATCGGGGCTGAACTTCGCATCGATGGGCGCGCCTTTTCCCGTCTTGAGCTCCGTCACCTTTCCGTCCGAGCGCTCGACCACGTAGAGCTTCCCCGAGAGGCCCACCAGCAACCGCGTTCCATCAGTGGACAGCTGGTAGCTGGTGAAGCCACGCGCCGAGACGCGCTGACGTTCGAGGCGCGCCTTCTCCGCGGCGGTCAATTGCTCGCTCGCCCCGGACAGCACCGCCTCGGGCGTGAGCAACACCTTCGTGGTCTGCGTGGCCAGATCGAGCTCGAAGAGCATCTGCGCCGCGCCCTTTGCCTCGGCGCGCAGGAAGAGCGCCGACTTCCCGTCGGGGGTCACCTTCACCGAAACCGGGCGGCCAGAGAGATAGCGGCGCGTCTCGGCGTACTCATGGAGGAAGGCGACATCGGTGATCGGAGCAGCAGCGAGGAGCGTCATGACCAGGGCTTCCATGGGGGCGCGCGCTTCTATCATCCGGCGCTCGGGTTGCCTGCCGCGCCATGACTCTGGTCAAGTGCGCGCCAATGTCGACTCGAGTCCTGGTGAGCGCGGTAGCAGTGTTGGCGGCGGCGTGTGGAAACCCCATCAACAGCGGCACGGGTGGCGGCACCGGAGGATCAGGCGGAGGCAGCAGCCTCACCGGGCCCACCTATTACAAGGACGTGCTCCCCATCACCCAGGTCTCCTGCAACGGCTGCCACGTGGCCGGAGGCATCGCCCCTTTCGCGCTCGACACCTACGAGGCCGCCAAGCTCAAGGCACCGCTGATGGCCGACGCAACCACCAACAAGCGCATGCCGCCCTGGCTGGCGAGCAAAGACTGCGGCGGGCCCTTCGTCGGAGATCGCTCCCTGACTGACGCGCAGATCGCGGTGATCAGCCAGTGGTTCCAGGCGGGCGCCCTCGAGGGAAATCCTGGCGATGCTCCGGCGCCCATCGGGGCGGCGGAAGTGCTGCCCAGGGTCGATCTCACCAAGCAGATGACCACGGCCTACACGCCCACGCTCAAGGACGACTACCGCTGCTTCATCATCGACCCCGCGCTGGCCGCTGAAGAGGTGGTCACCGGCTACGACATCACCCCTGGCTCGAAGGCCGTGGTGCACCACGTGATCATGTACATCGTGCCCCGCACCGCCGCGGTGACCAAAGACGCGGAAGACGCCACGCCCGGCTGGGAATGCTTCGGCGGCGCCAACGTGAACACCGACGGCACCCTGGGCGCGTGGGCCCCGGGTGGAGCAGCGGTGATCTTCCCCGCGGGCACCGGCATTCGCGTGCAGCCCAACCAGGTGCTCGCGATGCAGGTTCACTACAACACCGAGAACGCGGTGCAGCCGGACCAGACCTCCGTCAAGCTGATGTACGGCACTGGCACCGAGCGCAGCGCGTACCTGCTCCCGCTGGTGGCCGACAAGTTCAACATCCCCGCCAACGGCCAGAACTACGCCCACTCGGAGACCTTCCCCAACAGCTTCGGCTTCCCCATCAACATCTGGGGCTTTCTCCCGCACATGCACACCAAGGGGAAAAAGATCAGCCTCACCGGCGTCACCAACAACGAGTGCCTGGTCGACATTCAGCGCTGGGACTTCCACTGGCAGACCCAGTACTTCCGCAAGACGGCCTTCAACCTCTCGCGCACCAACTCCGTTCGTCTGAGCTGCACCTGGGACAACCCCACCGCCTCGAACGTGACCTGGGGTGAGGGCACGGCCGACGAGATGTGCTTTGCGTTCATCTACGCGACGCTCTGAGGCTGCCGCACGCTGATCAACCGGTGCCGCGCCGGGCACTTCGCGCTACAAGCCCGCGTCATGAGCTACACGGTTCTCGCCCGGAAATACCGCCCCCAGGCCTTCGAGGCGATGACGGGCCAGGAGCACGTCGTTCGCACCATCGAGAACGCGATCAAGCTCGATCGCGTCGCGCACGCCTACCTCTTCGCCGGGCCCCGCGGCGTGGGCAAGACCACCGCGGCCCGCCTGCTCGCCCGGGCGCTGAACTGCGAGAAGGGCCCCACCTCCACGCCCTGCGGCGTGTGCAAGGCCTGCACGGAGATCCGCGACGGCACCTCGACCGACGTCGCCGGGATCGACGGCGCCTCGAACAACGGCGTCGAGAACGTTCGCGAGATTCGCGAGAACGCGAAGTACCTGCCGCAGGGCAGCCGCTTCAAGATCTACATCATCGATGAAGTGCACATGCTCTCGCAGGCCGCCTTCAACGCGCTGCTCAAGACCCTGGAAGAGCCGCCCGGGCACGTGAAGTTCATCTTCGCCACCACCGAGCCGCACAAGCTCCCCGACACCATTCTCTCCCGCTGCCAGCGCCACAACTTCCGGCGCATCTCCGCGGCCGCGATGCTCAAGCGGCTGCAGGAGATCTGCGTGCTGGAGAAGCTGACCGTGTCGGGCTCGGCCCTCTCGCTCATCGTGCGTCAGTCGGAGGGCGGCATGCGCGATGCGCTCTCGCTCCTCGATCAGGTGATCAGCGCCTGCGGACTTTCGCCCAGCGACGCCGACGTGGCCGAGGCGCTCGGAGCCATCGATCGCACCGTCATCCACGCCTTCGCGGTAGCGCTGGTCAAGCGCGACGCCAAGTCGCTGCTGGCCAACGTGGAAGAGCTGTGGACCCGGGGCGTCGATCTGCGCCGCCTCGCGGAGGATCTCGCGCAGCAGCTGCGTCACGTCTTCGTGGCCAAGGCCACCGGACAGGCGCCCGAAGAGCTCGCCGATTCAGATCGCGACGCCGTGCTCGCCCTGGCCAAGGAGAGCGACGCCGCGCAGATCGCCCGCCTCTTCGACGTGGTGCACAGCGCAGTCTGGGAAATCGCCCGCGCCCCGCAGCCCAAGCTCGCATTGGAGATGGCGCTCTTGAAGGGCCTGCACCTCGCACCGGCGGCCTCGATCCCCGAGCTGATCGCTCGCGTCGAGAAGCTCGCAGCAGGTGGCACGACCGCTGGAGCGCCTGGAGGTCGCTCCAGCCCCACGACGTTTCGTACCTGAGCCCGCGAGGCCCCCTCTGCCGCCCCCAGCGCCGGAGGTCCGTCTGGTCAACCGGCAGCTGAACGCAGCGGAGCCGAAAGAACAGCGCTCTGAAAACCCCGAGGTGAAGCTGTTCGCGCCGGAAGGCAGCGCTGAAGGCTGCGCCTCGGGCGAGTGCTTGCCGGAGGCGCCCCAGGTCGCGGCGCCCGAGCTGCACGAGTCTGATGAACCAGAGCCTCCGCCGCCGGTCACCCCTGAGAACCGCGCCGTCGCCACCGACGAGGAGAAGTGGAAGCGCGCCGTCGAGGCGGTGCGCGAGGCCTCGCCCCGGCACGGCAAGTCACTCTCCTACGCGCGCTTCTTAGGCTTCACCCCCGAGGGCGTGCGCCTCGCGTTCCCTGCCGACGCCGCCTTCCACAAGGCGCAGGTGCTCAGCATGAGCCGCCCGATGGTGGAGGGTGAGCTCGCCAGGTCCCTCGCCCGCCCCATCAAGATCGTCGAAGACAACAGCGTGCAGGCCTTCGAAGGCGCGGCCAGGAGCATCGCCGAGGTGGAGGCCACCGATCGCTCCACCCGCGAGCGCGGCATCGAGAACAAAGTGAAGGCGCACCCCGCGCTGCGCAACGTGCTCAAGCACCTCGGGGGCTCCCTCGAGCACATCGCCTACCTCGAGCCCGTCGCCCGCCCGCCGCCCGACCATTCATCCCGAGCGGAGCCGAGGGACGAGGGTGACGCGGGCCCGTCCGTCGATTAGAGACCGCAGTCCTTCGTTTCC
>JBKJSE010000361.1:0-14710 GCA_046595925.1 Archangium sp. | reverse complement strand
TGGGTCTACTACCGCATGGATCGTTTCGACGATGCCGTCGCGCGGTTCTTGAACCTGGTCGACTTCTACGAGGCCGACGCCAAGAAGAAGGGCGAAGAAGAGGTCGGCGGCGATCTGCGCAACGAGGCGCTGCAGTACACCGCCATCAGCTTCGTCGACGAGAAGTGGGGCTCGCTGGCCAAGGCGCAGGAGACGTTCGCGCGCCTCGGCGGCCGCCGCTACGAAGGCGAAGTCTACCGGCGCATGGCCGACGTCTACTTCGATCAGACCAAACACCCCGAGGCCATCGAGGCCTACCGGCTGGTGCTGCAGAAGGATCCGCTCAACAAGGACGCGCCCAAGATTCAGCAGCGCATCGTGCAGGCCTACGAGCGTGATCGCCGCCTCGACGAGGCCTTCGCGGAGAGCTCCAAGCTGGCCAACATGTTCGTGGCTGGCACCCCGTGGCACGAGAAGTGGAAACGGGATCCCGAGGTGGTGCAGGCCGCCGGCGAGCTCGCCGAGAAGAGCCTGTACTCGACCGCGATCTACCATCACCAGCAGGCGCTCGTTTACAAGCAGGAGGGCAAGTTCGATCTCGCCAAGGCCGCCTTCGAGACCGCCGCCAAGGCGTACGACGGCTACCTCGGCCGCTTCCCCCGCTCGAAGAACGCCTACGAGATGGAGTTCTACCTGGCCGACTGCCTGTACAACTCGTTCCAGTTCGGTGCGGCCGCCAAGCGCTACGCCAACGTGCGCGACTCGAGCCAGGACGTGAAGTACCAGCTCGACTCGGCGTACTCGGCGGTGCTCAGCAACCAGAAGCAGCTCGACCTCGAGGTGAAGAGCGGCACGGCGAAGAGCTACCCCGTGCTCAAGTCGACCGACCGCCCCGAAGGCGAGAAGGTCGTGGCCATCGAGCTGACCGCGCTCGAGAAGCAGCTGGTCGACGCGTCCGACAAGTACCTGCAGCGCGCGAAGCCCGGCGACGACAAGTCACCCAGCATCGCCTACCGCGCGGCCGAGCTGTTCTACACGCACAACCAGCTCGAAGAGGCGCGCAAGCGCTTCGAGTCGATCATCAACACCTACCCCAAGGCCGAGGTCGCGAAGTTCGCCACCAACCTCATCATCGAGAGCCACCTCATCGACAAGTGCTGGTCGTGCGTCGAAGAGGTCGCCGCGCGCCTGCGTGAGAACAAGGACGTCATCGACCCGAAGTCCGACCTCTACAAGGAGCTCACCAAGTTCGAGCTCGGCGGCAAGTTCAAGCGCGCTGAAGAGCTGATGGCCAAGGGTTCGTTCGACGAAGCGGCCAAGAAGTACATCGAGCTGGTCGCCGCCGAGCCCAAGCACGAGTTCGCCGACAAGGCGCTCAACAACGCCGCCGTTTGTTACGAGAACGTGCAGCGCTTCGACTCGGCCCAGAAGCTCTACGAGCGCATCTTCAGCGAGTACCCGGGCTCGAAGCTCGCCGACTCAGCCCTCTTCCGCGTCGGTCGCAACGCCGAAATGTCGTACGACTTCGACAAAGCGATCGAGAAGTACCAGAAGCTGGTCAAGGAATACCCGGCCTCGAAGGATCGCGAGAACGCGCTCTCGAACACCGCCCGCGTGCTGGAAGCGCTGCAGCGGTACAACGAAGCGGCCGCGGCCAACCTGCGCTTCGCCGACCTCTACCCGAACAGCGAGGACGCCCCGAAAGCGCAGTTCCGCGCGGCGCTCATCTACGAAAAGCAGGGCGACAGCACCAAGGAGATCGCCGCCCTGAACGAGTTCGTCCAGAAGTTCTCCAGCAAGGCCGCCCAGGTCGAGCTGGTCATCGACGCCAGGAAGCGCATCGGCGACGCCTTCAAGAAGCAGAAGAACGACGTGGGCGCGAAGAAGGCCTACGCCGCCGCCGCCGACGAGTTCGACAAACGAAACCTCAAGGCAGAGACCTCACCCATCGCCGCTGAAGCCGCCGCGTATTCGCGCTTCGAGCTCGCTGAGTACATCTTTGCCGACTTCGACAAGATCAAGATCGGCGGCACCGGCAAGTCGCTCACCAACAGCTTCACCGCCAAGAAGGCCGGCGTGAAGAAGGTCAACGACGCCTACGACCAGATCGTCAAGTACAAGCGCGTCGAGTGGACCCTCGCGGCGTTCTACCGCAAGGGCTACACCCTCGAGCGTTTCGCCCAGACCATCCTCGAGACGCCGGTGCCCCCCGAACTCAAGCGCCTCGGTGAAGAGGCCGTGGTCACCTACCAGGACGCGCTGTCGGGCCAGACCGTCGCCCTTGAAGACAAGGCCGTCGAGGTCTATTCGGCCGCCTGGGCCGAGGCGAAGAAGTACCGCGTGAGCAACGAGTGGACGAAGAAGACGCTCGAGTCGCTCAACCGCTTCCGTCCCAAGGAATACCCGATGCTCAAGGAGCCCAAGTCGCTGGTCTCGCAAGAGCTGGTCTTTCCCGATGGCGCCGTCGGCTCGGTCACGGGCAATGAGCGGGCGGTCGCGGCCCCGCAGAAGCTCGGCGAGGGTGACAAGTGAAGCGCCTGCTCCTCATCAGTCTCACGCTCGTCTCGGCCTGCGCCACCACGCCCGAAGGCGCGCCGAAGGAAGACACCAAGCCGGTCGCGGAGACCGCCGAGATCCCCTACACGCCCAAGACGCAGACGGCGCCCGAGGCCACCTCAGAGGTGATCAAGCCTGCGGCCGGTGGCCAGGTGCCCGCGGCCGAAGTCGCGCCCCCTGCTGCTGCGCCCTCGTTCGACGCGTCGACGCAGGCTCGTTTCAAGGAAGGCGTGAGCGCGCTGGCCAGCGGCAACACCTCGCAGGCCGAAGCGGCTTTCAGAGACGTGCTCAGCCGCAACGACAAGGCCGCCTACGCGTGGACCAACCTCGGCGTGGTGGAAGAACGCAAAGGCGACGTCGGCGCCGCCGAACGCAACTATCGCCGCGCGCTCGAGATCGACCCCGGGCAGGACACCGCGTGGGACTACCTGGCGCGGCTCCAGTGCCGTCAGCGCAAGTACGCCCAGCTCGACTCCGAGCTGCGCGCGGCGATCGGCAAGAACCCCGCGGCCATCGGCCCCCGCAACGCGCTCGTCTACACCCTGCTCGCCCAGAACAAGCTCGAGCCGGCGGCCTCAGAAGCGAAGAAGGTGCTGAAGGCCGACGAGCGCAACGTGCGCGCCATGCAGCTGCTCGCGCAGGTGTACTTCAAAGAATCGAAGACCGAGCTCGCCCGCCTGGTGCTCGAGAACGCGCGCACCATCGACGCGAACGACGCGGCCACGCACAACGCGCTGGGCCTGGTGCTGCTCCAGCTCAAGCAGCGCCCGCAGGCCCTCGAGTCTTTCCGCCAGGCCACGCTGCTGAAGCCTGACTTCGCCGAGGCCCGCAACAACTTCGGCTCGATGCTCAACGACGCGAGCGACTACGAGTCAGCCGTCAAAGAGCTCGAGGCCGCCGTGGCCGCCGCGCCCGAGTTCACCGTCGCGCACTTGAACCTGGGCAACGCGTACCGGGGCCTGCAGCAGGCGCCCAAGGCCATCGCCGAGTACCAGCTGGTGCAGAAGAGCCGGCCCGACTTGCCCGACGTCGCCTTCAACCTCGGCGTCACCTACCTCGACATGGAGATCGCCGGCGTCGACACCGTCGAGCGCTACAAGACCGCCATCACCTACTTCACTCAGTACAAGGAGAAGGGCGGCAAGGACGAGCGCGTCGAGCAGTACGTGAAGGACGCCAACAAGGGCATCGAGAAGGAAGACCGTCGCAAGGAGCGCGAGAAGAAGGATCAGCTCAAGAAGGTCGAGAACGCGAAGAAGGCCGAAGAAGACGCAAAGAAGAAGGCCGCCGACGAAGCGCAGGCGAAGATCGACGCCGAGAAGCAGGCGAAGGCCGATGCCCAGGCCAGGACCCAGGCCGACGCGGAAGCCGCTGCGAAGAAGGCGAAGGAAGACCAGCTCGCCGCCGAGAAGCAGGCCAAGCTCGACGCCGTCGCCAAGGCGAAAGCCGACGCCGAGGCCGCCCGCCTGGCCAAGCTGGGTGACGCTGCCCGGAAGAAGGAAGAAGCTGCCGCCGCGAAGAAGGCCGCTGCCGACGCCGCCAGGCAGAAGAAGCTCGACGACGCCGCGGCTGCCAAACAGAAGAAGCTCGACGACGCGCAGAAGAAGCTCGACGACGCCGCAGCGAAGAAGGCAGCGGCTCAAGCGGCCAAGAAGCCGGCCTCCAAGCTGGGCGATGATGACCCGGCGCCCGCCCCTGCCCCTGCACCTGTGCCCAAAACCCCGCCGCCCGCTAAGCTGGGAGACGACGACAAATGAGCCGACTCATCTTCTCCATCGCCCTGTTTTCCTCACTCGCGCTGGCCCAGGATTCCGGGGCCGCCAAGAAGAAGAAGGTCATCCGCCTCGACGCCATCACGGTCGAAGGCCGGATCCAGAAGCCGCAGGCGTTCTACATCTTGCAGCGCTCGACCCTGAACTTCGATGAGCTGAACCGCGCGGAAACGTTCGTGCCCAAGGTCGAGAAGAGCGTCGAAAAGGACGCTTTCTGACCGTTTGGGAAATCTTGAGGTCCGCTCGCCTGAGAGCTAAGTGTTGAGAGTCGCTCCGGTTCATGGAGGCGGCGGCGGTTTTCAGGAACCGAGTCCGCCCGTTGCTGTCTAAGGAAAGTCATGGCTCAACCGCACCAGCCCGGCCTGAAGCTTCTTCGTGTCGCGCTGATTCAGGGCAGCAAGATCACCGAAGACCGGACGCTGAAGCGTCGAGGGCCGGTCTCTGTCGGCCAGAACGCGACCAATACGATCGTCGTTCCCGTCTCGAATCTTCCCCCCTCTTTCACGCTCTTCGAAGCCGTCAACGATCAGTACTCGCTCGTCTTCACCAAGGAGATGGACGGCAAGCTCTCGGTCAACGGCCAGGAGATCACGCTCCAGGACGCGATCGCCAAGGGCCTCGCCAAGCAGCGCCGCGACGCGTACGTGCTCCCGCTGACCGACGCCTCCAAGGGCCGGGTCGCGCTGGGTGAAGTCTCGTTGCTCTTCCAGTTCGTCGCGCCCCCCCCCGAGCCGCCCAAGGTCGAGCTGCCCGCAGAAGTGCGCGGCGGCATCCTCAAGCAGATCGACCAGTTCTTCTTCATGGTCCTGGCCGCCTCGCTGGTGGTGCACTTCTCGGGCGCCACGTTCATCGCCTGCCAGCCCGTGGTCGAAGAGCGCGAGCTGACCCTCGACGAGCTCCCTGATCGTTTCGTCAAGGCGATGATGCCTGTCGAGATCAAGCCCCCGCCTCCGGCCGAGGTGGCCGACAACGGCAAGAAGGACGAGCCCAAGGAAGAGAAGGTCGCGGAAAAGAAGGCTGAGAAGCCGGCCAGCAGCAACGCCGAGAAGAAGGCAGAGCTGCAGGCGAAGGTCTCGCGCTCGGGTCTGCTCAAGGTCATCGGTTCGTCCGGTGCCGGCGGCGCTTTCGAAGACGTGCTCGGCAGCTCGAGCGGCGTCGGTGACGTGGCCAGCGCGCTCTCGGGCGCCAGCGGTGTGGGCGTAGCGACGGCTGACTCTCTGGCAGCGGGCGGCCCCAAGGGCGGCACCGCCGGTTCAGCGGCAGGCATCGGCGACCTCGGCACCTCGGGCGGCGGCAACGTCGGGCTGGGCGAGAAGAAAGAAGCCACCGTGCGCGGCGGCGTCTCGATGCAGGCCCCCGAGGTCGACTCGCAAGACGTCGATCGCGAGAAGCTCGCGGCCTACGTGCGCAGCCGCAAGGGCGCCATTCAGCAGTGCTACGAGAAGGAGCTCAAGCGAAACCCCAGCCTCAAGGGCAAGGTGGTCGTGCGCTTCAGCATCACGCCGGCGGGTCGCACGAGCGACATCGACATCGAAGAGAACACCCTGGGCAACGAGGCCGTCGCCAGCTGCATCAAGACGACGATTCGGGGCTGGGTCTTCCCCTTCAAGCCGCCCTCCGATGTGCCGGTCGCGTACCCGTTCGTCTTCGCGCCCGCCTCGTAACTCGCGCTGCACGCAGCGCGTGGCACAATGAGCGCCCGTGGATCGCGTCGCTCTTCTCTCAGGCTCTCCCCTCTTCGAGATGCTCTCCAACCAGGAGCTGGACGCGGTCTGCGCGCTCCTGATCCCTCGCGACATCGCCGCTGGAGGGGTGATCTTCGCAGAGGGCTCGCTGGGTGACGGCCTGTATTTGATCGCCTCGGGGGAAGTGGAGGTCTTTCAGACCGCCCATTCGAACCCCATCGCCACCCTCACCACCGGCGAGTGTTTCGGCGAGATGGCCCTGGTCGACAAAGAGTACCGATCGGCCACGGTTCGAGCCCGCACGGACGTTCAGCTGCTGCACCTCTCTCCCGAGGGGCTGGCCGAGTTCCGCAAGGGGCAGAAAGACGGCTTCGCGTTCCTCGTGATGAACATCGCGCGCATGCTCTCGGTGCGGTTGCGCGAGGCGAACCTGAAGTTCTCGCAAGCGTGAATCGCGACCGGGCTTCCGGGCACCAGCCTCAAGCGAAGTCGAAGGACGCATTGCATCAGTACTCTCGTTGACTTACATGTCTGTGGACCGTACCTTTCAACGTCGTCTCACGCGGTTGGGGGCCCCTTCTTGATTCGTCGAGCCATCATCGTTCTCCTGGTTTCAGCCGCGACGTTCTCGCTGGCCCAGGCCCCGACCGCTGAAGGCACTGACGCCTCCAAGGTTCCTGATCCGGAAAAAGTGAAGACGAGCGCTGACTCGGTGGGCCGCATGCGCGGCGCCCTGAAGGACGTGCTGCAGAAGCTCGAAGAGGCGCGCAACACGAAGGACGTCGTGAAGCTGAACTGCGTGAACGAGAAGCTCACCCAGATCAAAGGCCTGCTCCGCATCTCCGAGCAATCCGACGTGCAGCTGCAGGAAGCCGTGGCCCGCAAGGAAACCGCGACCGCTGAACACGAATTCACGAAGGTGACGATCGCACGCTCGAAGGTCGAGCAGCTCCGGGCCGAAGCGGAGCAGTGCATCGGGCAGCTGGCATTCCGAACCGACGAAAACCTCTCTGTCGAGGTCGAAGTCCCGGACTACCTGCCGCCCGGAGATCCGACCCAGATGCCCCCGCCCATTTCCATCGACTCACGGCCGCCTCCGGCCAGTCCGACGATGTGAATGTGACGTCTCCGTTTAAGGGATTGCCGGCACACACTGTGTGCTAAGGCCAAAACACCACTGATGAATGGGTCGAGGGGAACAGGAATTCGCGCGCTCGTCGCGCTCACGGTGACGCTGCTCAGCGTGCCGTCATTCGGCCAGGTCGCCAAGGCGCCCGGGTTCAAGATCGGCGAAGGCCGGTTGCACCCGTTCTTCGAGCTTGACGGCCGGTTTGACTCGTTGGTCGGCCGCTTCACGCCGGGTATCAACTCGCCCGAGATCATCTTCCACTTCCGCGGCGGGGCGAAGTTCGACCTCGATACGCCTTCCACCCTGGTCAACTTCAACGGGGCCGCCGAGTACCTCTGGTACACCGGTCTGCTCTCTTCTGGCTCGACCGCCTTGTCGGCCGACGGCCGTGGTTTCCGCGCGAACGTCGGGCTCGACACCAAGTTCAACCGCGATGGTGCGGTCGAGTTTCAGATCGGTGACAACCTCGTTCGCAGCGATCGCACACAGAACCCGGCCTTCGCGGTCGGCGTGCTGTCGCTCTTCAACAATGCATACATCGCCGTGCCGATTCACCCGGGTGGTCGCGCGCTGGAAGTGACCCCCAAGGTGGCGTGGTCGGTCGAGTTCTTCGAGCCCCTGCTGCAGGGCCTCGTGACGGGCTGCGCGGCGGGCTCGTCGTGCGACCCGGCCCAGGTTCCCAACTCAAACTACAGCAACGTCAACTTCGACCTGAACGCCCGTTGGAAGTTCCTGCCCAAGACGGCCTTCATCGTCGACGTGAACGCCGACTGGCGCACCTACTTCGTTCGCGCCTCGGGCAACGACGACAAGTGGCTCTTCCGTGCGCAGGCAGGTCTGGCCGGCCTCATCTCGCCGCGCATCGCCGTCACGCTGCTCGCGGGTTACGGCGGCGACTTTTCCAACGGCTCGATTCACACCGTCATCGGCACCGCCGAGTTCTCGTACACGGTCACTGAGCAGTCCCGCATCGCCATCGGCTACGTACGCACCACGGTCGCGGTGCCCCGCATCGGCACGGCCATCGACGACCGCGGCTACCTGCGCGGCAGCCTCGGGCTCATCGGCGGGCGGCTGATGCTCAACGCACAGATCTCGGCCGACTACTTCACGTTCCTGGGGCCTCCTGCCGCGGGCGTGCCGGTGCCGACGCGCAACGACTTCCTGTTGAGCGCGATGGTGGGCCCGACGTTCACGGTCACCTCGTGGTTCGACATCAGCGCGAGCTACACGCTCTCGCTGCGCACCTCGACCGACCCGCTCAACAACTTCCCGCGGCATGAGGCCGTCTTGCGCCTCTCCTTCCACTACTGATTCCGATGCGGGCGCTGATGGTGCTGATGATCGCAGTGGGGCTCGTGACGGGCTTCACGGCGTGCCGGTACCCTTCGAACCTGGGCGATCTCAAGCCGAACCTGCTGCTGACCGACGCGGGCGCGAGCAACACGCTGGCCGCCAACGATCTGCTCGAGGTGCGCGTCTACCAGGAGCCCGATCTGAGCGGCGTGTACCGAGTCGATGGTGACGGCCACATCGACTTCCCCCTCTGCGGCAAGGTGCAGGTGGGCGGCGTGACGGCCAGCGGCGCCGCCGAGGCCATCACCCACTGCCTCAAGAACGGCTTCGTGCGGCGGCCGCAGGTCTCGGCGCTGGTCAAGGAGTTCAACTCGAAGAAGGTGTTCGTCTTCGGTGAGGTCTCCAAGCCCGGCTCGTTCGCCTACGAAGACGGCATGACCATCATTCACGCCATCTCGCAGGCCGGCGGGCTCACCCGATCGGCCGCGAAGAACAGCGTCAACGTGACGCGCGTGGTGGACGGCAAAGAAGTGAAGCTGCCGGTGAAGGTCGAAGACATCGTCATCGGCCGCGAGAAGAACTTTCAGCTCGTGCCGGGCGACATCATCTTCGTGCCCGAGAGCTTCATCTGAACGGGGCGGGTTGCCAGCCGATGCTGGTGACGAACTCCGAGCAGACCCGGCTCAGCTCGACGGAAAGCCCGGGCGCCGCGGCCTGCACGTCGCCGTAGCGGGGCTCGTAGACCGCGCCGTCGATGCGCCGAAGCTGGCCACCGGCTTCGCTGATCAACAGCGCGCCGGCCGCGGTGTCCCACGGCTTCAAGCCGAACTCGAAGAAGCCGTCGAAGCGCCCGGCCGCGACCCAGGCGAGATCGAGCGCCGCGCTGCCCATGCGCCTCATGCCCTGCGCCTGACGCACCAGGCGCGTGAAGAGGCCCAGCGGCGCGTCGGGGTTCTGCTGCACGTCGTAGGGGAAGCCCGTGCAGAGCACCGCCTGGTCGAGCGCGGTGACGGTGCTGGTGCGCAGCGGCTTGCCATTGAGCGTGGCGCCTTCTCCGAGACCCGCGCTGAAGAGCTCGTCACGCAGCGGATCGTACGAGACCGCGGCCAGCATGCCCTGCGGCCCCTGCAGCGCGAGGGTCACGCAAAAGTGCGGCACGCCGTGCGCGTAGTTGGTGGTGCCATCGAGGGGATCGACGAACCAGGTGAACTCACCCTGCCCCACGGCTCCGGTCTCCTCGGCCAACACCGCGTGCTGCGGCACCTCGCGGGCGAGCCATTCGAGGATGAGCGCCTCGCTGGCGTGATCGGCGTCGGTGACCAGGTTGGAGCGAAGGCCCGCTTTGATCTCGATGGTGCGCGGCTCGGTGAACCGCTCGCGCAGCACGGCGCCCGCAGCCCGCGCGATCTGCTCAGCGAGGGTTCGGAACCCGCTCACGGCGCAGGCTCGGCGAGCAGGCTCTCGATCTCGGACAAGAACGTGGCGAGCTGGCCCTCGTCGAACCCCTCGTGCACGAACCGAACGACGCCCCTCTTGTCGATGAGGAACGCGGTGGGCATCAGCTTCACCTTGAGCGTCGACTCGGCGAAGTGCGCTTCGGGGTCGAGCAGCACCGGCAACGCCACCTTCACCTCGGCGAGGAACGGCGCGATGGGCCGAGAGTCGGCGTCGACGTTGATGGTGAACACCTCGAGACCGCGCGCAGCGAACTCAGTCGAGAGGTCCTGGTAGAGCGGCAACGCATCGCCGCACGGCTCACACCAGGTGGCCCAGACGTCGAGCAGCACCACCTTGCCGCGCTGCGACGACAGCGTGAACGCCTCGCCACCGGGATACTTCGGCAACGTGAACTCGAGCGCCTTGCCTGACTGGCTCAGCGCCGGCGTGTTCTCCACCAGCTCGGGCCCGGCGGGCTTGAAGGTACAGCCGCACGACGCGAGCGCGACGAGTGCTCCGAGCAATCTCACTTTGCCCCCAGCCGCGTCAGCAGTGAATCGATGAAACCGCCGAAGGCGCCGTTCGACATCACGAGCAACACGTCACCCGGCCTGGCCTCACGAGCCACCTCGTCGAGCAACGCAGCCACCGTGTTCTCTGCGCTGGCAGGAATGCCCTGCGCGGTCAGCTCACGGGCAAGGCGCAGCACGTCGAGTTCTTCGCCTGCGGGAATCTTGTCGTGGCGCTCGGCGATCTTGATCGACGCGCGCGCAGCGCCCGTGAACGAGCGGGCATACTCGTCCTGATGAATGTTGCGGCGCGAGGTGTTGGAGCGCGGCTCGAAGATCGCCCACAGGCGGCGGCCCGGGTAGCGGCTGGCGACGGCTGCGATGGTCTCTTTCACTGCGGTGGGATGGTGCGCGAAGTCGTCGATGACCAGCACCCCGCCCGGCGCTCCGCGCTCTTCCTGGCGGCGCTTGATGCCGGTGAACGAAGCGAAGCCCTGCGCGATCTCCGCATCGGTGAGGCCCAGAGACGTCGCCGCCGCGAAGACGCCGAGCGCGTTCTCGACGTTGTGCGCACCGGCCATGGGGAGGAGCAGTTCCGAGCCCGCCACGCCGAAGCGCGCGCCTTCAGGGCCGAGCCGGAGTTGGGAAGCAACGACGTCAGCGCCGGAATCGGCTCTCGACGAGTAGGTGATCACCCGCGCCTTCGAGCTGCGCGCGAGACGCACGGCATTGGGCCAACTGGCGCTGACGACGATGGTGCCGTCGGCGGGCATGAGCGCGACCAGCCTCTCGAACGACGACTCGTAGTGAGCGAGGTCCCGGTAGATGTCGGCGTGATCGAACTCCACGCTGGTGAGGATGAGCGTCTTCGCCTGGTAGTGAAGAAACTTGGGGCCCTTGTCGAAGTAGGCCGTGTCGTACTCATCACCTTCGACGACGAAGTGCGGCCCTTTTCCGAGGCGGTAGTTGCCTGAGTAGTTCTGGGTCACGCCTCCGACGAGGAAGGTCGGATCTTTGCCGGCCGAGGCGAGCACGTGACCCATGAGTGAGGACGTCGTGGTCTTGCCGTGCGTGCCGGCGACGACGATCGAGTGGCGGTGCTTGAGGAACAACGAGCCGAGCGCCGCGGGGAAGCTCATCTGCGGAATCTTGCGCTCGCGCACCGCGGTTGCTTCGACGTTCACCTTGCGGATGACGTTGCCGATGATCACGAGATCGGGCTTGGCGAGGTCGAGGTTCTGCGGCGAATACGGGGTGAGCGCTTTGATGCCCCACGCCTCGAGCATGTGGCTCATGGGTGGGTAGACGTTCTCGTCGCTCCCGGTGACCTCGTAACCTGCGGCCTTGAGCATGCCGGCGAAGCTGCCCATGCCGGTGCCGGCCACGCCGACGAGGTGAATGCGTTTGGGGAACGTGGGATCGACCGTCTCGAGCGTCAGGCCGTCGTCATCGGGTGCAGCGGACATGAAGCGAACCCTCTCACTCCAGTTTCAGCGCGTCGAGCACCGCGTCATGCACCTGGGGCCGGAAAGCACGAATGCGGATGTTGGCGCGACCCAGCGCCACCCGGTTGGTGAGGAAGGCCACCACGAGGTGCCGCTCCAGGTCGATCCAGAGGCTGGTGCCGGTGAAGCCGAGGTGGCCGATTGCGCCGCCGGTACCGAAACGTTGGCCGCACGAGGCGCCTTCTGCGGAAGGGGTATCGAAGCCGAGCGCACGGGTGCTGCCCGGCGTGTCGTCGCGGCCCCAGGGCGTGGGAGGTGCCCAGCGTCGCTCGAGCATGGCCTGGCCGAAGGTCGCGACGTCGAGCGCGGTGCCGAAGAGCCCCGCATGACCAGAGACACCGTCGAGACACCACGCGTTGTCGTCATCGACCTCGCAGAGCGCGGTGGGCCGCTCAGGGACTTTCCACAGCCCCTCTTGGCCGGGCGCGGGCTCTCGCGGGCGCGTCAGACCGGTGGGCGCGAAGATCGCGGGGAGAGCAGGTGACGCGGAGATGCGCCGGTAACCGACCTCGAGCTCGAGCGGTTTGGCGATCCGATCTGAGAAGAGAACGTCGAGCGGCGTCTTCGTGGCGGCCTCCAACACCGCGCCGAGCAGCATGAAGCCGAGATCGCTGTAGACGCATTGCGCGCCCGGAGGCCTTTCCCGGGGCGTGGCAGCGACGCGCTCGAGCAGCGAGCGGCGAACGGCGGCTCGCAGCTCGGGCTGTGCGCCTTCGAAGAGCTGCGGGTGCGCGAGGAGTTCCCGCTCGAAGTACGGCTGGAAGGCAGGCAGCCCGCTGCGGTGGAAGAGCAGGTCGGCGAGCGTGGCCTTCGCGACCGCATGCGGAAGGAACTGCGTGAGCGGCGCGTCGATGGGCAACCCCGCGTCGAGCACGAGCGCGGTGGTGCTCATCACCTTGGTGACCGAGGCGAGATCGAAGACGCAGTGCGGCTCGGCGTTGCCGAGGGACAGCGCGTGGGTGCCGCGGTGAAACACCTCGAGCCGGGCGAGCGGGTAGACCTGCTCATCGACACCACGTTGAAGGAGCGCTTCGAGGCTCATGAGAACGAAAGTGTCTTTGCGTCTGCGTCGAGACGCACGGGCGCGCCCAGCATCACGGGTTGGTTCACTTCACCGTGCCCGATGCGGAAGCCCGCGGCGCAGGGGATGCCGAGCGTGAAGGCGAGTTCATCGAGCACGTCGGCGGCCGTGTGGTCCTTCTCGTCGCAGCCGGTGAAGTCACCGAAGACGATTCCGCGAACGCCTTCGAAGAGCCCGGCGAGGTGAAGGTGCATCCACATGCGGTCGAGGCGGTAGGGCTTCTCACCCACGTCTTCGAGGAGCAGCACCGAGCCGCGCAGCTCGGGAAGCCAGGGCGTGCCGATGAGGCGGGTGAACACCGAGAGATTGCCCCCGAGCAGTGGACCTTCGGCGATGCCACCGCTGACCGTGCGCAGACCGGTGAGCGGAGTGACTGGCTGGCCTTCGAGCAGCGCAAAGAGCCGTTCGATGACGTCGGCGGGCTGCTTGCCGAGCTGAGTGAGCACGGGCGCGTGCAGTGAGCGCCAGCCCTGCTTCTGCGCTGCGCAGTGGAGGGAAGTGAAATCGGAAAACCCCACGAGGTGCCGGGGCGAAGAGAGCCGCAGCGAGGGGAGCAGCTTCATCGAGCCGTAGCCACCGCGCGCCGCGAAGACCGCCTTCACTGAGTGGTCGTCGAGGGCGGCCTGCAGGTCAGCTCGGCGGGAAGCGTCGGTGCCGGCGAGGTAGCGATGGCGCTCGAAGATCCGCTCGGTGAAGACGGGCTGATAGCGGCGGGCGATGACCTCGAGGCCCTTGTCGAAGGTGGGCCTGTCGAAGGGGCCAGAGGGCGCGACGACGGCGACGCGGTCACCCTTCTGAAGCGGCGGAGGTGTGAGGAAGCTCACACGCGGTGTTGTACTTCAGGCCGCGCTAGAGTGGGCCCGTGCAGTTGCCCACAGCGAAGAAGCCCCACAAGTTTCCGGTACCGTACGGGCTGTTCATCGTCCTCGCGGTCTACGCCCTCTGCGTCCTCGGCTACATCTGGACGAATTACTGGAACAGCCCTGAGTACAAAGCCGCGCTCGGGTACGCGCGCGCGTTGAGCATTCTGGGTGTCGACGACGGGCGGAAGTGCACCGAGGCGCAGTTGGTCAGCGCGTTCGAGGCGACCCTCGAGGCGGCGCGGTTGATGCCTGATGAGCGGCAGCTGGTCGACCACCTCGAGAGCCTGCGGCACCGCTTCGAGGAGCGGAAGTTCAAGCTGAGCCCCGACCTCGTGAGGAAGACCGAGATGATGTCGGCGAACACGATGCGCATCGAGAAGGAGCGCAAGGCGTGGCTGGTGGTCGGCTCGCGAGATCGCGGCTGGGCGCCGGATCAGTTGCTGGCGGGGCCTGAGCGCGTGGTGCTCTGGAGCATTCCGGGGGGCGTGTTGATCATCGCGTTCTGGGCGTACACGCGCTTGAGCGGCAAGGCGGTGCGCGAGAAGGAGCACGAGGAAGAGCTGAAGAAGGCGGAGGCCGAGGTCGAGCACCTGGGAGATTTCAGGCGGGGGCTGGGGTCACGGCCGGCTCCGAAGGTTCAGGACGATGCAGACACGTTGGCGCAGTCGCCGCCGGTGCGGGCAAGGCCGAAGACGGCTTCGGGCGTCAAAGCCGTCACCCGGCCGCCTTCACTCACCTCGAGGCCCGCGGTGAAGAAGCGCCCACCCGAAGAATGAGTTCAGGGTGAGGGCCTATCGCTTCTGCAACACGGCCCCGAAAAAAGAATCAGTGCCGTGGACGTGGGGCGACACGAAGAAGAACCCACGCGCGTCGCTGATCGAAGGCCGAACGACGCTGA
>JBKJSE010000324.1:0-4758 GCA_046595925.1 Archangium sp. | reverse complement strand
CTGCTTCTTCGCGTCGAGGATCATCTCGTCGACGTAGTCGGTGGTGATGGGGTCGAGGCCGGTGGTGGGCTCGTCGTAGAGCACGATCTTCGGGTCGAGCACGATCGCGCGGGCCAGCCCGACGCGCTTGCGCATGCCGCCCGACAGGCTCGCCGGGTACTTGTTCTCGACGTCCTTCAACCCGACGATGGCCAGCTTGTCGCGCACGATCTCGCGCATCTTCGTCTCACCCAGTTCCTTGCGGTGCTCACGCAGCGCGAACGAGACGTTCTCGTAGACGGTCATCGAGTCGAAGAGCGCGGCCGCCTGAAAGACCATGCCGAACTTGCGGCGGATGAGCTCGAGCTCTTCGGGGCTCATGGGCACGATGTCTTGGCCGTCGATCACCACGCGGCCGCTGTCGGGCTTGAGCAGGCCGATCATGTGCTTCATCAGCACGGTCTTGCCGCTGCCCGAGCCGCCGAGGATCACCAGCGTGCTGCCGGCCGGGACGCTCAGCGTGATCCCCTTGAGCACGTGGTGCTCACCGAAGGACTTGTGCAGCTCGACGATCTCGATGATCGGCTTGTGCGTCTCGTCAGCCATCAGTGGAGGAGTACGCCGACGAAGTAGTCGAGGATGAAGATACCGAGCGCAGAGGTGACCATCGCTTCGGTGGTGGCCTGGCCGACGCCCTTGGCGCCGCCGCTCGCGTTGTAGCCCTTGAAGCAAGCGACCAGCATGACGAAGAGCCCGAACACGGCGCCCTTGATGAGCCCCTCCGAGATGTCTTCGGGGTCGAGCCACTGCTGCGTGCGCGTGACGAAGGTGCCCGCTGAGAGCCCCTTCACGGTGACCGCCACGAAGTAGCCGCCGGTCAGCCCGAGCAGGTCGAAGATCAGCACCAGCAACGGCACCATGATGAGGCCCGCCAGGACGCGGGGAACCAGCAGGTATTGGATCGGGTTGACGGCCATCGTCTCGAGCGCGTCGACCTGCTCGGTAACGCGCATGGTGCCCAGCTCGGTGCACATCGCGCTGCCCGCGCGCATGGTCACCATCAGCGCGGCGAAGACCGGCGCGAGCTCGCGGGTGATGGTCAGCGAGACGGTGGGACCGACCAGGCTCTCGGCGTTGAAGAGGTCGAACGCGCGCCAGCTCTGGTGGGCGAACACCATGCCCGAGAAGATCCCCGTCAGGGCCACGATGAAGATCGAGCCGACGCCCACGAAGTCGAGCTGGGCGAAGAGGTTCTGCACCCGGAAAGGCCGACGCACGGACCACTTGATGATCTGAAAGAGCAGCTCGGCCAGGCCACCGACCTGTTCCACGAAGCGGTAGACGGCGGCCCCGAGGCTCTCGACGGCCGTGTACAGCACGGACGGCTTCGGGGGTTCTTCGGGGCTGCCGGTCTCCGACGACATGAGCGGGGGCACTCTACGTGAGTACATCCCCCGAACAAGCAGGGCGGGAAGGCAGGGAAACGCGCTTCACCTGCGCGCGCTTTCTGTTATTCGCCCACCCGAATGACGACGCCCAACGCGACCCGGGTCGGTGGTGAGATCGACGCTGCCTGCGGCAAGTGCGAGCTGAACCTCGCGCACACCATCATCGCGATGGTGGGACCCAAGGTGGTGAAGGTGAAGTGCAACACCTGCGGGGGCGAGCACAACTACCGGGGTGTTCAGCCGCTGGTGAAGCTGCAGTCGTTCGCGGCCCCCAAGCGCGCGTCGTCTTCCTCTTCCTCTTCCTCTTCTTCGAAGAGCACGGCCGTCAAGCGCTCCGCAGCGTCGGTGGTGATCAGCTGGGACGAGCAGTTCAAGGGCAAGGATCTGACCCAGGCGAAGAAGTACTCGCCTCGGGAGACCTTCGTGGTCGACGACGTGGTCGATCACCCCACGTTCGGCCTCGGCCTGGTGCGTGCGGTGCGTGACGGCAAGGTCGAGGTCGCCTTCAAGCAGGAAGACAAGATCCTCGTGCACGGCAAGGCGCCGCTCCCGGCTGCTGAGTCGTGACGCCGGGCTGATCGAAATAGGAAGCGCACACCGGCTTCGCCGGCGATCTCGTCCGACGGAACAGACCCACCGTTCGCATCGAGCGCAGTCGAGATGCCACCTCTGCGCCGCGCGGCAGGTGACCCCTCGACTTCGCTCGGGGGGACCGGTGGGTTCTCAACTCCTATTTCCGCCAACCCTCTCGGCCTCTCGGGGGGACCGGGGGGTTCTCAATTCCTATTTCGGCCAACCCTTTCGAGGGAACGGTGCCTTGGTCAGCGCAGCGCGGCGATCGCCTCGAGCAGGTCTTCAGGAAGCGGCGCCGTGACGTCGACGCCGAGTGACTCGATCACCAGCGAGCCCGCATGAAGCGGCGTGCGGTCGAGCGTGAAGTTCCCCAGCACCATCGGCTCCTTGCGGCCGTACTGGTGATCGAACAGCAGCGGGTGACCGCTCGCCTTCAAGTGCACGCGAATCTGGTGCTGCCTTCCGGTGAGCGGCTCGCACTCCACCAGGGTCGCGGCTTTGAATGCCTCGACGGGCTTCACCAGCGTGCGGGAGTCCTTCCCTGCTTCACCGTGAAACGCGAGGCGGATCTTCCCTTTGCGCCCTTCGATGAGCGGCTGCTGAAGATCGAGCGGCGCATCGATCACGCCTTCCACCAAAGCGAGGTACTTCTTCTTCGCGAGGCCCTGCTCGAACGCCATCGATGCAGCACGATGCGCCTTCTCGTCGGTGGCGAAGAGCACCACCCCCGACGTATCGCGATCGATGCGATGGCAGACCCAGACGCGCTGACCGAGCTGCGTGCTGAGCAAGTCGCGAGCGCAGACCTGATCTTCCGGACTGCGCCCGGGGATGACCAACAACCCAGGCGGCTTGGCCACTGCGACCAGGCCGCCCTTCGTGAACAACACCTCGAGCGTCACCTACTCGAGCTCGCTCGGCTTCAGGACCGTGACCGGCCCGTACTGCTCGACCTTCGAACGCAGCGCTTCGGCGTTGCCGACCAGCACGATGTTCCGCTCACCGCCGAAGAGGTGTTTACCCGCGGCTTCGGTGGCCTGCTTCACGGTGACGGCAGCGATGCGCTCGCGGTAATCAGAGATCCACTCATCGGTCAGCCCGTAGTGCACCACGTCTGCGATCGCGCCGGAGACCGCTTCGTTGGTCTCCAACCGCGCGGGGTAGAGCCCCGAGATGTAGCGCTGCACGGTGGCGAGCTCGTCCTTCTTCGGGCCGCGCTCCTTCATCTTCTTCACCTCGGCCAGCGACACGTCGATGAGCTGGTTGATGCTCTCGGTGCGCGTGAAGGACGAGACGGTGAAGGTGCCCGCGACGCTCATCATGTCGAACGAGCTGCCGGCGCCGTACGAGAGGCCGCGCTTCACGCGGATCTCGGTGACCAGACGCGACGTGAAGCCGCCGCCCAGCACGGTGTTCATGGTGACCAGCGGGAAGTGATCGGGGTGACCGCGGCGAACGCCGTGACCGCCGATGCGCATCTGCACCTGGGTCTGCTCGGGCTTGTCGACGATCAACACCTCGCCGGGGCGCGCGAGGCCTTCCCACTCGGGCACGACGGGACCTTCCGCGGGGCCACCTTTCCAACCACCCAGCGTGCGCTCGACGGTCTTCATCACCGCGTCGAGATCGAACGCGCCAACGACATAGAGGTGCGCGATCGAAGGACCGAGGCGTTCACGGTGGAACTTCTTCAAGTCATCGCGAGTCATCGCGGTGATGTCCTTCTTCCCGCCGATCGTCTCGTGCGCGTACGGGTGCGTGCCCCAGGTCGCGCGAACCAGCGCACGATCGGCCAGCGAGCCGGGGTCGTCGAGATCGTTGGTGAGCGCAGCCAGCGTGCGGCGGCGGGCCAGTTCCAGCTCGTGCTCGGGGAAGTCGGGGTCGAGCAGCACCTTCGTCATGAGCTCGAACATCGGCTCGAAATGTTTGGAAGGCGTGGACAGCGACATGATCACGTTCTCTTCATTCGCGAAGCCACCCACGCTCGCGCCCACGAAGTCGACGGTGTCACTGATCTGATCGGCCGACATGCCCGCGGCGCCACGACGGAACAGCCGCGCCGCGAAGTCACCCACGCCGAGCCGATCGAGCGGATCGAAGGCGCTGCCCGCGCGCATGACGAGCCGCACGGCCACCAGCGGCAGCGGCCCACGCGGCACGAGGTGCACGGTCAGCCCGTTCTTGAGCCTACGGACCTGGTGATCAGGCATCTTCAGCGGGCGAAGCTTCGGGACGGCCTCGAGCTTCTTCTTCACGCGGCCACCTCGGTGAGGGGAACGAGCGTGACGACTGATCTCCGCTCGGGAGCGAGGTACTTCGCGGCGGCGGCGCGCACCTGCTCGCCGGTGATCGTCTCGTACTGCGTGGGCAGCGCGAGGCCCTGCCGCCAGTCACCCAGCATCAGCTCGTAGGTGCCCAGCGCATGCGCGCGGCCGTTGTTGGTGGCCAGCTCGCGGAGCAGATGCGCGGCGAGGTTGTTCTTCGCCTTCTCGAGCTCACGCGGCTCGAGGCCGTGCTGCGCCACCTTCGCGAGCTCAGCGTAGAGCGCGGCTTCGGCCTTCTTCGGGTCGCCTTCGGGCTTGAGCTCGAGCACGACGGTGAACGAGCCGGGGTCGAAGCGCCACGTCCAGTCGACGGAGACGCCGACGGCGAGCTCCTGATCGAAGACCAGCGAGCGGGTCAGGCGGCTCGATTGACCGACCGAGAGCGCGTACTGCAGCACGTCGAGCACCAGCGTGTCGGGGTCGGTGCCGTTGGG